>JANOAX010000126.1:0-5780 GCA_031411335.1 Bacteroidota bacterium
CATAAATTCTTTCTTTAGAACCTATTTAGATGGACTCGGGTATTGGGGTAAATCTATTTGGACGCATTGAAATGCGTCCCTACTGAATCTTATTAATTTTCATGAATTCTTTTAATTTAAAACCTAATTAGGCGGACTCGGTTATTAGGGTAAATCTATTTGGACGCATTGAAATGCGTCCCTACTGAATTTTATTGATTTTTATGAATTCTTTTTTTAGACAGACAATAATGATTTTATAACTTATAAATTTTAAATACTCTCCTTTCTCCCTCAGAATAGATGCTCAGTAAATACATCCCTGAAGCAAAATGGCTGATATCAATCTGCATTTGATAATAATTTTGATGATAAGAATTTGTAATGGGTGCACTTAACTGTTGTCCAAAAATATTAGCAATTTTCATTTCTACATCCTTATTCATTGATAAATTACTTTCTATCGTAAGTAAATGTTGAGTAGGGTTAGGGAAAACTTGAATTGAATTTAAAAAAACAGAAACACTGCTCAAGCCAACAGAAAAGGAAGTTGCAACAGAGTCTACACATCCTAAACTATCTGTAACGACTGCTGTATAGATACCATTACAAAGTTGACCAGTGGTATTTGTTGTTTGTCCGTTGCTCCATACAATTGAATAAGGAGGTATTCCACCAGAAATAAGCACAGTAGCCAAACCATCACAGCATGTAGCACAAGTTGGACTAACCTGAATGGTAGATAAAGAAATGGATGAGTTCTGACTTACATAAACTGAATCGGCCGAATAACACAAGTTACTATCGCCCACTTGTACACTGTACCATCCAGGACTGGTAATATAAATTATTGAATCAGTTAAACCCGTTGACCAAAGATAGGAAGCGTAACCTGATGGTATATTTAATGTCAAAGTCTGACTTGCACAAATCAATGCAGTGTCCGACGGCCAAATTGAAATTAGCGGTGGCGGGTAAATGTTAACGATTGCTGTATCTTGATTCACGCAAGAAGTATGTGTATTTGTTACAGTTAATATATAATTTCCAGTTACTGCCACATTAATTGTTTGTGACTGTTGACCGGTTGACCATGCATAAGCATAACTTCCGGAATCGGCATTAAGTACAATTGAATTCCCATCGCACAATGTATGAGGACCTGGTGGAGTAATACTTGCTATTGGAAGTGCAGAACTGGCTGCATACACCGAATCGACGGAATAACAAAAGTTGCTATCGCTCACCAACACGCTATACCAACCAGGAGTAGAAATACTATTTAAAGAATCGGTAATGCCGTTTGACCATAAATAAGAAGCATAACCGGATGAGCAATGTAATGTCAACAACTGACTAGCACAAATCCAAGCAGTGTCATTAGGCCAAATAGAAATTGTAGGCAATGAATTAAAGGTAACGACTGTAGAATCGCGGGATACACAAGTGGTAAGCGTATCGATTACAGTTACTACATAAATTCCACTTGCTGTTGCATTAATTAGTTGGGATTGATCGCCACTTGACCATGCGTAAGAATAATTCCCCGAACCTGCATCAAGAACAATAGAATTTCCTACACAAACCCCAATCGGTCCAGAAGGAGAAATAGAAATGGTCGGTAGCGGATTAACTGTTACATACATAGAATCGACTCCAACGCAACCAGATATTGTATCGGTAACCGTTACTGAATACATTCCACTTAAAGTTACGGAAATTCCAGAAGTATTGACTCCTGTATTCCAAGAGTAAAGAGCAGGACCCAACCCAGCATTCAGATAAGCAGTTTCTCCAGCACAAATTATTGTATCATATAATAGGATGTTTGGTGTAAGGATGTTAGAAGAAGGTATAAATATTGAGTCGGAGTTAAAGCAACTGCCATTGGCATGAGTATAATTAAAAACATACCAGCCTGAGTAAAGATTAGAAAAGGAATATGTAGTTACTGCATAGGGTCCCTGTGTAAACGTTGAACCGTCAGCATAAACTAAATCAACTCGTACATGACTAGTATCGAATGTTAAAGTGAATGACCCCGTTCTAGTACTACATTGTGCGGCAACAATATTTTGTTGAATGAGTAGTGGCGGATCGCTTACAACGAAATTAAAATTCGCTGTGCCAGTACAACCACTTAAATTTCTTACTTCAACAGAATAATTACCTGTTGAATTTACATTAAGATTGTGCGAAGTTGCACCGCTGATAATACTTCCATTTATATACCACTGATAATTTGCAAAGCCAGCATCCACTGACAAAATAACAGAATCACCGAGACAGGCTGCATGGGAGAGGTTACTACTTACAATGGAGGGTGTGCCAATAGCTGAATCTTCTACTGTTAGCGTTTGCGCATCTGAATAGCAACCAAGAGAATCATAAATTCTAACTGAAAAATCGGCACCTTCGGTAGCGTAAATAAACTTTTGAGTGGCACCTGGTATTGGAGTACTGTTTTTATACCATTGATATGAATAATCATATCGTTCATTGGCGCTAAGTTTTATGCTGTCCTCGCAAATAAATGGTGGAGTAAATGGAAGAATATTATTTATTGGAAGGATTTGGTAAGTAACATTTACATAGGTTGAATTGTTTGTACAACCGAAATTATTGGTTACGACAGCATGATAATATGATTGTGGAACAACACTAATACTGTTGGAGTAGATACCATTTAAAAGAATTCCGTTTTTGTACCATTTGTAGGAATAACTTGTATCCAAAGGCAGAGAAAGAATCACTGAATCGCCAGGGCAAACAGGAACAGTCCCTGCCGGCATTAACTGAAAATCAGGCAAGACACTTTCAGGAACATAAAACGGATTGGTGTAATCCGAACCACATGCATTAGTGTACAAGTAGCGGTACCAGCCAGCAGAAGTTGCATAATATCTCTTGTACGTTGCATTAGGTATATCCACGCCGTTAAGCTGCCATTGACCACCTTGATAAAAAGAATTGGCAGTGATATAAACTCCTCTTGTGGAATTTGAAGATTTGCAGATCATTGTATCACTATCGAAGGTAATTGTTGAAAAGGCAGGATTGGGTATCCCGAATTGTATATTTACGGAAGATGAAATCACACCACAGGGAAGTGTAACTTCTACAGTAAAAATGCCATAAATAAATGCTGTATAACTTTGCGAAGTTGCACCAAAAATCAATACACTATCTCTGTACCATTGATATTGGGCTCCTGCGATGGAGGCTTGTAAAGTAACTGGACTGAAGTTACAAGATGGATTGCTTCCTGCTATAATGGTTATGTAGTTAGTAACATTTCGTTCAGCATAATAAATCGAGTCAGTAAAGCCAGAAATAATTGTTCCATTACAAAACAAGGAAACACGGCATTTATAATAACCTGTATCAAGACTATTGCTTAAAACCCAACCTGGAAGAAGATTAGCATTATTTGATCCCTGGCTCACTAAAACTCCATTTTTAAACCATTCGTAATAGTAACTATTGTAAGGAGCTTTTATGAACAAACTATGATTGTCACAAGAAGTTACATAATTTGTATCGAGAGTTAATTTAATCGAGTCATAAACAACCTGTGCAATATTGGAAGTTGAAATACCACAAACATTTTGTGCAGTTAAATAATAATATCCATTTTTATTTACCGAGTCCGTAGCTTGATTGCTTCCTGTAGGTAAGTTATTTCTATACCAAGTATAAGTTGTATTAGGGAGTGACGGCACAGTAAATTTATGATATTTACAAGTTGATGTGGCTCCGCTTAAATAAGGAAGTTTGATGATGTTTGTATCAAGGACTATTGACTGAGTAGCATTTACATCAACAAAAATTCCAGCGGTTGTAAGTGTATCGCATGAATTTGCCACTTTCACGCTGTAAACGCCTGAAATTAGAGGAGTAATTTTATTAGTGGTTGAGAGCAATGGATTTCCGTTTAGATACCACTGATAGCTTGTGTAAGGCTGGCTTTTCACAAAAAGTTGAATCGTATCTATCTGTGCACAATGTAGCAATGAGCCAGTAGAGTAAATAGTAGTATCTGGAGGATTGCTTACACGAACAAGAATTGAATTGGAATAACTCATAACATTATCGTTCCACATTAAGCATGTGTAAGTACCAGAGGAGTCAGCCGAAATGGAAATGGTATCTGAATTAGGAATCCAATTAACATAGTTGCTTGAATTGAACCAAAACCACTGGTAATGATCGAAATTTGTCATTGCATTAAGTGTAATAGAATTGCCAATGCAAAACGACGTGCTATCTGCAGTAGTAATGATTCCGTTATTATCAATATTTGCATTTAAGGCAGCAGTAGTTTTCATGATAAGCATTCTTCCATAGGATGACGGCTTGAAATTTTCAAACAAAGAAGAAGTACCAACAGCTATTAAACTCCCATCGGGCAGAGCAATTAAATCATTAAAATTTGAATAGTAAGGATACGAGTTTCCCCCTAAGCCAAAATACCCTTTTGTGAAAGATAATTTCCCTGTGTGTGAAAATTTAAAAATCTTCGCAGTTGTACCTGCCACTAAACTATAACCAGCCATCATAAATCCACCATCATTAGTTGCACAAACATCATATGCGCCGTCTGCTAAGGAACTAGATATATATTGGAATTTTAGTGTGCCATCCATGCGATAAGTAACCGCACAAGCATTGGGGTAATACACAGGAACCACAGAAGTAAAGACAACAAGGGTATCACCTTTCAATTGAGTGCAACCATAAAAACCCATTGAACCACGACCATCGTAAAAAGCACGAGGTCCATGCCGTGTCCACAATGTATCGCCATTCGAATCGGTACGTACAGCAAAACAATCTAAAGTAGTACTGTCCGTGAAAGAAGTAGCGCCACCACCAATTAAATAACCACCATCGTTTAATTTGCTAATGCAATTTCCTATTTGTGTATGAAGTCCTCCATATGTTTTAGTCCAAAGTGTGCTGCCTGTTGTGTCGATCTTAGATATAAACAAGTCACGTTTTGTGCCTGTTGAATGATTGTTTACCGCTCCGGTAATTACAACATCATATCCTGAATCAGTAATATCATATGCTAATTTTGATGGAGAGGTATTAAGGCTTATTGTCCATAAAATTTGACCAGAAGAACTGAGACGTGTTAATAATGAACCGTTGGTATCTGATCCAAATATATAAGGACTTGACACAACAAAAATATCACCACCTGCATTTTGTATTGCCCTGAAACCATATTCAGTAATCACACCGCCCAATACAACCTGCCATTGCCAATTGCCTAAAGAATCTAATTTTATCATCATGGCATTTGTTGATGGTGGGCCATAAGCGTTTGTTCCACCACAAACCAAGTAACCGCCATCATTAAAGCGAATAATGTTACTAGAAAAACTGCTTGGCTGTGAAAGAATTCGAGTCCAAGCTTGGCTAAAGGAATTGTAATTACCTAAAAGAATAAGAATAGAGACTATGAAATAAAATCTAATATTTTTATTTGCGGATACCAATGAAATTTTAGAAAATCTAACTTGAATATCTGACATAATATTAAATTTATATTAGCAAATGTAAAAGAACTCAAGCAAAATAAAAAGTTCTAGCGTGATTAAATTAAAAAGAACATCTATCAACGTAAACCTACTAGATATAGGTCAAGAATTGTAATTTTTGATCAATACAACTTATAATCCCTGTCGCTTTTTCTTACTTCCCCAAAAAGACTATAATTTATTTCGATAAACAGAAAATTGACCAACAAAGGTTGATGTAACTCAATTTCACTTTAATTAAATCATCGTATTTTG
>JANOAX010000127.1:0-3580 GCA_031411335.1 Bacteroidota bacterium
AAAGAAACCTAACTGTTGCGACTCACCGTACTGTGGAAATAGAATTCCGGAAGCTCTACCCTTTTTATTTGGAAAGAATCCAAATGGGATGGCTAAGGGAGTGGGCACATCCATAATGTATAAATCGGCTGGACCCGTAACTACTTTATTATTTGGAATCACTTTAATTTTATTCGACTTCAAATAATAATGCGGATGAGGTGCATCGCAAGTAGTATAATATCCATCTTTAATAAATGTACTATTGTCTGGTTGTTTTTTTACTACAGCACCATGAATATAACTATCGCCATCCTTGGTAGTCACTTCTGTAATCTTACCTTTTTTCGTGTTAAAATTATAACGAATTTGATCGGAATGGAATTCATCTGTTCCTTGTTTAAATAAAGGCTTGCCAACTATTGTCCCAGTAGAATCTGGCGCACCTTTAGAAGAAAGCTCTTTTGTGTTAAAATCAATATCGATATAATCGGCCTCTAAGCGGATGTCTTCATATGTCATCCAAGCTTTTCCGTACAAATAAACCATTCCGGTGTCCAGATCATAAACGATAGAATCCTCGGCATAATAAGAAACCTTCGACTTAAAATCATCCGCCAAAAGCAGTGAATCATTTAAGGGAATAGTGTCCCCAGCTAATATTTTTAAAGAATCATCCGAACTTGAAATGCTGTCGGAATTCGCAATTTTAATGCTATCTGTCTTATTTTCAGTTGATTTTGCAGGAAGGTCTTGAGCGGAGAGTGATGAAAATGAGGTTAATATAAAAAGCAGACATACGATCAACCAACAACTTGACGTTGAAAAGTTGCTAGAACCTCGTCTATCTAGATACATCATTATCTCTATTATACAATAATTTTGAAGGCGCAAAGCTACAAAACCCCAACGTGAAAAGAAGATTCCTGATTGCCATATCGCTTGTAATGTTTTTTGTTCACCTGTCTTTAACAGGTCAAGGCAAGGATACCTATAAAATTAAAACGATTGTGATTGATGCGGGCCATGGTGGTCATGATGCTGGTTGCTTGGGTGCATCGTCTCGTGAAAAGCATGTTGCACTTGATATTGCATTGAAATTGGGAAAAATGATTGAGACCAATTATCCCGATATAAATGTGGTTTATACTCGTAAATCAGATGTCTTTATTCCCTTACATGAACGAGCAAACATAGCCAATAGAGCTCACGCCGATTTATTTATTTGTATTCACCTCAATGCCGGCGGAAAAACAGCTTATGGATCTGAAACGTATGTGATGGGTAATCATAAAACAGAAAGTAATTTGGATGTAGCAAAACGTGAGAATGCCACGATCTTGTTAGAGGATGATTATTTAAAAAAATATGATGGATTTGATCCGAATTCTCCTGAGGCAAACATTATTTTTTCGCTTTATCAAAGTCAGTTTATGAGTCAGAGTTTATTGTTTGCTTCTAATATTCAAGATGAGTTTACAGAATATGCAGGAAGAAATAACAGAGGAGTAAAACAAGCTGGATTTCTGGTGCTTTATAAAACTGCCATGCCAGCAGTACTTATTGAATGTGGATTTTTAACACATGAGCCTGAAGAGAAATTTTTAGCGTCGGACAAAGGACAAAATACCATGGCTGCTGCTATTTATAGAGCTTTTAAGGAGTATAAAGTAGATATGGAAACGACTTCAGGAAATTCTTCTTCGGATCATTCTCCAAAATCTGATCCTTTAAAAATTGAAAAAGACCCTGTACCTGCTCCACCTTTAGAAGAAATTAAAGTAGTAAAACCCGATTCAACGGAAGAAAAAGTAGTAGCGAATCCTACTCATAATTCACCTCCTCCCCCTACTCCTGTGCCTACGCCTACAAAGCAAAATTCAGGATTAAAGGATAAAATATTGAATGATATTAAAGCGCCAACGGTTTATATAAGTGTTCAAATTGGAGCAAGCAAAAATCCTTCGACTGATAATTCTAAATTCGCAAACTTAGAATCCATCAATATAGTGGAATGTAATGATGGATTTACTCGTTATTGTATTGGTAAATACCTGTCAATAGCCGATGCAAGGAAGAAATTGAATCAAGTAAAAGCGAACGGTCGAGCCGACGCATTTCTAACCGCTTTCAATGGAAATCAACGGATCACGATTCAAGAAGCTGAAACACTTATCAATAAAAAATAGTTTTTATTTGAATTGGTAACTGCTTTCAAATGGAGTTTCCGTTGTATGTTGTAATTTAGAACCATAAATTAGTTGAAATGATATCACAATTCTTATTTATACTCTTACTTTCTGTCGGCATTTATTTTTTTGTAATCCGTGTGAAGAACGTAATGCGCAATATTAACTTGGGAAGGGAAAAAGTGATCAACGATCGTAAAACGGAACGTTGGCAAACGATGGCTCGTGTCGCAATGGGTCAATCGAAAATGGGGAGTCGACCCGTTGCTGCATTTTTTCATTTGTTGATTTACGTGGGATTTATAATTATAAATATTGAAGTACTGGAAATAATGATCGATGGCGTTTTTGGAACGCATCGAGTTCTAAGTTTTCTCGGTGGATTTTATGATTTTTTAATTGGTAGTTTTGAGTATTTAGCCATCGGGGTTTTGTTAGCTTGTGTTGTCTTTTTAGCTCGACGGAATATTATTCGTTTGAAGAGATTTCACATGGCTGAGATGACTTCTTGGCCAAAATCAGATGCGAATTTAATTTTGATCACCGAAATATTTTTGATGACTGCATTTCTTTTTATGAATGCTAGTGATGCATTGTTACAATCTAGAGGCGCGTCTCATTATGTTGTAGCCGGTGCATTTCCTGTAAGCAGTTCTCTTTTCGGAATGTTGGGAACGTATTCAAATGAAACGTTAATGATGATTGAAAGAGGTTGTTGGTGGTTTCATATTGTTGGGATTATCGCTTTTTTAAATTATGTTCCTTACTCAAAGCATTTTCATATTTTATTGGCATTTCCTAATACATGGTATGCTAATTTGAATCCGAAAGGTCAGTTCAATAATATGGAGAGTGTGACCAATGAAGTAAAGTTGATGATGGATCCTGCAGCCGTTCCTCCTCCTACCGATCCCAATGGGTTGCCGCAACGTTTCGGAGCTAAGGATGTGAAAGATTTGAATTGGAAACAATTGATGGATGCTTACTCCTGCACAGAATGTGGAAGATGTACTTCTGTTTGTCCAGCGAATATTACAGGCAAATTATTGTCACCGCGCAAAATCATGATGGACACTCGCGATCGATTGGAAGAAGTTGGAAAAAACTTGGATCAAAAAGGTGCTGATTATTATGATGGAAAATCACTCATCAACGATTATATTAAGGAAGAAGAAATTTGGGCTTGCACTTCTTGTAACGCTTGTGTTGAAGCGTGTCCAATATTAATAGATCCGTTGAGTATCATCATGGATCTTCGTCGATTTAAGGTGATGGAAGAAAGTGCAGCTCCTGCTGAGTTGAATGGGATGTTTACCAAGATGGAAAATAATGGCGCTCCTTGGCAGTTCTCTCCTGCAGATCGTATGAACTGGACCGAAAATTAATGGACAAGAAAACAATCGGATGATTAT
>JANOAX010000128.1:0-11556 GCA_031411335.1 Bacteroidota bacterium
ACGAATACGCAAATACGCGAAAAGCGAATTAACACGAAATGCGAAAGATGCGAAATTTGGTGGGATACGAATTACAGATCGATACGAATATACGAATTACGAATTTTACGAATACGCAAATACGCGATCCTGATAGAAATCGGAAGTGAAAATCGTTGGGATTAAGGGGTGATAAACAACAAAAACCTTGATTTTTACCCACAAAAGGGATGAATTCCCGTAGGTGCAGACTAAAAACACCCTTAAATCGTTTCGAATAGACTATAATGGGTTAAATTTGTAAGTGATGAGTAAGTCGAATATATATAGTAAAGTGAGTTTGATTTGCCTGTTTCTCCTTTTTTTCGGGATGGATGCCATGGCACAATTTCAATTTTGTAATCCGTGTAAAGATTCAACAAAGCAGGAAAATATATTTTTTACTTGTACTGGCGATTATAATCCCGTTTGTGCTTGTGATGGAAAAACCTATCGGAACGATTGCGCTGCATTGAATAAATATGGATTCTTATTTTGTGGATTCTACAGTGGTTTGTGCGGATCTTTTGATATTGATTTAAATCCAACCGTGATTGATGCCAGTGAAAACACCATCAACATGAAAGCCTACATGAATTCGAACGGGTATATGAGCATTAATGTCTTTAATGCATATGGTCGAACACAGTTTCAAGGAAATTTTCCGATGTCACAAAATTATTTTCCAGGACCTTCCCTCGGTGCGTACAACTCGCTTTCCATTGATGTGCGCGGATGGAATCAAGGCGTGTATATTTTAGAAGCGATTTATGGTGGTGAAAGAAAAGTAATTAAGATTATTAAAAGCGTTTCTAGTTTTTAGTTTTTGGTTTTTGGTTTTTGGTTTTTGGTTTAAAATTTAAAATTATTTTTTGTTTATTTCATTTCATCCAATGCGGAAACATACAATCTTATATCCTTAAAAAATAGTTCGAAATCATTTTCGAAATCGTGGTAATGCTCTTGTAAGAAGAGGTGCGCTTTGTCCATGTTTGAAATGAAGCGAGTTCTTTTGGATAATCCGGTGAGGGCTTTTTCAATTCCTTCAATCGATGCATAATGTACTAGCCAGTTTTGCGATTCCATGTAGTTCAACATATGCAAGGCTCGGGCGGGAAGCAGTTGTTCGTTAGAGCGCATTAATGCATAACTATTTTTTGCAAATTCCTCGAGGGGTAGATGATGATACGCATTCCAATTCCGAGCTAAAAAATGATCGAAAAAAACATCGGAGATGACGGGAGCATACTTCCGAAAATCAGGTCTGAGGCGGGCGTTGGAAATGGAAACTATTGGATGTTGATCAGTAAATGCGTCGATCAAACGATGGAAATGAATTCCTGCAAGTACATCGCCGGAATAGTTTTCAATGACCGATCCTTTTACGTGATCGGCGATGAAGTTCCCGATTTTTAGTTGATCGTTGTTGCCGGAAAGATATAAGTGGGCTAGATAGTTCAAGATTTTTCTTTATCAAAATTACGGTTCTTTTTTGATTATATTTCTTGTGATGATTATTTTAGAATAGAGATTTTGGCTTCTAGCTGCTAGCTTCTGGCTGCTAGTAGATATCGGTAAATAATAATTATCGTTTTTATAATATTACTTTTTAAAAACACTAGAGAAACAAAAGGTCACAAGAGTGCACTAGAGGATTCTTAATGAGAGCGCAGCCTTAGCGCCTTTGCGACTTTGCGAGAAACTTTAGCATAGCGCAGCCTTCGAGAGAAAATTTGTCGTAGCGCAGCCGTGCGTACAGATAGTAGGACTACGCACTATTTTAAATTTCTTTGAGCAAATCCTGCAAATCGAGACGAAGGGTATCCATGACGATGGTGCCATCTGGATTGTACTTCCACTGTTCTTTTGGTTTGTCCCAATATAGTTCTACACCGTTTCCGTCGGGATCGTCGAGATAGAGTGCTTCGGAGACTAGATGATCTGCAGCTCCGGTTAATGGATAACTCGCTTGTCGAAGGCGATCAAAGATAATTGCTAAATCT
This sequence comes from Bacteroidota bacterium, assembly GCA_031411335.1. Taxonomy (GTDB): domain Bacteria; phylum Bacteroidota; class Bacteroidia; order AKYH767-A; family OLB10; genus JAJTFW01. The sequence goes on from JANOAX010000128.1 coordinate 2,022, forward strand.
TTTCGTGTTGGATATAAAATGGCGGTGTGAAAGAGTCCGACGGCATTACGTGCGGCTGGACCTGAGCCTTTGCTTTGCCATGTATTGAGTCCGATGTGATGATGGTATCCACCTGCAGAAATAAAGGCAGCATCTGTTCCATAAAAAGTGGTGATTTCAAAACCCAATAATCCGCAATAGAAATCGAGTGATTTTTGAAGATCTGAAACTTTTAAGTGCACGTGTCCGATGCGTGTTTGGCCGGGGATTTTATATTTTTCCATTTTTAATTTGAGATTACTTCTTAAAAAAAACTTTGCGCTTCGAAATTGAATTCTAGATGCTAGATGCTCGATGCTCGATTCTAGAAAATTTCGATACTTTATTATTTATTGCATTAACTATGCTTTATTGGCCGCAGATTTATTATGATCTATTATGATTTTTTATGATGCCTACCATTAAGACATTTATTTAATAGATAAAAAATTACAGCTCTCTAAAGGTATCTCCTTGCTCTAGGGATCCAGTGGTGTAGCCTTTATTGAACCAATACATACGTTGCTCGGAAGTACCGTGTGTAAAGGCATCGGGCACTACGCTGCCTCCACTTTGCTGTTGCAGTTTATCATCACCAATGGCGCTGGCAGCGGTGAGGGCTTCTTCAATATCGCCGGGTTCTAAAATTCCTTTCATTGCGTCGGCATGGTGCGCCCACAGACCTGCATAAAAATCAGCTTGCAATTCGAGCATCACCGAAAGTTTGTTTCCATCCTTTTCGCTGAGTTGTTGTCGTTGCTGATGGACTTGATCCGATGTACCTAATAAATGTTGCACATGATGTCCTACTTCATGCGCTACTACATACGCCATGGCAAAATCGCCAGGTGCATTGAAGCGCTCTTTCAACAATCGATAAAAAGAAAGATCGATGTATAATTTTTCATCGGTGGGGCAATAGAAAGGTCCGGTGGCAGATTGTTGAAATCCGCAGGCCGATTCCACCGCACCATCAAACAACACCAAAGTAGGTTTACGATATTCCTTTCCAAACTGTTCTCGAAAAATTTTCTCCCAAACATCTTCGGTATCTTTCAATACAACCGATACAAAAACAGCATCTTCATCATTAGGATCAACGGCTGTACTTGGTGCATTATTCGTTTGTTGTTGTTGAAGAATATTCGCCAACTCTGCCGAATCCCCTCCCAAAAACATATAAATTACAACGACAATGATACCGCCAATACCAAGTCCAGCCGCCGGCCGCGACATTCCGCGACGATCGTCTACATTTCCACTACGTTCTCTACCGAGCCACTTCATTTTTAGATGTTAGATGTTAGATGTTAGATGTTAGATTTTCAGCGCCCGCTGCGTAATCGTTGCGCCGCTGCGTTTAAACTGTCAGTATTTTGGGTACTAGAATTTCATTATTTTACTTTGAACTTTATCTTTCTCAGTTACGATCGAAACTATATAAACTCCACTTGCTATTCCATTCATATTAATTTCCCCCGTAAAATACCCCCCACTCATCACCTCCACTTTCCTCTCCACCACCACTCTCCCCTCCACATCAAACAACCTTAACACCCCACTCTTCCCTTTTAACTTCGACGCATTCACATGAATCATATTCCACTCGGAATTGTACCAAGCTTGGAAGAAAACATCATTCTTTTCATCATTTTCGGTTATGCCTACCGTTAGTGTATCACAAGGCGAGCCTACCAACGCGCCAAGCTCATAATCGGGATTGTTGGGAAGACCGAAATAAGATCTTCCAGCTCCTAAATTAAAATTAAATGGCTGGAAGTCACATGCAGCTCCTAATGAATCAGGGTAATTAATAACGCTCAGATTGTTGTTTATTAAGGTGAATAAAGTATCTGGATATGGGATATTTGCTATTTCATCCGCAGCTGCAATATAAATTTTGTTATCAGGAGCAAGTTTCATTTTTCCCCAACCACTTTCAAAAGTTGGATAAACAAAAATTGTTTGTCTACTGGTAGCAATATTTGATGCCGTTAAATCATATTGAAACAAAGTATCGCTTTCGCCCGGTAAATTATTTGGAGAAATACTTATAACAAATAATTTAGTGTCATCCGAAGAAAATGCACATGAAATATAATAAGGGTAAGGTGATCCTAATCTTTCTGAATCAATAGTAATGGGCTGAGATAACTGACCAGAACATCTGTCAAAATAATAAATTGAAACCAATCCACGAAGATTTACAACCGCTAATTTGTTTAATAATTTATTAAAGCAAACCTGACCAAGGTTTGTAGAATTATTTAAACCTATACTTTGAGTTGAATAAAGACTTATTCCATTCACATTAATCAAATATTTGTAAGTAAGATTATTTCCAGTTTGCCCAGTGCCATCCCATTTTTTAAACAACACCCACCAATCTCGCCCATTGCCATGCCTTACAGCCGTGAGTCCATCAAAAGCAGGGGCATTTTGGAGTTGAATATTTTTTTGAATAACAATTCCGGAATCATTGTTCGCTTTGAAATTAATGAGCGTGTAATATAATCCATCGAATGAATTTACTCCAATTGTAAATAAATATACTAACGAATCATTACCAGGGTGAGGGAGTAGCAACATCTCATGATACCATCCTTCAACATATAAACTATCACTACTTGGTATGGGTACATCAAAACGGTTATAAGTTTTAGATTGATTAAATAAGGCGGTTGTATAATTAGAATGGCTATAAATACGAATACCAGTGGAGTCTGAAAGTGAAACACAAGATCCTCTTCCTCTAACTTTGGAATTAAACAAAGTAGGACTTGCTGGATTTGTCCAATTTATCCCAACACTATCTCCAAAAACCCAATAGTTATTATTAAATTGCCCATACACAGATGTCCCATTACCGATTAAAGTAAAAAATAATGCAAAACATAAAAAATAATATATCCTTTTCATTTTGAAATAAAGGTTTTGCATAACTCAGAATAAAACATCCAACCCTAAAGTATTTTAGGGAATTACATCTAACTCACTTCTTCAGTTTCGTAGGTGCTGATGTCAGGGCAGGAGCAAACAAGATTGCGGTCGCCGTAAGCATTGTCGACGCGCTTCACAGAAGACCAAAACTTATTTCCTTTTACCCAAGATGCAGGCCATGCCGCTTCGGTGCGGCTATAAGGATGCAACCATTCATCAGCAGTAACTTCTTCTGCAGTATGTGGTGCATTCACGAGCACGTTATTAACTCTGTCGGCGCGACCATCTTCAATGGCGCGAATTTCTTCACGGATGGCAATCATCGCATCGCAGAAACGATCTAACTCATCTTTTGATTCACTTTCGGTAGGTTCAACCATTAAGGTTCCTGCTACGGGGAATGCAACCGTTGGTGCATGGAATCCATAATCGATTAATCGTTTTGCGATATCGGTTACTTCAATTCCTGCAGTCTGTTTAAATGTTCTGCAATCCAAAATCATTTCATGGGCAACAAATCCATTTTTTCCTTTGTATAAAATGGGGTAATGCTCTTCCAATCTTGCTTTCATGTAGTTCGCATTGAAAATTGCATACTCAGTAGCCATTCGAACACCATCTCTTCCCAACATACGGATATAACCATAGCTGATTAATAAAATTAATGCCGATCCCCAAGGAGCCGCACTAACGGCAGTGCCTTGACGAATATCATTAACATTTACTACAGGATGATTAGAAAGATGCGGTGCTAAATGAGCAGCAACGCCGATAGGACCCATGCCAGGACCACCACCACCGTGCGGAATTGAAAATGTTTTATGTAAATTCAAATGACATACATCGGCGCCAATCATACCCGGACTTGTTAATCCCACTTGCGCATTCATATTCGCGCCATCCATGTACACTTGTCCACCATTATCGTGAATGATTTTAGTTAACTCACGAATACCTTCTTCATACACACCGTGCGTACTAGGATACGTAACCATGGCTGCTGCTAAATGATCTTTATGCAATACGGCTTTCTCGCGCATATCGTTCAAATCAATATTTCCATTAGCATCACATTTCACAACAACAATTTTCCAACCTGCCATTACTGCGGTTGCTGGATTGGTACCATGTGCACTTGAAGGAATTAAAACGATATTACGATGTCCTTGACCGTTGGCGATTAAATAATTGCGAATAGCCATCAATCCTGCATACTCACCTTGCGCTCCTGAATTGGGTTGAAGTGACACGGCAGCAAAACCAGTGATCTCACATAAATAACTTTCCAACTCCGTAAGCATTTGTGTATATCCTTCGCGCTGATTAGCGGGAGCAAATGGATGAATACTATTCCACAGCGGCCAACTCAAGGGCATCATTTCACTCGTAGCATTGAGTTTCATCGTACACGAACCTAGAGCAATCATCGAATAATTCAACGAGAGATCCTTACTTTCCAATAAACGGATATAACGCATCATATCCGTTTCACTGCGGTATTTATTAAAAACGATATTGGTTAAGTAGGGCGTTTTACGAGCTAAAGTTAAATTTTCACTGATGATAGGTTTCAAAGTAGGATCGGCTCCATTTCTTTTATAATCGAATCCAGCAGCTTTAGCAAAAATATAAATGATCTCTGTAACGTCATCATGCAAGGTAGTCTCATCAAAATTAATGATGATGCGTCCCGATTTTTCGCAACGGAAATTCATATTTGCTTCTTCCGCTAACTTTTGAATCGCTTGCATCTTATCACCGGCATCTATAGCTACGGTGTCAAAAAACTGATCGTGAACTACGGTGTATCCTTGCTTCTTCACACCAGCTGCCAAAGCAGCAGCGCGAAGATGGATGGTTTGAGCAATTGCTTTTAATCCACGAGGACCATGGTACACCGCATACATAGATGCCATTACCGCTAACAACACTTGCGCAGTACAAATATTTGATGTTGCTTTATCGCGTTTGATATGTTGTTCGCGCGTTTGCAACGCCATACGTAGAGCAGGTTTACCGGCAGCATCGATACTTAGACCGATGATACGTCCGGGAATATCACGCTTGTACAATTCCTTCGTTGCAAAATAAGCAGCATGTGGACCTCCAAAACCCATCGGCACACCAAAACGTTGAGTAGAACCCACCACAACATCGGCACCCCACTCTCCTGGAGGAGTCAATAAAACCAGAGACATGATATCAGCAGCAACGACAACACGAATATTATTCGCTTTACATTTTTCGGTGAAAGCAGAGTGATCTGTAACATTTCCTTCCTTACCGGGGTATTGCAACATAGCACCATAAAAATCATTTCCGAATGTAAACTCCGAAGTTTTACCAAAAACCAATTCAATTCCTAGTGGAGTCGCTCTTGTTTTAAGAACATCTATTGTTTGAGGAAATGTATCATCGCTCACAAAAAATTTAGCGCAATTCATTTTTTCTTGCTCCTTGGTACGTGTTGCAAACAACATCGTCATTCCTTCAGCAGCGGATGTAGACTCATCCAACAAAGAAGCATTGGCCAACTCCATTCCTGTTAAATCACACACCATTGTTTGGAAATTCAGAAGTGCTTCCAATCGTCCTTGAGCAATTTCTGCTTGATAAGGCGTGTAGGCAGTGTACCAGCCTGGATTTTCAAAAATGGTGCGTTGAATGACACCGGGAATAATGGTATTATGGTAACCTAAACCAATATAGGTTCTAAAAATTTTATTCTTTGCAGCCATGGCACGTGATTCACGCAAATAGCTTGATTCATCAACTGCTTCGGGTAGATTTAATTCATTCTTCAATCGAATATCGGCTGGAATCGTTTTACTGATAAGTTCTTCGATAGAAGATACACCTACCTTGCTCAACATTTCCTTCGTTTCTTGATTATCTGGTCCGATGTGGCGATCGGTAAACTTATATTGTGACATATGCTTATTTTCTTGAACACAAAGTTAAGAAACTGAGTGGATCAGTACACGGCAGGGTATATATATCATCTCTCTATTTATCAGCATTTTATAATTTACATGTCGTTGATTTAAATCATTTTTAAAATGGAATCCGCTTTAAATTCAATGGGGCAGAATCGTGGATTAAATCTCAACCCAAGACCTCCATTTTCCAGATTTAGAGAAATGTTAGGTATAACTACTTCCAATTTCATAGCTTTGAAGTCTATGAAAAAACTGACCCTTCTGCTCCTGCTTCTTCTGTTCATTTTCCCAAAATACACACAGGCACAACAACGGATTTTGCTTTTAAACGGTAAATACATTCCCATTGAAACTTATCAATTAGGAGATGAGTTTGTATCCTTTAAAAAAATTAATGATAAACGGAAGAAAATGCGAACGGTGGATCGTTACGATGTGTTTTCAATTCAGACCGAAGGACAAGAAGAAAAAATAATTTACACACCAGCCGATTCCTTAGACTTTACCATTGAAGAAGCGAAATTGTACATCCAAGGTGAGCAAGTGGCTAGCGAATATTATAAAGCAAAAGGAGCGAGTATTTCATCTGCAGTAGTTGGCGTAGGATCCAGTTTACTTTCGTTTTATGCCATTCCTGTACCGATGATATACAGCATTGTTTTAGGAAGATTCAATCCTAAAAAAATGAAGTTGCCTGAGAATTTCGATCAGAATATTGCGAACAACGAAGCCTTTCAATTTGGGTATAAAAAATCGGCGCGGAACACAAAAATTCAACAAAGTTTAAAGTGGGGATATATTAGTTTAGGTGTGGGTTTAACAGGACTTATCATTTACGGAATAGACAATCACTAAATTTTAAATCAATCCAATTACAATTGCGCATAATTGCTATTTATTCAACAACATACTGCTTAGTTCCTAACATAGGTGACATTAATTAATAAACCCCTTAGACTTTGATGTTTTTATGTCTCAAAACCTACGCAGTACACAGTAGATATTATTATCCATTTTTAATGGCTACATCAAGTGCATTGATGGCAAATAGTTCCAACGATTGTTCTGCATTTCACTTCTTCTTTATTTTTACAGGAACATTTATTGGTTATTACATTGCCATATTACCTCCTGAAATTAAAATTACAAACAAGAATTTTCAAATCAATGAAAGTAAAATCATTTTAACGATTGCCTTCATTTTGGTTTTGATTTTATTATTGAAGTTATCCTTCCCTTTTTTCCAACTCTTGCAATATGGATTGGCTTCCATACTAAGCATCATCTATTACACTCAATTTACCACAAAAAGTGGGACATTCGAAGGTCTAAGGTCCGTGTATCTCTTAAAAAACTTTTCCTTAGCATTAGCTTGGGCCTTCGTAACCGCCCCTATTCTATTGGAGAATTCCGATTCAATATTGCTTTTCCTACAACGCTTTCTTTTTCTTTTTGCTTTGAGTATAAGTATTGACTTACGGGATATAAAAAAAGATAAATTGAAGAGAATTGTTACTTTCCCGATTCAACATGGATTTAGAAAAACAAAAGGTGTTGCCATCATACTAATGTTGCTTTCCATCACGTTAGTCTATTTCTACACCTATCATCAGTCTTCAAATTCACTCCTTATTGCATCCATTTCCAGCGGAATACTCAGTATACTAGGAATATTAAATCTACATGAGCAAAGTACCAACAAGCAATATCTTCTTCTGGTGGATGGAAATCTTCTCTTACATGGCATCCTCTTTTTTATCTTTGCCTGAAAATACGACACTACCGCGCCAAAACGAATGTTAAGAGCCCTGCTACTTCTTCCTATGTGTTTGCTCTTCACAATCACAAATGGTCAAACTAAAAGCGAGAAAAATTCGCTTAGTCCTTTTTTAGTTTTTGATAGTTACTATTCGTTTATTGGAAATAAAAGTGCTGATGTTTGGGGATTCAAAGGTGGTGTGAAACTGAATGAAAAATGGCGATTTGGAATTGGTTACAATTTGCTCAGTTCAGATATTGTAGAACAGAAAGTATTGCCCAGCGAAGAACTTGCTTACGCAAAAAATGACACCGTTAAAGCTCAACTCTTCTTTCGATATTTCCCCGTGATGGCCGAATACATCCATTATAACGAGGGAAACTGGCAAATTAGCACACCTTTTCAAATTGGTTATGGTCAGAGTTATTTTCAATACTTCGACAAAAACGATAACAAAAGAAGAATTTATAAGAAAGGCGTAGTGGCATCACAGTTAGGTGTGAATGCACAATATAAAGTTCTTAAATGGGTTGGATTAACGGCAGGCGTTGGATATCGAGTTATGCTCATCAACAACAAAGAAATTGATGCGAAAATGAACTCTCCTATTTTTGCCGTTGGTATCAAAATATATTTATCGGAAGTAGTTAAAAGTATCAAAGGAGAATAATGAGGTCTCGTTTGAAAAACTATACACGAGAAGAGGAATGAATAACTCACACCAACTCTCCGAAAATAACTTCTCACAAGTCATTCATAATTAAGCCTTGAGGTTCCACTTCGCTTCACTTTAAAACATATCCTAAACCCTATTATCTTTGCATAATGAGTAAGATCAGTTTTGATGAGCTTTACATGGATCTAGCACAAAACCTTGCGACGAAATCGCATTGTGTGAAGATGAAAGTAGGAGCCGTCATATCAAAAGACACCCGAATTATTTCATTAGGATATAATGGTCCACCAGCAGGTACACACAACTGTGATGAAGAATGGCCTGTGGATGGATGCGCGCGCGATCGCAAAGGTGGCTGTTCATTAGCTTTACATGCAGAAGCGAATGCAATACTTTATGCAGCAAAAAATCAAATTACGTTAGAACATGCGACACTCTATGTTACGTTAGCACCGTGTCTGCCATGCGCTAGAATAATATACACTACTGGAATAAAAAAAGTAATTTTCAGAGACAGCTATGCTGCATACAAAGGAATTCAAGTTGAAGAAGGAGTTGATTTTTTACGTCGATTTGGCGTAGAAGTGTTTCACTTTCCTAAAGAAGAAAAAAAATAAAATGAACGAAAGTAGTTCGAATCGGATATTTATAATTCCCATCATTGTGGGATTAGCATTAGCTGCAGGAATTTACATCGGCACTACCTTATCTCCAGCGCCAAAAATTTCATCTGACAATAAGCTCAATTCCATTTTGGATTATATCCAACAAGAATATGTGGATACGATCAATCGAGAAAAGTTAACCAATGAAACCATTGTTAAACTTTTAGAACAATTAGATCCGCATTCGGCGTACATCCCGAAGGAAGAATTGCAAGCTGCCAACGAGCCATTAGAAGGAAATTTTGAAGGGATCGGAATCGAATTTCATATTCAGGAAGACACCATTATGGTTGTATCTGCTCTTTCAGGTGGACCCAGTGAAAGTTTAGGAATAAAACCAGGCGATCGAATTGTAAAAGTAGATAGTAGTTTAGTGGCCGGAGTTGGCATTACAAATGAAATGGTGATGAAAACACTCCGTGGTGCAGGAGGATCCATTGTGCGTGTTTCGATTTTTCGAAGGGGGCAAAATAAATTGATCGACTATAAAATTGTAAGAGGAAGAATTCCAATCAACAGTTTGGAATTTACATATATG
>JANOAX010000129.1:0-3943 GCA_031411335.1 Bacteroidota bacterium
CTTCAATAAACAAAAGAGGTTTTGACTTGAGAGTTTCTTTTGCACCTGTTAATACGGCGTATTCATAACCTTCAACGACAATTTTAATAAAATCAACTTTCTTAATTTCTTTTTTTAAAAGTACTTCATCCAAAACATCAACATTAATTATTTTGAAAGGAAAGTTAGCTTCTTCGATGAGTATCCGATTCATTCCTGGATTATGTTCATCTACTTCGTAAAGCTTTAATGATGCTTGTTGAGTCCCTAATCCTAAGTTGATAAGTTCAATGTTATGAAAGGTATTTAGCTCAATGTTCTCTACCGCTTTTTCAAAAGTGTCGGGATGAGGTTCAAAGGATAAGATTTTTGCTGTAGGATTAATGCTGGCATAGTAAAGTGCGGAAGTTCCAATGTTTCCTCCAATATCTAAAATTACATTAGCACTTTTTAGTTGTAAAAGAATCGAATCATAGCTTGGCTTTTCTAAATTAAAATAGAAAGAATGATCGACTACATTGCTAATATCAAGTTGATAATTGATCCCATTCCGATTCACCCTTTTGTACTTCCCTTTTTGATAAAGATAATTAGGAGGTACCAATTTGCGGATGATCCGTGAATCGAATTGTATGGAGAGAAGAAGTAGCAAATTCGAAAATGGAATAATTTTGAATATAAGTCTGAAAAAGTTCAAGACTTTTGTTTTTGGGGATAATTTCAATTGATACTTTGACATTTCTTTGAATTCGATTTCAAAGATATGGAATTTTTTAAGTGAAGGTGAACTAAAGGATGTGCCCTGCTAAATTGGCAAGTGGACTTCGTTCCCCTTTTTCAAGTGTGATATGACTGTATAATGCTTGATTTTGCATCTTATCAATCAAAGTACTTAACCCATTGCTATGTGAATCGAGGTAGGGTGTATCAATTTGAAAGATATCTCCTGTAAAGATAATTTTAGTGCCTTCCCCGGCTCGTGTAATAATGGTTTTTACTTCGTGTGGAGTAAGATTTTGTGCTTCATCAATGATAAAACAAATATTACTTAAGCTTCGTCCACGGATATAAGCTAGGGGAGTAATGTGCAATTTTTCATGCTCCACCATTTCATTGATTTTGTGATATTCTTTGTCGGTTTCTTTGTATAAACTTTGAATGAATTTCAAATTATCCCACAGCGGTTCCATGTACGGATTAATTTTTGATTTGATATCGCCAGGTAAAAAACCGATGTCTTTATTACTGAGGGGTACAATAGGTCGTGCTAAATAAATTTGACGGTACTTACTTTTTTGTTCCAACGCTGAAGCCAATGCAAGCAAAGTTTTTCCGGTTCCAGCAATTCCCATTACAGTCGATAACAAAACATTTGGGTTGAGGATAGAATGAATAGCAAAGGCTTGTTCTGCATTTCGTGGACGTATTCCTGCAACAGGCTCTTTATGGATGCGTTCTATCCGATCGGTAGTTGGATTGAACCAGGCAAGTGCTGAGGCGGTTTCTTCCTTACTTCGCAGAATGAAGTAATGGTTAAGAACCGGTTTTACCTTTACAACGTCTTTCCAAGCACACCAGCCATCTTGATACAATTTATCGATCACTTTTTTGCTCACGTTATCTATAGAAGATTTTCCTGTGTAGAGCTCTTGAACATCCTTTACTTTCCCTGTCTCATAATCTTCAGATGCTAAGTTGAGTGATCTGGCTTTTAAACGAAGATTGATGTCCTTACTAATGAGTGTAACCACTCGGTTAGGATAAGCTTCTTGAAGACTTAAAGCGGAATTAATAATATGATGATCCGCTTTTTTCTCTCCGAAAACGACATTAGCATCCACTTTATTATTTCGCTCATTCATCAACACTTTAAATTTCCCCTTAGTGGGTCCATTTAAAGGAATCCAATCTTGGAGTGAAAAACTGGCTGATAATTTATCAATGGATCTGATGAATTCCCTTGCTTCGAAATTGATAACATCGTTCCCTTTTTTAAATCGATCTATTTCTTCCAATACTGTTATGGGAATGGCAACATCGTGCTCCTTAAAATTAAAGAATGCATTATGATCAAAAAGGATGGCTGATGTATCCAGTACGAAGATTTTTCTCTCTGTCGATTTCGTTTTAGCTGCAGCTCTTGGCATATAGTGAGGGTTTACTCCGAATTTAACGGAGAAAAGAGCCACAAGTCAATTGACATTTCAAAAGTTAATCTACAAGTTGATGTTAATAAGTAAAAGCAAATTAACGTTTGAAAAAAAATCTAAAGAGTTGATCGAATAAAGATTAGTATGCTGATAAATAATTGGGGAATTAAAACCAACCACTCTTAAAAGCATATTTGATTAAGCCTACAACATTCTTAGCGCCAGTTTTGGTAAGTAAGGATTTTCGGTAGTTGTTTACGGTATACTCACTTAAGTGAAGTTTTTCAGCAATTTCGGAAGAACTAAATTCTTCAAAAATGAGTTTGATAATATGCTTCTCTCGTTCATGTAATTCTTCAAATTTCACCGTATTATTCTTCGTCATAAATTCGGAAGAGCGCTGTAACATTTTTCCGACTAATTCTGAAGAGAAAAACATTTTACCCGCATAAACATTCTTTATGGAAGCTTCTAATTCGGGTTTGCCAATATTTTTGGTGAGATATCCTTTGGCGCCTAAGTCAATCATTTGTTCGATGGTCCACTTGTCTTCGAACGAACTGATTCCAATAATTTTTAATTCTGGGAATAATTCAAGTAATTTTTTTGAACATTCTAAACCATCCATTCTAGGCATGTTAATATCCATCAAAACGATATCTATTGATTCCTGCTCAGCAATTTGTAAAGCTTCGTTTCCGCTTCCCGCTTCAAAAATGGTTTTATTGAATTCACACGAGTGTAAAGCATTCACCAATCCTTGGCGGAAAAGAGGATGGTCGTCAACAATTAATATGGAAATAATATCTATCATAGCGTATTAATGTAGCAAAGGTATGACTATACTTAATTCAAATCCCGGTTTCAAACCAATTTGCATGGTGGATTCAGGATGTAAATGGGCAATTCTTGTTTTTATATTATTGAGTCCAATGCCATCTGATGATTTACTATCATTCATTCCTTTTCCGTTATCGGTGTAGGTAAGTAAAATCTGAAGCTCGTCTCTTTGTATAATTAGATTGATTTCGCTTGCACTAGAATGTTTTATGGTGTTATTAACTAATTCTTGTACAATTCTAAAAATATTAAGCTCCATTTTATAGGGGAGTCTTAATTCCATTCCTAGCAAGGTAAGTTGAAATTTATTATTATATAATCTCTCCGTGTTATATTGAAGTTTATCGAGCTCATAATTCAATCCCGATCGTGAAAGATCTCTTGGAACAAGATCTCTAGAAATACTTCTTACATCTTGGCTCACCTCTTCAATTAATGATCGAATATGATTGGTCTTCGATTGAAATTTAGGATCTATTTCAGAGTATAAAGTTTCAGTCTCTAAACTTAAGGCTGAAATTTTAGTTCCTAATCCATCGTGTAATTCCAATGCCAATCTCTCTCTCTCATCTTCCTGAGCTTTTAACATCGCTTCTAGCAAATCAGCATTTCGATTGATGTTAATCAAATTATTTCTATAAATAAGATACAATAAAAATAATACCAGCGTAACAAAAGTAAGTGCTAGTATGAAGATGAGAAGCGTGATATTGGTCGTATCGGTAGGCAATGTAGCGCTTTTAAGATTAGTAATGAGGCAAAGGTATGTAGAGTTAAATGAATAAATAGTAGGTTGACAGGGAAGTTGCTATTGATATATATATTGGTTTTTACATGTTCATTTAAAGCAAGAAGGACACTGGCTCCTGCACAGTAAATTAAATAGGAGGCTGCAATCCAAAATCGTGGTGAACGAAGAATCGAAGTAGTACTTGTATTACTTAGATTGACAAGGTAAACGGCAAATGCATAAA
>JANOAX010000130.1:0-16783 GCA_031411335.1 Bacteroidota bacterium
TACCTGTCGTGAACGCGTCTATAGAGCGATTGGATTCTCTCGAATTATTTCCCTTTATGAAATTAATTCCGCAGGGATTGGCTTCCGTCATGGTGGCTCATCTTTTTATTCCCGGATTAGATTCCACATTGGATCAACCTAGCTCCTTATCGACAAAAATTGTGAAGGATCTTTTAAAAACGAAGTTGGGATTTGAAGGATTAGTTTTTACGGATGCACTAAATATGAAAGGAGTGGCATCCTATGTTGCTCCCGGAGAAATTGAATTGAAAGCATTGTTAGCTGGCAATGATGTGCTCTTGTATCCTCAAGATGTATCCAAAGCGATCAACAGAATTCATTTTGCAATTCAGAATTGTGAAATTGAACAGGAGGAGATTGATTTTAAAGTGATGAAAATTTTGAGTGCGAAGTATTGGACGGGATTAAATAATTATCAACCCATCCAAACAGAAAATTTATATTTCGATTTAAATTCATCGACTTCCATTGCTCTTAACAATCGATTGTATGAAAATGCTCCCACTTTGTTGAAGAATGAAAATAATTTGCTACCACTGCATCCATCGAATCGCGATTGCATTGCTTCAGTGGTGTTGAATGATACACTCAATAATCCTTTTCAAATTCAATTATCAAAGTACGGACCCATCAAAACATTGAATGTTCCCAAAGATGCCTCTGATGAGTATAGAGATAGTATTTATAGTTTCTTGAAAGGATGTGATCACGTTATCGTGAGTATTCATAATACTACAATAAATGCACAGAAAAACTTTGGACTTACAGCCGCAACGATTGAACTGACAGAGATGTTGGGAAAGTTGAAAGGAAGTATTCTTTGTGTTTTTGGAAATGCATACGTGTTGAGTCGACTCCAAGGATTGAAGAATTATGATGCCATTGTAGAAGGGTATGAGGATACGCATTTGCCTTTGCAACAAACGGCACAAAAAATTTATGGCGGACAACTTTTCACTGGGCAATTGCCAGTATCGATCCTACCTGAATTTAATTTAGATCAAGGTGTAATCACAAGAGATATCATTCGATTAAAGTACACAATTCCAGAAGATGCTGGAATTTCAACAGCGAAATTAGCTAAGATTGACTCAGCTATGGTGCAAGCCATTCGTGATTCTGTTTTTCCGGGTGCGCAAATTGTCATTGCTAAAGATGGAAAAGTAATTTATGATAAATCGTTTGGATGGCATACGTATGATCAATCAACAGCAGTAAAAAATTCAGATGTATATGACATTGCATCGTTAACAAAAATTTATTCTACCGCTTTGGCAGCAATGTATTTGTTCGATAAAAAGAAATTGGATCTCGATGAAAAAGCTTCGCACTATCTTTCATCATTGAGAAAATATGATAAAAAGGAAATGACGATTCGCCAATTAATGGCTCATGAAGCAGGATTGAAATCGTGGGTGCCATTCTGGAAGGAAACGTTTAAAGATTCAGTGTTAGATCCTGAAATTTACAGTACCACTTATCAGCGCAACTTTAAACGTCAAGTAGCCGACAGTTTATTTATTTCGGATGATTATGAAGAGGTGATGTGGGATAAAATTGTGGAGCGTCCATTGGAGAATCCAGGCAAGTATGTGTATTCTGATTTGGGTATCATTATTTTGCAAAAGGTAATTGAAAAAATTAGTGGAGAGGATTTGGATGAATTGGTGAACGATATTTTTTACAAACCGTTGGGTCTTTGGAAAATCGGATACCATCCTTTAACTTGGATAGATAAATCTCAGATTGTACCAACCGAATTGGATACTGCTTTCCGTCATCAACTTATCCAAGGTTATGTGCATGATCCTGCTGCAGCAATGATGGGTGGAGTAGGTGGTCATGCTGGCGTTTTTTCTAATGCGGAGTCATTGGCAGTGATTATGCAGATGTTATTAAATGGCGGAGAATATGGTGGGAAAAGATATGTGAAGTCGGAAACTGTAAATTTATTTACGAGCCCGGCTTATGCAGATGGGCATAATCGTAGGGCACTATTTTTCGATAAGCCCGATTTGGCTGCAGGGGCGAATGGGCCTTCTGCAATGGGTGTCTCTTTAAGTTCCTTCGGGCATAGTGGATTTACCGGTACCTATTCGTGGGCTGATCCTCAGACCCGTCTGCAATATATTTTCTTGTCCAATCGTGTTTACCCTTCTTCAACAAATTTGAAACTTGCAAAATCGAACTTGAGAACGAATATTATGCAAATGGCTATTGAAGCCATTGAGACGAAATAGCCTGATGTTTATGGTTTGATATTTTTTTCGAATCATTAAAATACAATCTGCATTGATACGTCTTTTGAATTCGTTAACTTTGAACTATGAGAATTGGAATTGTATGTTATCCCACATTTGGTGGAAGTGGAGTAGTGGCCACAGAATTAGGTAAAGCATTGGCTGAACGCGGACACCGCATTCATTTTATTACTTATAGCCAACCTGTTCGACTCGATTTTTTTTCTGAGAATATCAGTTATCATGAAGTAACAATAGCGAAGTATCCCTTATTCGATTACATCCCTTACGAAACTGCTTTAGCTAGTAAGCTTGTTGACGTAGCACGTTTTGAAGGACTCGATGTGTTGCATGTGCATTATGCCATTCCGCATGCATCAGTTGCGTATATGGCCAAGCAAATTTTAGCAGCGCATGGAATTGTTTTACCCATCGTTACCACCTTGCATGGAACGGATATCACCTTGGTGGGAAAAGATTCTAGCTACGAACCTGTGGTAACATTTGCCATTAATCAATCGGATGGTGTGACTGCAGTTTCCGAAAGTCTGAAAAAAGATACATACGCTAATTTTAAAATAGACAAAGAAATTGAAGTGATTCCAAACTTCATCGACTTAGAACGTTTTTCAAAGAAAGCAAAAGATCATTTCAGAAAAGCCGTTGCTCCCAATGGTGAAAGATTAGTGGTGCATACTTCTAACTTTAGAAAAGTAAAACGTGTGCAGGATGTAGTTCATGTTTTTAGTAAAATTCGTAAAGAAATTCCTTCTAAGCTTTTACTAATTGGTGATGGACCTGAACGTCATAATATCGAACAATTGTGTCGTGAATTGGATTTATGTGATGATGTTCGCTTTTTAGGTAAGCAAGATATGATCGAAGAAATTTTATCGATTTGTGATTTGTTTGTCATGCCTTCTGAGACAGAAAGTTTTGGATTAGCTGCTCTTGAGGCGATGGCTTGTCAAGTGCCTGTAATTAGTTCCAATGCGGGAGGAATTCCTGAATTAAATATCAACGGAGTTACTGGATTCATGAGTAATGTGGGTGATGTGGATGACATGGCTAAAAATGCATTGACTATTTTACGTACCGACGAATCGCTCAAAAAATTTAAATCACAAGCATTAAGTAGAGCAAAAGAATTCGATACGCAGGTGATTACTCCAATGTATGAGCAGTATTATGCGAAGGTGATTGAAGCATCCATGGCTCTGGCAAAATAATTATTTCTGAAGATGTAATTACCCTCCAGCTTTCTTTACTTTAAATCCTTTTTGTACAAGGTAAGCGATGACTTTATCGCGTTGGTCGCCCTGAATAAAAATCTCACCATCCTTAGCTCCTCCACCTACGCCACATTTTGATTTTAATACTTTAGCTAAATCGTCTAAATCACTAGGCCGACCTTGATATCCTTTTACCGATGTAACCATCTTTCCACCTCCTTTTCGCTCTAACCAAACGCGTAAATCTTGTTGTGAGGCGCCTGGAGTTTTTGCTTCTTCTACCTCTTCCTTCAGTTTAAAATTAGGGTTGGTCGAATAAACCAATCCGCCTTCAGTTGCTTTTTTCTTGCTCATACTAAAATTTAGTCTGCATTTTAAAATTCAGAATCCGACTCGTTAAGTAATTCGGAATTCCATATTGTCGACCAGAAACATCGGTTATCCAAGAATAAGAAATGGTATTACTGACTTGCAATAAATTGAAAACTTCAATGCTAAAGATCAACGATTTTAAATTGCGAATAACAGGAAGTCGACTTTTGTTTTCTCCATCTTCATCAATGGCAATTTTAGAAAATCCAATATCAACGCGTCGGTAGGAGGGGCCACGAAGAATATCTTTGTAGCGATCAGGACCAGGAGGGCCAAATGGCAATCCGGTACCAAATACTAGGTTTAAGTGCATGCGAACCGTTGGATTTTTTGGAAGATAATCCTGGAAGAACATACTGAATGTTATGCGTTGGTCGGTTGGTCGTGGAATATCTCCTGGTGTTACTTTCAAACTATCTGTTGCCACATCGTCAAAAGTAAATCCTTTGATGATCTCTTCGCCACTTGCGTTATAATACCTAAAATATCCGTCGTCTTTAATATCTTCCACTGTTTTCAAAATGCCCATTGACACCCACGATTCAATTCCATTAACGAACTCACCATTGATTCGAAAATCTAATCCCGTCGCATATCCACTCGCATTGTTCTTTGCCAAATATCGAATGCGGGTGTTGTCGAGTTTGTATGGAATTAAATTATCCATCTTTTTATAATAGGCTTCACTTGTCAATTTAAATTCTCTGCCCCAAGCAAGGAATTGATAGTCGCTACCAATTACAAAATGAATTGTTTTTTGTGATTCAATATTTTTATTTATGTTTCCATCGAGGTCTCGCATCTCACGATAGAATGGCGGCTGATAATATAGACCCGTTGCAGCTCTTAAAGATAAGCGCTTGCTCCATTTTGGTTTCCAAGAAACGCTTGCTCGTGGACTAATATTCAATTCTTCATTTAAATCCCAGTAAGCACCTCTTACGCCTATTGTAAATGAAACACGATCGAGGTTCCATGTGTTTTGGAGATAAGCGTTATATCGATTTGAATTCAAATCAATTTTACTCTTCACTACATTATTTAAAATAATTTGCTGGTTCGGATTTCCATTTTGTCCCGGATTATCATCAGGGTGAGGAACAGAATAATCGGCCGAATCACGGTATTGCCATTCGTCCAATTCATCGTGAATGGTTTCAATTTGCGCTTTCAATCCCCACTGCCATTGATGATTTTTTGAACGATATGTTCCGATGTGCGATGCTGTTCTTACAAAAGCTTCTAACTCGTTTCGTGCATGATCAAGGAATCCGCCTACACCACGATTGAAAGCTACATTGCCAAAATCTGAAGAACCTAAGTCTCGCTCTAGCTCATCTAAAAAATATTGTCCTAGCACATCAAAAAATTCTTTTTCCCTAGAGTAAAAAGCAGATCCAATGAATTTTAATTTGACACTATCATTTACTTGATGAGTTAACGTAATGGCTCCTGTTCCTGTATTGTATTGATCAATTTCCTGCCCTTCAAAAAAGACCGTAAATCGCAATGCTTCATTGATGCTTCCAAATTCAGTTTGTCGAGAGGATGGAATCACTGTAAATTGATTAGATGAATAATTTCCTAAAAACGAAATATCCGTTTTCTTAGAAATTTTATAATTCAATAAAGTTTGAACATCGGTAAATCGTGGTTTATATTCTCCTTGTGTATCTAATTTTTTTAAAAGAAATTGGTTGGAACGGTGACGCACTCCCGTGAGCCAAGTAAATTTATCATTCTTACTGGCTCCTTCTAAGTGAAGCGATCCGCCCATCAAACTTGCATTGGCAGAGCCAGCAAATTTCTTAGGTGTGCGGTATTTAATATCAAGCACCGAACTCATCTTGTCGCCATACTGTGCACTAAATCCTCCAGAGCTAAAACTAATATCAGCAACAAGGTCGGGATTAATAAAACTCAATCCTTCTTGTTGTCCAGAACGAACCAAGAATGGACGATAAATTTCCACATCATTTACATATACCAAATTTTCATCAAAGCTTCCTCCGCGAACAGAGTAATTAGAGGAAAGTTCATTGTTCGAGACCACTCCCGGCATCGTTTTTAAAAAGCTTTCGAAGTTTCCCGACACATTGGGAAGTTGTTCAATAGTTCGTGGTTCAATACGAATTACGGTTAAATCGCCAGGACGGATAGCCTCAACCGTTATCGTTTGAAAATCACGAACAGTGCTAATTAAGCGGATGTCTAGTAGTTTGTCTTCTCCTGGTTTCAAACGCAATTGAACTCTTTCCGTCGTAAATCCTAAATAAGAAAAGATAAGTGTAATATCACGATAGGGCGCTATCTTAATTTCATACTTTCCTTTTTGATCACTAATAGCTCCTCCGGGTTCACCATTAATAGAAATAGAGACCGCTTCGAGAGGTTTGCCAATAGAATCACGCACTACTCCATGCACAGTTGCATCTTGTGCTTGCAATGTTGAAGCACTCAAAAGAAAAGATAAAAACAATAGGAGTAGGAGGGCGAGGCGATTCACAATTATTCTTTTTCTTTTTTCTTATAAGCTCCATCTTTCCATGACTGAATAAATGCAGCCCATGCAAGCGGATTCAATAAGGTGATTGATGGAAATTGTCCTTGTGAATAGAGTTGAGTTTGTCTTTGTTGCAAAGCCATCTGATAGTTTAATCCACCATCGTATAGTACTTGTGCTTGCACTTCTTTCAACGATGCTAATTCGAAATTGCGTTGTGCACGTTTCAAATCGTCATCTGATAATTTCAAAGCAATAAATGCTCGCTTAAATTCCTCCTTTGTAGGCCAGGGATATACAATTGCTTCCTTTAGGTTGATGGTATCACGAACGAGAACTTGAATAATAGAATAATGTTGCTCATCCAAAGAATCAGGGATGAGATAAGAAGAAGTCTTAAATCCCACGTATTGAAAATCGATTGTATCTCCTTTCATGGCTACAAAAGAAAAGAATCCATAAAAGTCAGTGATGGTTCCTCTTCTCGCATTTCGAATAATCACATTAGTAAAAGGAATCGGCTGTAGTGAATCGGCGCTTACCACCACACCTGAAAACTGAATGAGAGATTTGTCCTGAGTCGGTTTACTTTGTCCATTACTAGTTCCATGGACTATGAATAAAAGAAGAAGGGTGATGAAGAATGGAGTTTTAAGTAAGTTCATGTCTTTGCAAAAATAATTTTTTAAGAACTAGTAACGTCTTTTTTAATGAATTATTGATTGGAATCGTTAATAAAAATAGGCTATTCGAAGTTGTTGAGGAATATATTTATCAGATATATCTTTAAAACCCAACTTTTCAGTTTAAAAAGTTGATTCTCCAATTGTAATGATTTTGTCATAAAATTATTTTTCTACTCTATAATTTAAATGATTTCAGGTTTACAAACGTTATATCTATGTGGATTAGACACAAAATCCACAAAATACTTGTTTCAACATGTATCAATATCCAATCATTTTGTGAATAGATCAAAATGTTGGGTTAATAAACTGAATGTCATAGTCGTAATTGTAGTTCATGGCATACAATTTGATACGCGCTGAGTCACACACCAACCCAAAACAAAATGAGACAACTTAAAATTACACAAAGCATTACCAATCGAGAAAGTGCATCCTTAGAAAAATATTTGCAAGACATTGGTAAAGAGAGCATGGTAACTCCACAAGAGGAAGTTGTTCTAGCTCAAAAAATTCGAAATGGCGATCACGATGCTCTAGATAAATTAACAAGAGCTAATTTAAGATTTGTTGTTTCCGTAGCAAAACAGTATCAAAATCAAGGAATGAGTTTACCTGATTTAATAAACGAAGGTAATTTAGGACTCATCAAAGCAGCGCAACGTTTCGACGAAACCAAGGGATTTAAATTTATATCCTATGCAGTTTGGTGGATTCGTCAGAGCATTTTACAAGCTATAGCCGAACAAAGTAGGATGGTTCGAATTCCATTAAATCAGATTGGTGCGATGAATAAGGTGAAGAAAGCACTTGCCAAATTAGAGCAACAATACGGTAGAGATCCAAGCGCAGAAGAAATCTCAGAAGCGGTTGACATTAGTTACAATCAAATAAGAGATGCTATTAGAGGTTCAGTTCGTCCTATTTCCATGGATGCACCTTTCGACAACAGTGATGAAAGCAATACTTTACTAGACGTAATGGTGAATGATGGTATTCCAAGTACGGATTCTACCTTAATTGATGAATCGTTAACGGCAGATATTAATCGTTCCTTAAATACATTGTCTAAACGCGAGTCAGAGGTACTTCGATTATTTTTTGGAATCGGATATAGAGTTTCGATGTCGCTTGATGAAATCGGATTAGAACTCGGATTAACTCGGGAAAGAGTTCGACAAATAAAAGAGAGTGGATTGCGTCGACTTAAACACAACTCGAGAAATAAGTTACTTAAGTCGTATTTGTAATTGTTTATTTATTCTTAGATGAAAGGGGAGCTAAAACTCCCCTTTTCATTTGTGTGATCCAGGCGTCCGGTAGCACGTGCTACTGGACGAATCCTGACCTATATGCTTTTAAGAAGAATGAAAGATAAAAAAAGGCAACTCTACGATTTAACTTTACCATTAATGTGATCCCGAGGCGTCGCGAAGCCACACGACGAATCCCGTAGTATTCACTACGGGACAGGCTACTGACCGTTGTACTTTAAAGATGAATGAAACAAAAAAAGGTAACTCTTTGAGCTACCTTTATCATTTGTGTGATCCCGAGGCGATTCGAACGCCTGACCGTCTGCTTAGAAGGCAGATGCTCTATCCAGCTGAGCTACGGGATCCTTTTTAATTGGGACTGCAAATTTATTGGAATTTTTCAGTTAAAGGTCGAATTAGTTCAAAATTAATATATCTTTGCACCTCCGGAAAAAAATCCTAGATCAATTTCGGCCTTTTTATTTCAACTTTTCGGGGTGTAGCGTAGCCCGGTATCGCGCCTGCTTTGGGAGCAGGAGGTCGTAGGTTCGAATCCTGCCACCCCGACAAAACAAACCCAATTCAACTGAACCCTGCTTTTGCAGGGTTTTTTTGTTTTATACCACACATAGCAAGTTTACTTGTGAATGTGTGGGGAAAACAAAAAAGAACCATTTATGGTTCAGTTGAATTTATTTGTTTTAGTCCCACCACTACAGGATCAGCGATGACCGAAGCGTCATCGCTAATCCTTTTTATAGCAAGTCTTAGAAGCTCGCTTGAAAAAGACTTGCAAAAAAACAAAAGCCAAAGGCTCTTTTTATTGGGTTTGTTTTAGTTTCCCAAGAAGTACAGTGCTTTGCATAGACTTCTTGGCGAGCCCCATCACAGGATCAGCACTGACGCCACGCGGTCAGTGCTAATCCTTTAATAGCAAGTCTTTCAAGCTCGCTTGAAAAAGACTTGCATAAAAACAAAAACTTTCGCCTCTCCATTACTGCCCTCGAGAGCCTCAGGTAACTATGGAGAGAATATATTTATTTGTTTTATCTAATATTTATCCTCCGATACACCGATACACCAATTCACCAATTCACCAATTTGCCAATTTTCCCTATCTTCATCATCCAAAATAAAATTATGAGTTTACACATCAGCGCTAAAGTCGGAGAAATTGCACCAGTGGTTTTAATAGCAGGAGATCCATTAAGAGCCAAGCATATGGCTGAAAGTTTTTTGACAGATATTCAATTAGTGAGTCAAACGAGAAGTGCTTTTTATTTTACGGGTACGTATCAAGGCAAACGAATAAGTATTGGTGCGAGCGGAATGGGTTGCCCCTCAATTGGCATTTATGCCTATGAATTGTACGATTTTTACAAAGTGGATTGTATCATCCGTATTGGAACTGCAGGTGCCTATTCAACTGATTTAAATGTATATGATTTGGTGAACGTAGATAAAGCTTATAGTGAGTCCACATTTGCATCTGAAGCTTTTGGATACACTGAAAATTATTTTTCATATCAAGGGAATTGTTTTGAAAAAATTAATGAGGCAGCAAATAAGCTGGATGTAAAAGTTCGATCAACAAATATTCACTCGAGTGATGTTTTTTATAGAGCAACTCCCGGTACTCCACCCATAGCATCTTCTAATAATTGCTTAGCGGTAGAGATGGAAGCATTTGCTTTATTTTCAACCGCAAAATTTTTGAAAAAGAAAGCCGGAACTCTTTTAACCATTTCAGATGTTATTCCTACTGGAGCATTTATTTCACCTGATGAAAGAGAAAAAGCACTTCAGCCCATGATGAAAGTTGCGCTCGAAGCTGGGATTGAGTTGTAATCAATTACTGATTTCTTTGTCTTAGGCAGGCGGCTACTAGTCATTATATATTATTGATTACGATCAGCCAATGCAATCCCAAATCCTCTTGCTTCGTGAACGTTGAACGTTTTTAAACTAAACAAGCAAAAAAAATAATGTTAACTTATTGATTTTTAACAATTTAAATTTCATTTAAATTATTATTAGTGGTCAATATTCTTGAAGTTTAGGAACTTGGTTAAAAACTCAACTAAAAAGTCAACCTTCCCGAAACTTCGGACTCAGGCTAAGTCAGGGGATTAACTACGTTGATCCCTAATGGGGGAGCCTTGCAAGTACATCAAATCCCCAAGGGCTTTGC
The DNA here is from genome assembly GCA_031411335.1 of Bacteroidota bacterium. Classification (GTDB taxonomy): domain Bacteria; phylum Bacteroidota; class Bacteroidia; order AKYH767-A; family OLB10; genus JAJTFW01. The sequence continues at coordinate 10,502 of JANOAX010000130.1, forward strand.
CCTTGTGATTTTTTCATTTTAAGACTTACAAAAGCAAGCTTTTGACTTCAGAAAACTTGTCCCGCAGAACTGCGGGAGGGATTAACTGCGTTGATCCCCAGTTGAGGAGCCTTGCAAGGACATCAAATCCCCAAGGGCTTTGCCCTTGGGGATTTTTGTTTTCCAAGCATTCACAAGCGAGCTTTTGACGAAAAAATGGATTAACTGCGTTGATCCCTAGTGGTGGAGCCTTGCAAGGGCTTCAAATCCCCAAGGGCTTTGCCCTTGTGATTTTTTTATTTTAAGACTTACAAAAGCAAGCTTTTGACGCCTTAAAATAAAAAAATCCCTGTCGAAGACAGGGATTTTGAGGCACTTGCGGTGAGAGAGGGATTCGAACCCTCGGTACAGTTACCCGTACGACAGTTTAGCAAACTGTTCCTTTCGGCCACTCAGGCATCTCACCAGCGGCTGCAAATTTAGTGAAAGGAAGACGCGATCCAAACCTTATTTTAATTTTGATTGCTCATAGTTGCTTTTATCTTTGTCTGATTCCCAATGCTTACTACAATGAAAAAAATAAATCTTGTAATTCTCATTCATTTATCTCTCTTCTTAACGCTTTCTTGCGGCTCAAAAAAGAAAGTTGATGTAATTGTTGAATCCGGCAATTACATTGAATTAGGAGATCCTTCTACTTTTCTGGATGCTTGGTCAAAGGAAAATGAGGTGGTGATTCATGAATTGAATGAGCCCGATAACCTCCATCCCTGTAATGGCACTTCTCAAGTTCGTTCCGAAATGTTTTTGTATTTACACGGTTCTTTGTTGCGTACTGATCTTCGTACAGGTTCCGTGCAGCCTGGAATCTGTAAGTCAATGCCCCAGATTTCCGAAAGTCAATTGGATCTAATTTTTGATTTAAGGGAAGATATTAAATGGGATGATAATACTTTGATTTCTCCGGATGATGTAATTTTTACAATTAAAGCGGCAAAGAATCCTGGAACGAATAACGCAGCGTTTAAACCGTATTTTGATTTAGTAGAGAAAGCAGAGCGCGTTCCAAATTCTGCAACGAAGGTGTTGATCCGAATGAAGAAGGTGTATGTGCAAAATGTGGCGCTGTGGGCCGACTATCCCATCATCCAAAAAAGTTTTTATGATCCAAAGAATGTATTGGATCAATTTTCATTCGAACAATTTAATGATACAAATTTTCATGCAGATCAATTTAAGGATTTGAATGAATGGTCAACAAATTTTAATTCGCCTCCTTATGGTTTCGATTCAAAACTTATTTCGGGATTAGGACCTTATCGCTTGAAGGAATGGCAGCAAGGACAATTGCTCATCTTGGAGAAGAAAGAAAATCATTGGACCGATAAGTCAACCGTGTACGCAGAAAAAGCATATCCGAAAAAATTAATTTTTAAAGTAAATAAGGATGCAGTTTCAACACAGCTCTCATTTTTGAAACAGGAGTTTGATGCTTCTACTTCGCTTTCCTCTCGTGGATTAATTGAAATGAAAAGCGATTCAATGTTTAATCAAAATTATCACGGTCGCTTTGTTGATGTATATGGGTATACATTTATTGCTTTGAATACAAAACCAGCGTTGTCGAATAATGCATTAGCTCTTTCAGAGGTAGAAGTAAGAAAAGCATTGGCATCGTTGACACCTGTTCAACCCATGATTGATGTAGTTTGCAAAGGTGTAAATAAGGCTGTTGTTGGACCAGTGGCTAAAATGAAGTCAAGTTATAATTCAGATTTACCGCTGATTTTGTTAGATGTTAAAAAGGCAAATGAAATACTGGATGCTGCAAAATGGAATGAGCGTGATCAAGATGGTGTGCGAATGAAAATGTTGGATGGAAAGAAAGTTCGTTTGGAATTAGAACTAACATTTCTATCTACTACACCCGAATGGAGAGAAATGGCTTTGATGATTGAAGCATCTATGAAGCAAGCAGGAGTAAAATTGAATTTGAATATGACAGATTTACAAACTTGGCTCGACAAAGGCACTTCGCATCATTTCGATATGATTATGGGTTCGTGGAATTCTTCAGCATTGCCTGAAGATTATGCCCAACTTTGGGCTACTTCTAGTTGGAAAGAAAACGGACTTAATTTTTCTGGATTTGGAAATGAAAAAACGGATGCGATTATAGATAGCTTGGCGGTAACGATGGATGAGACAGCTAGACTTGGAATGGAAAAAAGAATTCAAGCCGCAATTTATAATGAGTATCCTTATGTTTTTCTTTATGGTTTAGTTCGACGTACTGCTATTCATAAAAGATTTTCAGGTGCTGAATTATATGGAGAACGTCCAGGCGTTTTGTATAATATGTTTCAGTTAAATTCGATTGGCGTAAAGACAAGTGTTACTCCATAATTCGAATTTGGATGAAGTCAATATTAATCAAGAGATTTTTGCAAACGTTGGTGAGCTTGCTCTTGTTGGTATTGTTTTCTTTTTTCTTGAGTAGAGTGTTGCCAGGCGATCCTGCTAAATACATATTGACATTTAATAATTCGCAAGTAGTTTCTTCTCCTGAAGGAAGAACAAAAAGTTACGAGCGTCAATATCGTCAAATGGGATTGCATCTTCCTTATTTTTATTTTTCAATGGAAAGTAGATTGTTGCCCGATTCTTTTGTTCATTTACCTGATAACGATTTTAAATTTCTTTTATGTTCTTTGTCATATTATTCAGGAAATCCGAGTTTATCGTATTCTATAGCCAAAGAATTAATTGCTAAAAAAAAGACGAATGATTTCTTCTTGAATTTTCAATCTGTAGGAATTTCTGTTGCTGTGGATGATATGTTGGCAAATAACGACGCATCAGGAATTACTAAGAATTTACTCGTTGATTTATCAAAACTAAAGGTAGATCATAATAATCATTATTGGAAAAGATGGATTCCTTCCATTCAATGGAATGCTAAAAATCAATTTCATTTATGGTGTTTTGGAGGGAAGTCGGAGGGTAGTGGATTGGTGAGTAAGGGAATTGTTCAAGGTGATTTTGGAAAGTCATGGACTCGTGGTGGTGACGTTTTTGAGATGATGAAGTATCCTTTTCTTTTGACTTTATTTCTTTCTGTTTTTGTTCTCGTGATTACATTTCCGTTGGCTCTACTGATGGGTGGATGGTTGACGTTGTATCAACAAAAATGGTATGCTAAGCTTCAGAAACCTTTATTAATTTTCACATATTCTATTCCTACATTTTGGATGGGAACAGCCTTGCTTTTGTTTTTTGCGAATCCCCGAATGTTGGATTGGTTGCCTACCGCATCGCCTGTTTTGGAAACGAATAATGGATTTGGATCCTGGTTTTTTTCTCTCTGCTCTCAATGTGAATATTTGATTATTCCGCTCTTCGCTTTAGGGTATAGTACATTGATTTATTTGTCGCAGTTGGTTTTTGAATTGCTGAAAGATGAATTGCAAAAACCATATGTGATGACATTACGTGCTGTAGGTTCTTCAGAACGAAAAATAATCTTTTACTATTCTATGAAGAATGTATTAGTACCCTTAATTGTTTCTGGGATGAGTGTATTCCCTTTGCTATTAGGAGGCAGCGTAATTATCGATTTTCTTTTTACCATGCCGGGCATGGGATCATTGATGTTGCAGGCTTGTGATCAAAAAGACTTTCCAATCATTAGTGGAGTATTGTTTGTGTCTGGATTGGTAACGATGCTCTCCTTCGCCTTAACAGATTTGTTTACTTATCAAGTTAATCCTCTGATTCGTTATTCTAACTTGAAGAAAAATGGGTGAGAAGAATTATCGAAGGAAATGGAATCATTGGTCAGTGAAAGTGATCGTGTTTTATGTGCTTGTTGGTTTGTTGGCTCCAGTTATATCTAATGATTTACCATTGGTGAGAATTGATCAAGGGGCTTGGTCTTTTCCATTTTTGAATCAAGATCAAGAATATAATTCTCCATTGAAAAAAAATGATGCTGGTTTTGAAATCCATGCTCCGTTTGGCTATTCATCTGGAAAAAGCGACCCATTCAATATGAGTTTCCGTGGACCTCTTCATCAACAGTTTACCGAGAATGAAAATGGAGATTTAGTTGATCTTACATTGGCGAAACGACATTTGTTAGGAACAAATTTGCTCGGTAGTGATTTGTTAGCAGATATTCTTTATGGTACAAGAATATCAATGTTTATCTCTGTGATTGCTACTCTTCTTGCTAGTGTTTTGGCGTTGTTTCTTGGCTTTTTCGCAGGATGGTATGGACCTGGATCCTTGAAACTCTCGGCAGTTAAAACAGTGTTGATCTTTCTGCTCGTATTTTATTGGTGTCATCTTTTATTAAATATTGAGAGTCGAGGAGATGGCTGGTTGGGATGGATTGTTTCAGTTTTTGCTTTTGTTATTTTTATGAAAGTCATTGGGAAATGGAAGATGGTTTCTTCTTCAAATTTTAGAATAGCCATTCCTATTGACGCCATATTTTTGCGATTTTCGGAGCTGTTTAGCGCCATCCCCAGAGTAATTTTAGTGTTAGCATTTATTCAATTACTCTCGGCTTCCATCGTATCCATCATTCTCTTATTAGCGCTTTCCGCATGGGTGGATTTAGCAAGGATTGTGAGAGCAGAACTGCAAAGTATAAAGTCGATGACTTACATGGATGCGGCAGTGATGTCGGGCATTAAAGGTGCGAGACTTCTATTGATTCAAGTATTACCCAATATTTGGCCTACCGTGTTGGTGTATATGCTATATACTTTTGCAGGTAATATTGCTATTGAAGCTGGACTTAGTTTTCTTGGTTTTGGTTTACCCGCTACGGTTAAAACTTTAGGCGGATTAATTGCCGAAGGAAAAAATAATTTTGATGCTTGGTGGATGATTGTTTTCCCAGGACTTTGGTTAAGTTTATTGATTTATGCGATGTTTTCACTTTCTGACCGACTTCGTCAGACGGAAAATTAATATAGGAAACAATCATCTAATTGTGATGATATGAACTATTAAGAAAAATCTTATAAAAATTAAACTGTCGACAACATTCATCTCATGATAGTTGTCAACAGCAATTAGCAATTAGCAATAAGCTATAAAAAGCTATTGTCTATTAGAAGGTATAAACAAGTTATTTTATTCCTTGATCACAAAAACGATATTCGGCAATTTTACATCAACTCCGTCTTGATCTTTTCCACTTACTTCCTTTAGAAAGATAGTGTCTCCAGGTTTCATTTGATTGATTGCTTTTTTAGCTAGAATCGGAATTCCATTATTTGCCAATCCGTATTCTTTTGTTTGAAGGGGATTCATTAAAATAGTTGTGAAAATAAATTGACTTAATGTATAAGGTCTTCCATCATTACAAATAACAGTAAGTGGCAAACTATCTGCCCAAAACTGTGCATCCGCTAATGTGAGTTTTGCAGAAGTAAGAGAATCACTCAGCACATGACAAATTTTCAAACTTGGCGATTTGCCTGCGGGACTTTTAGCAGGTTTAGCCGTTTGGCCAAAAGTTAAAACAGGAAGAAATGCTAGTAAAATAAGAGCAAATTGGATTTTAGTTTTTTTAAACATTTTGAGTTCGATTTAGGAAGATATAAATGTAGAAATTATGAGTAAGGTTCTTGCTAAAATTAGAAACATTTTTACTTAAAAAAGCGTATTAATGTGCTATGCGAAAATTTTGCTTGAGTTCAAATGTGCGTAAATCGTTGATTTTAAAATCAATATGTGTTGTTTTTTGCATTACATGGTTAGTTGGAATAGTACCTGTTTATGGTGATGGAAAGCTTGATTCGCTCACAAAAGCACTAATTATTCATTCAGCAAAGGACACAAATAGAGTACGAATTTTAGAAAAGTTGACTTTTATTGAAAGATTTAAGGATATCAATAAAGCATTAAAATACGCAAATGAAGGGTTAAAAATTTCGGATAGTTTAAATTATTCCTTTGGACAAGTATTTTGTTTGAATCATATTGGGAGTTGCTATTTAGCACAAGGTCACTATAAAAATGCAATTGAAGAATATACTAAAGTTGTAAAAAAGAAAGTTGATATAAATGATCATGTTTCCATTCGTGGACTCACTCTAGCCATCAATAATATTGGTATGGTGTACTTTGAGATGAATAATGTAAATCAAGCAAACTATTTTTTTTATAAAGCTTTATTAATTGATCAACGAATAAATAATCAAAAAGGAATTGCTCGTGAGATGGGCAATATTGGTAAAGTAAAATTAGAGCTCAACGAGTTTGATTCTGCCTTGTATTACTTAGAAA
>JANOAX010000131.1:0-2036 GCA_031411335.1 Bacteroidota bacterium
TTTGTATTAGTTGAAACAGATGCTGTATTTTCCAAGTTGATTTTTATTTAATGGTTAAAATGTATTTATCGGATTTTTACTTTACATCGCCCATAAGTTTTCTTACCAATGGCGAAATAGCAATGAGCACTAGACCACAAACCATGGCGTAAATGCCGAGTTGTTTGTAGCCATTGGTATAAGCCTCAAACCTTTCTTCTGCAACTGGCTGAGCAGCTAGCCGCACATCACCTCTCGATTTTAATGCAGATGGTAAAACCAAAGTTTCGTTTCCATCATTAGTTAGATTAGCAAAAACCCAGCTAATGGTATCTCCATTCGAATTCTTCTGTAAGTATGCCGAACCTGCATCATTTGCCTTAATCCAATCACCCCCAACTGAGTCAGCCTCATCGGTATTTACGTGTAAGTTGATATGGTCATATTGAATTTTCACACTAGAAGTATCGCTCCATATATAGTTAGATGTAAGCTCATTGCTCATACTTTCTGATTTCACTTCGTACATACCCGTCTTGGCCATATCAGCACCTAGTAATCCTGCAAAATATTGGCCATATGCACTGGCAAGAAACCACATGCCCATCATAATACCGAACATACGTTTAGGTGACAGTTTAGTCATTATTGATAGTCCTATGGGTGAAAGACATAGTTCACCCAATGTCATAACAAAATAAGCCAGTGTAAAAATGCCAAGTGATGTAATTATTTCCATGCCTGGCTTTGTTATGGTTTGAATAAAATTCTTATCATAGAAAAGCAAGTAGAATGCGAGACCTAGAAATAGAAATCCCAAACCAAACTTAACAACAGTATTGGGCTCCGCCTTTCTTTTGCTCAACCACAACCAAAGCAGACCTACCAAAGGAGAAATTAGAATAACAAAAAGGGAATTAGATGAGTTATTTACAAAATTGGGGTCGATATTCAATCCAAATAATTTATCGCTCATGTGATTTCTGGCAAATAAGGCAAGTGAACCTCCGCTTTGCTCAAAAAATGCCCAAAAGAAAATTGAGAAAACTATAAAGATCATGGCTGCCATCAACTTTTTTACTTCATCTCGGGTGCTGCGCATCATTTCATAAATGATAAAGCAAACTGCAGCTGGGCCAACAATAAACATGAATGCTTTGGTATAATCTGAATTGCTTATAAGCAATAGTATAAACGGAATTGATATAAGTGAACCAATGTAGACCAACAATTCAGAAGTCATAACAGATTTCTTGTTGCTCTTGTCTTCTTTCATTAATGGAGAAAAACCTAATGGACCCAAGGAATTTCTTGTGAGACCAAATACAAGCATACCAATCATCATGGCAAAACCTGAGAGTATAAAAGCCCAATGCCACCCGTAAACATCACCTATTCCAAAACAAAGTATGCCTCCTAAAAATGCACCAATGTTGATGCCCGAGTAGAACAATGAGAATCCGGCATCTCTTCGATTGTCACCATCATTATAGAGTAGGCCCACAACTCCTGAAATGTTTGGTTTGAAAAAACCAGTACCAACAATAGAAATACTTGTTCCTATGTAGAACAATTCTGAAGGCGATGCGGCTATTGTAAAACTTCCAATAATCATTAAAAAACTTCCCCAGAATATTGATTTTCTGAAACCCAATATTTTATCAGCGAACAAGCCTCCTACAAATGTCATGGCATAAACGAATGCTTGAATAGCTCCGTACTTTTCGTTAGCCATCTCATCACTCATGGCCAGCTTTTCTACCATAAAAACAGTTAAGACACCTCTCATGCCGTAGAAGCAAAATCGTTCCCACATCTCGGCCAAAAACAAATACCACAATTGTTTTGGATACTTTCCTTTAAAAGATCTAATTTCTTCGATGGTTTGCATTTCTTAATTATTAAATGAATAGACAAAAAAAATAAAGGCCTGAATCTTTCTTCAAGATTCAGGCCTCCAAATTATGTGTTTTGCCCGTTGGGCCAATATTTATCTCACACCATGCATCATTTTTTTCAACAATGGGGTAATGGAAAATAGCAATGCCGCTGCTATG
>JANOAX010000132.1:0-9824 GCA_031411335.1 Bacteroidota bacterium
CGATCAAATTGATGTCGATGATATTTCATTTACAGCAACTCGAACGCCCGTTGATTTGTTAGATCAAGATTGTACATTGGAAGAATTTAATCATAAGATTATTCGATATTATTTGGATCGCTATGATGATAATGTGATAGAGACTGCTAAGAAACTAGACATTGGAAAATCTACGATCTATCGGTTAATGAAAGAAGGTAAATTGTAATTGTAAAATTATTTTATATGGATGATAAAATTATTCCTTCGTTTTACAAAGCTGTGTTGGAAAACCTACATGGCGACATCGCTATTTTAGATAAAGATTTTAAGTATTTATACATTAATCCATACGCAATGAAAAGTGTCAAAATGCGAGAATGGATCGTTGGTAAAACGGATATTGAGTATTGTAATTTTAGAGGACTCGACGAGTCAATTGGTTTAAATCGCCAAAGTAAATTAGAGGCGTCCATAATTTCAAAAAGTGAAGTAGCTTGGGAAGAAAGTCTTGTTGATGCTGAAGGAAAGGAAAGATATTATTTACGGAGAGTTTCCCCAGTATTTAGTGAGGAAGCTCAAGAGTTATTGTATATTATTGGGCATGGGATTGAAATTACAGCACATCAAAATATTCGTAGACAATTAGAGGAAAACAAACGAGTAACAGATGCAATAATTAATGAAAGTCCAAATTCCATTTTTATAAAAAATGCAGAGGGAAAATTCATTCTAGTAAACAAAGCAGTAGCGAGTCTTTATGATACCACACCTGAAAATTTAATCAACAGAAACAATGCGGAGATTCATTCAAATTCAGGAGAAGCATCACGTTATTTGGAGGTTGATGCTGATGTAATTAAAACTCGAAAATTGAAACGAGTGGAAGAGACTTTTACGAAAAAGGACGGAACATTATTTTGGTTCGATACGGTAAAAGTTCCAATTGTAGGGGAAGATGGATCTGTCAATGTACTTGGAATTTCAACGGATATAACCGATAGAAAGAAAAGTGAAGATAAATTGAAGGAGAGCGAAAGACAATTGATCGAAGCACAGCAATTGACAAAGTCGGGAAGTTGGTATTTGCATTTGAAAGACATGAGTATGAATTGGTCAGCCGGTATGTATACAATTTGTGGTAAATTGAAAGGGGAGGATCATTTAAATTTTGAATATTTATTAAGTATTACTCATCACGAGGATCAAGAATTTGTCAGAGAACATTTGAAATCAGTAATAGAAAAGAGAAATGAAGACCTATGTGAATTTAGATTGGTAGTTAATAATTTAATAAAACATGTAAAGTGTTTTAATAGAGGAATTCTTGACACAGACGGAAAGGTGATTGCGATTTTCGGATCACTCATTGATAACACTGATCAAATTCTGGCCCAGGAGGAAATTGTGATGAATGAAATGCGCTTGAATGAAGCGCAAGAACTTTCAAAATCAGGAAGTTTTGAATATAACATGGAGTCACAAGAAATATTTTGGTCGCATGGAATGTATTTGATTTATGAGTTGGATCAAAAGGTAAAACCTAGTTGGGATTTGTTTAATCAACATCTCTATCCAGAAGATAAAGCAAAAATTGATGAAATATCTAAAAGTCTAGTTATTGGGTCGGATCCATGGTCATATACGTTTAGATTGATTAGCGCTTCAGGTAAATTAAAGCATATTGAAGTTTTTAATAAATTTTCGAAATCAAAGTTAACGGGAGCAATCACGATTGTAGGTTCTTATATCGATATTTCCGAGCGAATGGAGATTGAAGAGAAACTTAGATTAAATGATGCTCGATTAAACGAAGCACAAGAGTTAGCTAAGTTGGGAAATTTTGAAATAGACTTGATAACGAATAGAGTTTATTACTCTAAATCAGCATACCAGATTTATGAATGGAATGAAATGGAAGCTATTCCAGATGCATTACGTTTTGAAGAGATGGTGTATCCTGCAGATCGAGAATATTTTAGTAATCTTTGGAAATTATTGCCTGAACGCAAGGAGACGTTTGATACTTATTTTAGAATTATAACAAAATCAGGAAAGTTAAAGCATATTCATACGATAAATAAGCTTGAGCGAAATAGCAAAGAGGAGTTGATTCGAGTTATAGGAATCATCTCTGACGTCACAGAAAAAAAATTGGCTGATTCTCTTATCTTAAAGAATGAGCAGCGTCTTGTAGAAGCACAACAACTTTCTAAAACAGGTAGTTTTGAGTTGAATTGGGATACCCGTGTGCTTACTTGGTCATTGGGTATGTATTCCATTTGGGAGTTTGATAGGAATATTGAGCCTTCAGTAAATTTATTTTATTCGTCTGTACATCCAGATGATCTTTCTAGTCTTCAAGAACATGAAAAGTTGATTCACCCAACTATGGATCCTTGGTTTCATAGGTATAGAATTATAACACCGACAGGAAAAGTAAAGCATATCGATACCTTTTTGAAAATTGCTAAGTCATCTACAGACGATTCAATGTTGATTCTCGGATCATGTATTGATGTTACTGCTGCCAAGGAATCGGAAGAAAAGTTGAAATTGAATGAGGCTCGACTTTTAGAAGCTCAGCAGTTGTCGAAATCGGGAAGTTGGGAGGTGAATTTGCATCCTGAATTTTACATCGATTGGTCGCCAGGTACTTATGCTATTTGGGATTTGGAAAAAGGAGTTGAGGTGCCTACTCAAGAAAATTTCTTTACACGTGTACATAAAGATGATCAGGAAAAAGTGCGTGCCGTATTTAAATCACTCATTGAAACTGGAGAGCCTGTAGAAGTTCAATTCCGTGTAACTACGTGGGCAAATAAATCCAAAGTATTTTATTCAAAAGGAAAAGCCATCAAGGATGAAAGTGGGAAGGTGGTTAAAATTTTTGGGACGAATACCGACGTAACTGAACGACAAAATGCAGAAGAGAAAATAAAATTTAGTGAGAATAGTTTATTGCAAGCACAAAGGATTGCGAAGCTAGGTTCTTTTTATTTTGATATTGATGAAAAGACTTTTGATTGGGCAGAAGGAGTGTATTATATTTGGGAAAGAGATCCGTCGTCGACAGAACCTGATTTTGAAGAAGTAGTGAATACCGTTCACCCTGATGATAAAGCGAATTTTAAAGAGATTTTTGATATGACATCGACATCTGGACATAAGCAAATGCTTGAATTTCGCATTCATGTTGGACAGGAAAAGGTTAAGTTTATTGAAGCCCGATTACGCGTTTCTGATTATGAAAAAGGAAAAGCAAAGAAAATATTTGGAACAGTGGTCGATATCACAGAAAGAAAGTCCGTCGAGCAAGAGTTAATAAAAGCCAGAAAAGTTGCTGAAGAATCTTCAAAAGCGAAGGAACTTTTCTTAGCCAATATTAGTCATGAGTTAAGAACACCACTCAATGGTATTTTGGGAATGTCACGGCTACTTAGAAAATCTTCATTGAGTAGTGTTCAAAGAAATTATACCGATGTACTCCATCAGACCGCAGAAAATCTACTAGTGATTATCAGTGAAATTTTGGATTTCACCCGCATTGAAGAAGGTAAATTGACGTTGGAAGAAGTGAATTTTGATCCCAATCGTGTGGCTGATACTGCCATCAATCTGCAAATGTTTAAAGCTGAAGAGAAAGATGTTTTATTGCGTCATAAACATCTTGGGAATATACCGATTCCAAAAGTGATAGGTGATCCCTATCGGTTGAGTCAGGTATTATTAAATCTTTTGAATAATGCAATTAAGTTTACAAATTATGGAGATGTATTACTTACACATCAAGTGATAGATGAAGATGGTGAGAATATTGAAATTCAGTTTTCAGTTCAGGATACTGGAATTGGTATTCCTCTCTCTCATCAAGCAAAAATATTTGAAAGTTTTACTCAGATTGATTCCGTCAGTAATAAACAAGGTGGAGTAGGTCTGGGATTAACAATTTCAAAAAATCTGATTGAAAAGCAAGGCGGAAAAATTTGGGTGGAAAGCCAAGAAAATGTAGGTAGCTCATTTCATTTTATTATTAAGTACAAAAAGGCGAAGTTGAACGTGGAACCCGATAGAATGTCGGCAATTGAATTGCAAGATTTGGGAACACTAAATATTTTATTAGCAGAAGATAATAAGGTGAATGTATTTATTACAGAATCCATGTTAACGGATTGGGGATTTCATGTAGATGTTGCAGGAAATGGGGAAGAGGTGTTGCAGTTGATGGAAACGAATAATTATGATTTGGTGTTGATGGATATTCAAATGCCTATTATGGATGGATTGGAAGCAACAAAAAAAATTCGTGAGATGAGAGATCCCGCTAAATCTCGTGTTCCAGTCATTGCTTTAACAGCCAATACAGGTCGACAAGCTCATAAACAATTGATGTCATTAGGTATGAACGATTGGGTGGTTAAACCTTTTAAAGAAGAAACGTTGTATCGGAAATTGGCCATGCATATTAGCGGTAAGGAATGGATATCGGAATCGATGAAGAAAAGGAAGTTTCCTGCTCGTAAAAAACCAGTTGTTTTTCCAGATGAATTATTGTACGATTTATCTTCATTAAAAAATGATCATCCCTCCAATAGAGCTTTCTTGATAAAGATGCTTTCGCTATTTATTGAAACTATTCCTGTATCTGTTGAGAATATGATGGTGTACTTTGAAAAAAATCAATTTGACCAAATCAGTAAAGTAGCCCATAAAATTAAACCATCAATTGAAGGTGCCGGAATTTTAGTATTGAAGGAATGTATTCGTAATGTGGAAGACTATAAGGAAAGAAAGAGAAGTGATTTTCAGTTGAAAACGGATTTGGAACTTATTCAAAAAGTTTTAAGAGAAGTAGTAGTTGCTTTTAAAATTGAAATTGATAAATTAAAAGAAGAAGAAAAATAATTTCATTGCTCGGATGTTATTTTTTGAATGATATCTTTAACGGATTGTTCCCAATTGAAATTTTTTCGAACAAAATCATAAGCTGCATTGGTTAATTGATTGTATTTTTCTTCATCCTTCAGAAGTAGGTGTATGTAATGACTATATTCTTCAGGAGTATTGGCTACAAAAACTTCCTTTTCATGAGTGGCTCCTAATGCATTGTTGGCCATGGTTGAGATAATGCATGGAATTTTCATGGCCATCGCTTGTAGTATTTTATTTTGCAATCCAATGCTGATTAACATGGGTGCAATTAATATTTTAGATGTGTAAAAAGAATCTCGAATATCTTCCATCCATCCACTAACGGTAATTCGATCATTGGCTAAGTTTTGAATTTTAACAGTAGGTGTTGCTCCTGCAATTAGAAAAGTAATCGCAGGATTTGTTTTTTTAATTTCTGGTAAAAGCTCTGCAACGGTATAAAGCGTACTCGCAATATTAGGTGGATAAGACATATTGCCATTGAAAAGCAAATCGTATTTCTTCTCTGTTTCCTTTGGTTTGAAATAATCAAAATCAACTCCATTCGGAATTACTTGAATTTCCGAATGCTGTGGGTGCGGAATTAAATCTCGATCTTGTTCTGAAATGATGATTTTATGTCGGAATAATTTAAAAACTTCGTTTTCGTATTTTACCAATCGTTTCCATTCAAAATACGCCGGAATTCGCATCCACCAGATCCCCTGATTCTTGATGCGCTCCATCCCTTTGGAAAACGCATCCATGTAGTCCAGTATTTTATAATTGATATTTAATTTTCGGCCATATTCTGCCATTCGTATTAAATGACAATACAAAATGGATGCATCACACTCTTTCGCAAACTGCTGAATTTGATCTGATATTTTGTGGTCATAAAAATATGCAACTTGAAACGGAGTTTTCTTCAACTTTAGCAAATTGAAAATAGATCTATTTTTTGAAATGACACCAGTACGAATATGCAAACAATACGGAGAAAGCGCTTCAATCCATTTCGATTTTGGTTCTTGTTCATTCACTGCAAATAAGCAGATTTCATAATACTTACTTAGCTCTTTGATTAAATAATAAGCCCTTAATTTATCGCCTTTTTCCAATGGAAAAGGATAACGAGAGGTGAGAAATAAAAGTTTTTGCTTATTCAAGTTACTGTAGAATCTTAATTTAAACTTCGAATGGAAAGGGTGATTTTATTTTTCTTCGGTTATAGATTTAATCTTTCCAGTTCCCGTTATATTGCTTTTAATGACGGGCTCACCAGCATAAATTACATCTCCACTTCCAACAATGCTGATATCTAATTTATCTTTTACGGTGAGATAGGCTTTTCCTGAACCATTGATGTCGATATCACATGAATTCGCAGCTAAGTCCTGTGCATTAATATCGCCCGACCCGTTAATTTCAATATTCAGCTTTTGTACTGTACCACTAAAGTTCATCTCTCCTGACCCGTTAATTTGGGATTTGATTTCTTTGGCCTCTAAATGAGTTTGAATTTTTCCAGATCCATTAATAGTAAAGTTGGCTTTTGGAGTCGAATAGTGATTAATGATATCTATTTTACCAGATCCGTTTAATTCAATTCCTTTTAGAGAGGTGCAAGTGATAAGTATTTCAATAGGTTTATCACTCTTTAGAATTCGATTCGATTGAATGATGAGTCGATCGTTTTTTCTTTTTATATCAATGTTTTCAACTATGTTTTCTTGGGCAACTAGGGTTAATGAATTTGAATCGGTAACCACAATGGAAACATGTGCTGGAATATTTAAAACAAGGTTGTTGAAGCTTTTAATGTTTCTAGATTCTTTGATCAGTTCCCCCTCTCCAGTGATGGGCCGTTGGCAACTGCTATGAAATAATCCTATTAGGAGGAATAGTTTAAGGAATAGACTTTTGGATGCTTTCATGGTTGATTTTAGCGAAGGTATTGTACTTAGTTTGATTTGACAAGAGTATATTTGTAGAAAGAATGGAAATGATGGAATTAGCGGATTTTAAACATAAAACACGGATTCAAATTCGATTTAAAGATATCGATAAACTCGGACATGTGAATAATGCAAATCATATTACTTACCTTGAGTTGTCTAGAGTAAATTATTTGAATGACGTGTTTAAACAATTGATTGATTGGAGTAAAGAAGGAATTATTTTGGCCCGCATTGAAGTGGATTTTAAAAGCCCAATTTATTTGGAGGATGAAGTTTGGGTCTATTCAAGAGTTAGTAAGATTGGAAACTCAAGTTACGATATGGAGTATGTTATTGTTCGAATAGTGGAGGGTGTTTCAAAAATCGCCGCTGAAGGTAAGTCAGTTCAGGTTTGTTTTAATTATGAAACGAATAAAGCGATGAAAATGCCCGAAGAATGGAAAGAATACATGTTAAATTTTGAAGATAATATCCAATTGGGATAAATTATATTTTAAGTTTTTGAGCATAGTTGTCAGTCATCTTTTTATTGAATCGTAAATCATTATAAGCCCCTTGGTCCTCAATATAAAAGATTTTATACCCACTTTCTTTTAGCCAAGTTAATTCAGGTTCGTCAATGTAATGTCGGATGAGGAGTGAGTCGTTTTGATTATTTTTAGATAATACTTGTAGTTCTGCATTCCACCATCCTGCAATCAGTATTGTTTTTTGTTGAATGGTTGAAGTGCGATTTATAATTTTTTCTGTAAAAGCAATCTGTTGTTTTCGCTTACTTTGATCCGCAAGAACCAGCCCTTGCAAAGGATCAATAGCCACCTTGTTTTCTCCAATGTTAAGTAAATATGCCATGGAACTAGGTGATGATCCTCTATGATCTTCCGCTAAATTAACACCGAGAAAGAAACAGGAGAAGATGAATACGAAGGACAAATTTCTGATCGACTTCTCATCCAAAAGAAGCGCTAATCCTAGAATTAAAAAAGGACAAATAGGGATGATGAAGGCTGCTTTTAATGGTACATTGATGAATGCAATGGTATAAAGTGCTATCGTAATTAGGCAAACTGTAATTAACGGAATGCTAATATTTTTTCCCTCATAGATTATTGGCTGTACAAACTTTCTCTTTATAATAATTTTAATGATGTAGTATGCAATAGCTAGGCATCCTGCAATTCCCCATACAGCGATACTTCCTTTGTATGTATTTTTTAAGAATCCTGGAATTGGAAAGTGTTCATAGTAAGTAAAAAATCCAAGTCCATATTGGTAAATAACCGGACTCATCACGATGACAGACCCAAGAAGTGTTGCCGAAATAAAATAAAAAATATTTTTTATTCGTGAATTTTCATCACATAAATTCCAAAGTAAAATGGAGTAGGGTAGAAGCATCGCTCCTGAAGTAATTCTACAACCTACTGCAAATGCAAGCATACCTGCCGCTAAAAGAATTTGTTTTTTACTGATGAAATATCCACTGAGCAAAACAAAACCCATTGCCCAAGTATAATCCATCGCATTGCTGCTGTTTATAAAAACGATAGGAGTGAATGCGAAAGCCACCGCACACCAATATGCATTTTTTATTCCCAGTTGAAGGAGCATCCCTACAAATGCAATGATGCCAATGGTACTAATGATTGCAGTGAGTAAATTATAAAACAAAGGACCCATCTTCCAACAGCTCGCATAAATAAGTTCTTGAACCGGATGTCCAGGTAAACGTGAAACTTCATAAATGCCCGTAGTGCCTATGCGTTCTGTTACCAATTGCATGGCCCATGCGTCTTCTTCACTTCCAAATCCATCAAACAAAAAGGGAACTCTCGTTAAAAAAATAAAGAGACCAAAGAGAATGAGGTTTCGAAATGGGTTGTTCATTTCATAAGTTACTTCAGCAGTTGAAGTGCTTTCTGAAGGGTGACATCTCGCTCATGAAGAATCGGATACATGCCTTCATTTTTCCAAAGTAATCTTGCAATATATGCTTTGAGTTGAACTTGCAACAAGGGCAACGACTTTTGTAAATCCTTGTCGTTTTTTACAACTCCTTTTTTCTCTGCGTAACTAATAAATTCTTGAATAAATGCTGCGTCTGACTTAAACTGTGCTTTGAATTCTTGAGCGCTTTTATATTTCATCAACGAAGTTCTGTTTTGGTCAACATAATCGTATGCAAATTGATTCACACTTCCACTTGCAAAGAGTCGATTAATGTACTCACTGTTGTAAAGTGTATCTAAAGGAACGAAAACATCAGGAGTGATTCCCCCACCGCCATACACCGTTTTTCCTGATGGTGTTTTGTAGATCACAGTATCTGTTTGATGAATGCTGTCTTGATTTAATAATTCACCATTCTTCATGCGATCATACAGCTCCTCTTCATATTCCGAAAATCCATGGTCGTAAGGTTTCTGAATACTTCTTCCTGTAGGAGTGTAATAGCGAGCAATGGTTAATCGTATGGCACTTCCATCAGGTAAAAGAGTTTGTTCCTGTACTAATCCTTTTCCAAACGAACGTCGACCAACAATGGTTCCTCGATCCCAATCTTGAATCGCACCTGAAACAATTTCCGCAGCGGATGCAGATCCTTCATCAATTAAAATAATAAGTTGACCTTGTTCAAAGAGTCCATCATGTGCTGTAAAATATTGTGTCTTGGGTCTAGATTTTCCTTGAGTATATACTATCAATTTTTTTCCTCCAATGAATTCATCAGAGATGGAAGTAGCAGCATCTAAAAATCCTCCAGGGTTTCCACGTAAATCAAGAATTAAATTGCGTAGTCCTTCTTTTTTGAGTCGTTGCATCGCAAGTATAAATTCATCGTACGTAGTGGCGCTAAATCGAGAAATTTTGATGTATCCAGTTTGTGGCGTAATCATATAAGTAAATTCCAAACTATTGATTGGAATTCTTCCTCTTACAATTTTATAGTCGATCAATTTTGTTTGTCCTCTT
>JANOAX010000133.1:0-3384 GCA_031411335.1 Bacteroidota bacterium
GATGAGGATTATTGGGTTAGTAAACCCGATCTGATGATGGCCAATCATCCTGTATTGGTAGAGTATAGTTCACCCAATACGAATAAACCGCTTCATCTTGGACATATTCGTAATAATTTGTTAGGCTATAGTGTTGCTAATTTGTTGCAAGCAAGTGGTAACAAAGTGCAGAAAGTAAATCTCATCAACGATCGTGGAATTCATATTTGTAAGTCGATGTTAGCTTGGATGAAGCAAGGAAATGGCGAAACACCTGAGAGCTCAGGAATGAAAGGCGACCATTTAGTTGGTAAATATTATGTGGCTTTTGATGTAATTTATAAAGCAGAAATTGAAATATTAATAAATGGTGGTTCTACGGAAGAGGAAGCAAAGAAAAAAGCTCCTGTAATTTTGGAAGCACAAGAAATGCTCAGGAAGTGGGAAGCGGGCGATGTGGAAACAGTCGCTCTTTGGAAGAAGATGAATGCATGGGTGTATGATGGATTTGATAAGAGTTATAAAATGCTCGGTGTCGATTTTGATAAATTCTATTATGAGTCGGAGATGTATTTGTTGGGAAAAGAAATTGTACAACTCGGATTAGATCGTGGTGTATTTTATAAAAAGGATGATGGATCAGTGTGGGTGGATTTAACAGAAGATGGACTTGATCATAAATTGTTGTTACGTAGCGATGGAACCAGTGTGTACATCACGCAAGATTTAGGTACTGCTAAAAAGAGATTTGAGGATCAAAAATTTTCTCGCTTGATTTATGTTGTCGGCAATGAACAAGATTATCATTTCAAAGTGTTGAAATTGATTTTGAAAAAAATGTCGTTCGATTGGGCCGATAGCTTATATCATCTTTCGTATAACATGGTCGATCTACCTTCCGGAAAAATGAAATCGCGAGAAGGAACCGTGGTGGACGCCGATGAGTTAATGGAAAGTATGATTCAAGAAGCTACGCGCATCACAAAAGAATTGGGTAAAGTAGATGATTTTACAGAGCAAGAAGCGAATGAGTTGTATGAAATGATAGGCATGGGAGCCTTAAAATATTTCATTCTGAAAGTGGATCCCGAAAAACGAATGTTGTTTAATCCAGAAGAGTCTATCGATTTTAATGGGAATACCGGACCGTTTATTCAATACACCTATGCACGAATTCGTTCAGTGATTCGTAAAGCAAATAAAACAGCTTCTATAAAATTGGAAGAGTCGTATTCTTCTGCCGATTACACTGACATGAATGAGAAGGAAAAAGAACTAGTAAAGCAAATGTTGAAATTTCCTTTTGTTTTGGGTGAAGCGGCAGAAAGATACAGCCCTGCGGTGATGGCAAATTATGTTTATGACTTGGCGAAAACATTTAATCAGTTCTATCATGAGTTTCCCATTGTAGATGAAGCTGCCATACCCACATCAAAATTCCGTCTACAATTATGTGATCAAACATCAAAAACGATTAAAAGAACAATGTCTATTTTGGGTATAGGCGTCCCCGATAGAATGTAATGTATGAGAAATAAAATTAGAATTGGAATTGTGGTCGGCGTGGTCGTGGCAGTGAATGCCTTGTTGATTTATAATGTTTCAGGAGTGATTAGAAAACATTCCGAAGAAGTAAAATTGCCAAAACTTGCTTTATCAACGGGTGATTTAGTGTTTCGAAATGGACACGGACTCATCAGTAGAATGTTTCAAAATTGCTCCTTAAAGGAAAAGAAATATGGTCATACTGGGATTGTGCTAATCAAGAATAACATTCCTTATGTAGCACATGTACAACAAGACCGTCCTGGACCTGCATTGATGTTAGAGCCGCTAAGTCAATTCTGGAACGCATCCATTTGTAATGAAGGAGCCGTCTATCGATTAGATTTAAATAATTCTCAAAATAAAAATTTTACTGAGTTACTTAATCTCAACCTAAAAAAAAATTTATTATTCGATGCGAAATTTGATATGGACGACCATAGTCATGTATATTGCAGTGAATGGATTCGAGATTTAATAGTTGAATCTACAGGGGATTCTTCTTATTTCCCTATTTCTTCAGCAGGTGATTTCAAGTACATTGCTCCTGATAATTTATATTTAAATGAACATGCGCAATTGATTTATAACTATAGCAAAGAATGAAAAACAAAATTTATTTTCTAGCCCTCCTCTATTTATTTACAATTACTTCTTGCAAAAAAGATAAAGGTCCAATTCCTGTTGCAGAACAATTTTTGGCAGCCATTCAAGAACATGATTACGATCAAGCGGCTGAGTTTGGAACCAAGGAAACCATTAAATTACTCAAACAATTTAAGAAGATTGAAGAATTGAATGGAAGTGAGGAAAAAGAAAAATTAAATAAAATCACAATTCTTTCAGAAGATATTCAAGGGAAGAAAGCAATGGTTTATTTTAAAGAGGAAGGCAATGACAATGAACAGAAAATTACACTGGAGAAAGTGGAAGAAGACGGAGAGAAAGTTTGGAAGGTAGCTATGAAGAAAGAAGAAATAAACGTGATTGGAGATCAAGATTAACCTATTTAACCATCAATAAGCATTTATTTTTGTACCTTTATCATTATGTTAATTTCATTCGATACTCTCCCTAAAAATGCTAGAATCTGGATTTTTCCAAGTTCTCGATTGCTATGCCTTGACGAAGTTGAAAAGATTGAACTTCATAGTTCCACTTTTTTACAATCGTGGACTGCTCATAAAATGGATTTAGATGCTGCATTTAAAATCGTAGATCGAGCTTTTTTAATCATTAGTGTTGATGAAAAAAATACAGGAGCAAGTGGATGCTCTATCGATAAGTTACATCAGTTTGTAAAGGAATTAGGAGCGGAGTTATCATTGAGTTTTCTAGAAAGACTTAACGTTACTTTTTTACAAGAAAATGGTGAGACAAGCATTTTACCTTTGAAGGATATTGAACAGAAAATTCAACATGCAGAAATCAATGCCAATACAAAAGTGTATGACATCACGTTGTTGAGAGTAGAAGAACTATCTTCTAAATTCAAAGTGCCTTTGAGCACAACTTGGTTGAATAGATATTTAATGAATTAAAGATGTACCCATTCTCCAAAATATATGAAATTCCATGGATCAAAATGGGAATTAAGCTTTTGATATTGGGATTGTTGTTTTATGGGATATGGAAGGGTTTTCAAGCGTATTTGGCTTGGCATTTTGAACAACCGATACATTAATGCAGTCCCGATAGCTATCGCATAAGCGTCAGGCTAATTTAAAGGTTTAGCAACAATTTTGCTCTTGGTTTTGACTGCTAATATGAAATGTGTAGAGACGCCATTAATGGCGTCTCTACAGGAATTCACCCCCCTTAATAGAGCCCGCCATCCATAATATTGGATGAAATCCAATA
>JANOAX010000134.1:0-5031 GCA_031411335.1 Bacteroidota bacterium
AGCTTTTTTTGCTTATGTCTTAGGTATGATTAGTTTTACAATGACAGCAAAACTTATTGGTTATACAGTCGACTTATTAATTAAAAATTAAATCAAATGAGTACTAAAAAAGGACAATCCTTTCCATTACTAATTATAGCAATTTTTTTAGGAGTGACTATTTTTAAACAATTCGATCGCGAAAATTTAAAATTCGAAAAACCAGCATTAGCAGCTATATATATAGTAACATTTATAATCTCTGTTTACTTGATTGTAAAAAATAATAAAGAAAAATAAATTAGTCCATTAGGTTTTGACTCTGATGGTTGGAACTGCGAAATTTGAAAAAAAATTGTAATAAATTCATTTTTCCTCAATGTCTTTTTCAATTTCCAACCCAAACTAAAGGGCACAGAGCCATCACTCGGGAGGCAGTCGCAAAGGCTGCGCAATGCTAATTTTTCTCGCAAAGTCGCTAAGGCGCTAAGATTCTCTTCGCTAAATTTTCTCGCTAAAGGGGCTATAAGGTTTTCTTCGCTAATTTTTCTCGCAATCCCGATAGACTTCGGCGAGAGCTCAGTCGAACGCTAAAGGGACGCAAACTGATGTTGTGAATAAATTCGTTTCCTTCACCAATAAAATCATCAAAAAAAGCTTCAATATTTTTATCTTCGCTTAAAATAAATATAGTCATGGCAGAAGCATATATAATCACTGGATTTCGAAGTGCGGTTGGAAAAGCACCAAAAGGAATGTTTCGTTTTACTCGCCCTGATGATATTGCCGTTTCGGTAATTCAACATTTGGTGAATACCGTACCCAACTTAGACAAAGAATTGATTGACGATGTGATTGTAGGAAATGCTACGCCTGAAGCAGAGCAAGGATTAAATATGGGGAGAATGATTTCCTTGATGGGTTTAAATATTGACAAAGTTCCGGGCATGACGGTAAATCGTTACTGCGCTTCGGGCTTAGAGACCATCGCCATTGCTGCTGCTAAAATAAAAGCGGGCTTAGCGGATTGTATTATTGCAGGTGGAGCAGAAAGCATGAGTCCGATTCCATTTGGCGGTTGGAGAATTGTTCCTAACTATGAAACATCTAAAGTACATCCCGATTATTATTGGGGAATGGGATTAACCGCAGAAGCCGTTGCGAATGATTATAAAGTAAGCAGAGAAGATCAAGATTTATTTTCATTCAACTCCCATCAGAAAGCAGTAAAAGCCATTCAAGCAGGAATTTTTAAAGACCAGATTGTTCCATTTTCCATTACCGAAACGTATTTAGATGCTGCAGAAAAAAAGCAAACAAGAACGAGTGTTGCCGATACAGATGAAGGCGCCAGAATGGATACTTCCATTGAGAAATTAGCAAAACTTAAACCTGTTTTTGATGCGAAAGGATCTGTTACCGCAGGGAACAGCTCACAGACAAGTGATGGAGCTGCATTTGTTTTAGTGGTTTCAGAAAAGATGCTTAAGCAACTCAATGTACAACCACGAATGCGATTTGTTGGTTATGCAGTTGCCGGTGTTGAACCTCGCGTTATGGGTATTGGTCCTATTAAAGCAATTCCAGCTGTGTTAAAGCAAACCGGTTTAACTCAAAATGATATTGATCTTATTGAATTAAACGAAGCTTTTGCATCACAAAGTTTAGCTATCATTCGTACATTAGGTCTCAACGAAGAAATCGTGAATGTAAACGGAGGAGCCATTGCATTAGGTCATCCTCTCGGGTGCACAGGAGGCAAATTGACCGTTCAAATTATGAATGAACTAGAAGCTCGCAAGAAAAAATATGGGATGGTGACTATGTGTGTGGGTACAGGACAAGGAGCAGCTGGTATTTTTGAAAGATTGAATTAAGCGTTTTATAAAATCTTCTTATTTCATTGTTGACTTAACTTATTGAGGTGCATGTTTTTTTTTCAATGGCCAATTCATTAAAATTATTTATAATTTGTCTTTACGTTCCGTTTTCAATCTTGAACCTAGTCATGGCCTATTTTTACTTGAGCTAAAGTATTTATAGTCTAGTCTTTAGGCGCTCGAACCTCTTAAAGTTTACAATAAAAAATAGAACCCGTTTTTCTGATGTTAACCTCTATTAATATCAAGAAGTATACTACTTCCATTTCAATTAAAATACTTAAACTTGTAGATTAAACCACAATCCACGTTGAAATGAAAAAACTCATACTCTTATTCACATTTACGACAAGCATTTTGTTTGTCAATGCTCAAGTTCCAGTTTATAGATGGGCTGGTAAAATAGCAGGTACAGGAAATGATTACGGCGACTTTATAAAAACGGATGCGGCCGGAAATATTTATGTTGCGGGACGATTTGATGGCACCTGTGACTTTGACCCTAACACGGGTATTACAAACAAAACAAGCGCAGGATCTTCTGATGGTTATATTGCTAAATACACCTCTTTGGGAGCACTTTCATGGGTAATAACCATGGGCAGTACAGGTACCGACAGAGTATATTCTATTGATGTAGATGCGGCAGGAAATGTTTATGCCACTGGCAATTATAATCTTACCGTTGATTTTGATCCAGGCCCTGGGTCGTTAAATTATACTTCAATAGGTGGATTAGATGTGTTTATGGCAAAGTATGACACGAATGGTAATTTAGTATGGGCAAATACAATTGGAGATTTAAATTCAGAAATTGCTGAATGCATTGCCTTAGATGCATCGGGGAATTTTTATGTAGGAGGAGAATTTAATAGTCCAAGTATCGATTTAGATGCGGGAGCAACTTCTTTAGTTGTCAATAATGGAAGTGCGACTGTTACTTATGATCCTTTCCTAGTGAAATATGATACTTCAGGCACCTTTCAGTGGGGATTTAATTTACAGGGTTTGTCAAGTGATTATATAAAATCAGTTGCTGTAGATCCGAATGACAATGTTTTAGTTGGCGGATATTTTTTTACCACAATGAATGTTGATCCTGTGGGTGGAACTTCGTACACCGCTTTAGGTTCTGCAGATTGTTTTATTGCTCGCTATTCATCAGCAGGAAGCTATGATTGGTCAACGCAATTTGGTGGATCCTTAGCAGACAATATCTTTTCAATAACAACCGCAAATAATAATATTTATGCTACGGGAACTTTTAATTCAGTGGTCGATTTCAATCCTGGAATAGACACTTTAAATATTCAAAGCAAAGGAAGCACAGACGTATTCATACTTTCGCTTTCAAATACAGGTAATTTTAATTGGGCTGGAGGAATTGGAGGTACTGGTGCTGACAATTCCAATTATATAATTGCCAATGCTGCAGGTGATGTATACATTGCTGGATCATTTATTGACTCTGCAGATTTTGACCCAAGTAATGTTACCAACTTCATACATACATATGATGGTAGAGATGGATTTATCGCAAAGTATGATAACAGCGGCCTCTACAAATGGAGTCATAAAATTGGATCTGTTGGGACAGATTATGTGAGATCTTTAGACTTTGATCCTCTCACCAATGAAATTCTTTCAACGGGATATTGGACAGGGGGAACATTAAATTTAGATCCACTCAACCTAACGGTTTCAATTCTTAATTCAGGTTTAAATGATGCATTGATCGCAAAATATGGGGAGTGTGAATATCCAGTTATTTCTTCTCAACCTGCAACAGCTGGAACATGTATTGGAGGTACCGCGCAATTCAATATTGGAGTTACAGGTCTAAATCTTTCTTTGAAATGGCAAGAAGGAACAAACGGAGGAATTACATGGACTGATATTACGGACGGTGGTGTTTATGCGGGTTCTTCAACATCTACACTCACGTTAACAGGTCTCACGGCTCCATTTAATAATTTATTTTACCGATGTGTTTCTAATTCAAGTTGTGGTTTAAGTTTAACTTCTGGTGTCGGAATATTATTTGTAGGTACAGTGGATACTAGCGTTTCCGTAAATCAACATATTATGGTAGCCACACAAGTGTCGGCTACTTATCAATGGCTCGATTGCAATAACAATTACGCAATCATTCCTGGTGCAACAGCAAAACAATTTATTCCTACTACACCGGGTTCATATGCCTTATCAGTAACTAAAAATGGTTGCAACGATACCTCATCCTGTTACACCATTACTACCATTGGATTAAATGATTTAGTGGCAAATGAAGATGTGCGCATCTATCCAGTTCCAGCCAATCAAAAGATCAACATAGAACTTGCTACAGAAGGAGATTATTCTGCTTCCATTTTTGATTTAACTGGCCGACAAATGTTAAGTGACAACTATTCATTTCGTCGCATCGTAAGCATCCCCGTTTCTTCGCTAGAAAGTGGAGCCTATTTGGTAGGTATTCGCAAAAACGATGGATCGCCTAGTTATTTTAGATTTATAGTAGAATAATAATCTTACAAACTCGACTCGGGCTCTTATAAAAACGCAATTCATTGCGTTTTTATAAGAGCCCGAGTTATTTGTTGTTGGGTGGAGTATTTCAACACACCGCCATTCATGGCGGTGTGTTGAATGAGTTATGTTTAGCGCCGCCATTCACAGTGCAATCACCAAGTCGCTGCTCTTTTCAACCGATCGTTGATGGCTCTTCCGATGCCAACATCAGGAACAAATTCACCAAGGATAACATCGATAGATGAAGCATCTAAAACTCGCATGGCTGAAAATAATTTTTCGGCAGATGCATCCAAGTTTCCATGGGTTGAAAGAATTTCATTCACCTCTACATTTTCATCGGCAGCATAATTTTTCTCAAATGAAATAACACCGATTCGCTTGCCTTTAAATTGTGCAATCAATGCACTAATTTCTCCTATATAAAATGGATGCTTTGGTGCATAATGACTTTTTAGCATACCAGGTGCGATCGGATTTGATGAACTATTTAATTTCAATTGACAATGAGGAGCTACTTTTCGTATATCCTCTAACGTTAGTCCGCCTAAACGATAAATAAATATTTCATCTCCTTCAAAACCAACTATGGTCGACTCCACTCCTACTCTACAGGGTCCTCCATCTAAAATATAAGGTATTT
>JANOAX010000135.1:0-18250 GCA_031411335.1 Bacteroidota bacterium
GATGGAACCATTCGTGGATCAGTAACATCCAAAGCGAAAGTAGTCATTGGAGCAACGGGAGTTGTGGAAGGAGATGTATTTTGCCAGAGTGCCGATATTTCCGGTGCTATTAAAGGAAAAACAACTGTATCTGAAATGCTATTTTTAAAATCATCGGCGCGCATCAACGGCGATATTCACACTGGAAAATTAGTTGTGGAAGTAGGTGCCAGCTTTACCGGGAATTGCAGCATGGGTTCAGTAATTAAAGACATGAAACATGGCGACCGATCCAACGAAAAACTCGCCGAAAAAACCGCTTAACAATTACATTCGTTATTCGTCGATGGGCCTGCAAATGGGCTTGACCATTTTTTGCATGGCTTGGGCGGGAGTAAAATTAGACGAATATTTAAAACTTACTTTTCCAATATTCACACTAGTACTCACCTTAGCATCGGTAGCGGGCGTGATGTATTATTTCATTAAACAAGTTTCCAAGAAGTAGTTGCTTTACGCCAATCGCGTAACCTCTCGACCAGAATCCCCATTTCTTAAAAAACTTATTGTCTACCTTTGCGCATCATGATTCTACTGAATAATTTAAACTTGATGCAAAAATTCATCATCAAATTAATTGTGATCACTTCACTAACGGCAGGCGTATACGCACTATTAGGAAATGTAATTCCTGCTAAATGGTATTATATTAATTTTTATTGGCTACCGATATTTATTGCTTTTATTACTTTAATTCTCCATCACGGATTATACACCCGCAGAAACGATGGAAAAAAATTCATCCGATATTACATGGGCTCCACCGGACTCAAACTTTTCATTTACCTAACCACCATCATTATTTTTGCGTTCATCAATAAACCGATGGTTATACCGTTTGCACTCTGTTTCTTTTTCTTTTATTTCTGCTTCACCATTTTCGAGGTACTGGAATCGTATGGGGGATTTAGGGAGAAGTATAAATGAATTGCAATCCCGATAGCTATCGGGAGGCAAATTGGTGAGTTGGTGAATTATTTAATATTTATTCTGTAATTATTATTTGTACATCGAATGGAAATAAGCTGCAAGCCTCAAGCTGCAAGATTTTTTTAGGTGCGAAATAATTTTTCTTTGAAAAGTATTAATTGAGACCCCGTGACCGCCGCGTAACCGCCGCGCACTCCGCGGTTAAGTTTGCGTATGTTAAGAACTAGAATTTGAAAACTTAGTGACAAAAATTTCGATTCTTTGAAGACTTCTTTATCATATAGAAGAATCCGCTTCAATTTTAAATAACATCAATCGTGCAATATTAGCCGCTCTAATTTTTGCTTCGTTAGCTTTTTCGCCTTCGAATAATTCATCCACCGTAGTATTAAATAATTCAATCCATTCCGAAAATTCCAATGCGGTGAGTGGAATATTTTTACTTAGTGCAATATGAGTAGCCATGGGATTACCGCCAAAAGAATGTTCGCCTAATAATAAACTGCTCCAAAAGGAATACATCTTGGGTAAATGGGTTTCCCAATTTACATTGGCGCTTACATTAAAGATGGGACCTAACAATGTGTGCATTTTAATTCCATCGTAAAAAGTATTGACTAATAAAATGATGTCTTCGCGTGTTGTGATGTCGGCTTTTGTCTTTATCATCGTCAGTAGCTTGTTTAACTAATAATTCCCAGTTACGTTTCGGAATCTACTTCTTTGCAAAGATACAATGATCTCATTTCCGTTCACCTGATATTACTCATATTGAATAATTTTGAAAAACAATAAAACCATCATTTTCTAGTTTTATATCCATGAAACTAAACATAGAATCCATCCCCGTGTCAAGATTCAGCTCTGTATTTACCATTGCTCTTGCAACACTTACTTTGTGTTGGCTCCTTTTCGCTATCGATAAAGAAACTCATCAATTTAGCGATTTACTAAGTCCGGGAAATTTAGCGGCGTTGGTGGTTTATTTTATACCTACCTTTTTAATTTGTCTACTCATTCATCATTTACTCAGCAAGAGAATATCGAATACAAAAAGTTTAGTTCTTTCTTTGATGATAGGTGTCCCATTAAGTTTTTTGGGTGTCATTTTTATTTTACTAAATAATTATTGAATATTTGATTTAAGGCATAGTAATTTATATAAATAGAAAATTCACCCTATTTGCTTTATCAATTTTGATATTGTACATTCATTCACTTGAAATAATTTATTGATCGATTATTTATATCGGCTATCTGGGCTATAAATTTTTTAGGGATGCATTTCAATATGCCCTTACGATTTTCTTTTCACCCCCCCCATCCCCATTTCCTCGATTTATTCTGTGAATTATGTAAGATTACTCTATAATTATGTAATACATAAAACAAAACGAGTGATCAACTTTGTATCGTCAAATTTTAAAATTGAAATACAAAAATATACACTTATTGAATCTTCATAATTTGAATTTGCAACTATTTCTTTATCAGACGAAAATCCAGAACTGGTTTTATATCGTATCTATTTCTAAACAATAATCTAATCACCTTTAAAACCAATTTAACATGAAAAAAATTACTCTACTCACCACATTATTAGTAGGATTACTAATTAGTACCATGGCTCCGGCCGCACATTTAAGAGACCATCTTCTTTTATCTGCCAGAATGGATGGCGCACAAGAAGTGCCAGCTGTAGCAACCAATGCTGTAGGTATTGCCAGTTTTATGTTAAACCCAACACGCGATTCCGTTTGTGTTGATATTACTGTAACTGGATTAAGTGGTCCACTAGTAGGAATCCATATTCACGATGGATCATTTGGAACCAACGGCGGTGTACTCATCGACCTATCTTCATTTATTTCTGGAAATAGAATTACAACTACATTAACAGGTGCTAACGCATCACCGGCGGCTATTGCTAAAATGCTATCTGGACAATTATATGTAAACGGTCATACTTCGGCTAATCCAAATGGCGAAATTCGCGGACAAATCTATTTAGAAACAGATTATAGTTTTCCAGTAATGTTAAGCGGAAGTCAAAATACTCCTCCATTAGCAACGAATGCTTACGGCGTAGGTGTATTTAATCTTTCAAAAGATTTTTCTAAAATAAAATTTAACATTATTACGCAAGGATTAAGTGGTGCAATTACGGGTGCACATCTACATTTTGGAATGCCCGGTGTTGCTGGACCAGTTGCCGTATCAGTAAGTACAAATGTAAATGGTGATGAAATCTCAGGAGTTATTACTGCACCATCACAAGCGGTAATCGATAGCTTATTTGCAAACAGCATTTATTTTAATGTACATACATTAGCAAACCCAAATGGAGAAATTAGAAGCCAATTAATGTGGGAAAAAAATTATCTATACTTTGATGCTAAGTTAGACGGAAATCAGGAAGTTCCTCCAGTAATAACAGGAGCAAAAGGTGTTGCTACCATTAAAATCAATGCAAGCTTTGACACATTATGGTATGATGTAAGCGTAACAAATTTAAGTGGCCCAATTACTGGTGCACATTTCCATAATGGAGTAGTTCTAACTACAGGAGGTGTTGTTATTGATTTAAGTTCTTCCATTAATGGAAACCGAATCACAGGAGTTGTAACTGGGTCAGTTTTAAATTCAGCTTTGCTTAACAAGTTTTTTAAAGCAGAAATTTATTTGAACGTACATACCGCTCAAAATCCAAACGGAGAAATTAGAGGACAAGTTTACCGCTTAGCACGTGAAGGCTACACGGTAGCTTTAGATGGAATGCATGAAGTACCTTCAGTTGCAACAAACGCATCTGGATCCGGAATGGTTTCCGTTGATAGGGATCAAGATAATGCTCATTTCATGATTGTAATTAATGGAATATCTGCGACCGGTGCTCATTTTCATAATGCATTAATGGGACAAAATGGTGGCGTTGTTTACGACCTAACTTCGTTCTTAGTAAATAATGGAATCTTTGGATACTGGAGAAGTACTGACGCAACACCTTTCTTGGTTGGTAATTCCGTTCAGTTTAGAAATGATAGTATTTATGTAAATGTTCATACAGCAGCAAATCCAAATGGAGAAATTAGAGGACAAGTTGATCGTGGGTTTAATTGCTCTAATACATCAACAGGCATAGCACAAAACTCTTCTTCAAATAACATTCTAAATCTATATCCTAATCCTAGTTCAGATAACTTATTCATAGATTTGAATTTAAACGAAAGCTTCAGTGGTGAAATTAACATTACCAATTTATTAGGAGAATCGGTTTATAATTCAATACAAGATCCATCTGCAAATACCAAAACAATACAAATCAATATTATTGACTGGCAGGCTGGAATGTATTTTGTGAATTTAATTCAAGGAAGCAAAACTTCAACCTTGAAGTTTGTTAAAAACTAAACTAAATCTTTTATGCGAGTAGACGAAATTATTCATCTGCTCGCTTTTTTATTCTCGTTCATGAAAAATTTTAATAAAATAAATCCAAAATTTAGTTACATCCGTAAGTGTCATTAAACAAATAAATATAACAATATGAAAAATTCAAAATTAATTCTGTCCTCTATGCTAATTGCAGCAAGTATGTTTTGTAATCAAACATTTGCCCAATCTATGGACAAAAATGTCAAAGTAGGTGGAGAAGCTATGTACCCCACAAAAAACATCATTGAAAATGCTGTGAAATCAAATGTGCATACTACATTGGTTGCGGCAGTAAAAGCAGCAGGATTGGTTGAAACATTACAAGGCAAAGGTCCATTTACTGTATTTGCGCCTACGAATGATGCGTTCGAAAATTTACCAGCAGGCACGGTTGAAACTTTGTTGAAGCCTGAAAATAAGGCTAGCTTAGCGAAAGTGTTGACGTATCATGTAATCAGTGGTAGCTACAATTTCGAAGAGTTGACAAAGCAAATTCAAAAATCAGGTGGTAAAGCAACCTTTCCAACAGTAAGCGGTGGAACATTGATGTTCACCATGAATGGAGAAAAAAATATTTCAGTATGGGATGAAAACGGTAACGGAGCAAACATCAGTGTTTATGATGTAAAACAAAGTAATGGAGTGATCCATGTTATTGATGCCGTGGTTCTACCAAAAATGTAATTTTCCAAAACAATTATTAAGACTGTCTCTACACAGGAGGCAGTCTTTTTTATTTTAAAAAGCGAGATTCCGTTTTCAAATTATAAAACTTAAAATTCATTTTGAAATCGGCTTTTCGAATTAAAAAAAATTTATTCCGTCTAAACAAACATCGACTTCACAAAAGCCCATCGCTTTGAACCAAAAAGTCCTTCGTGCGGAGCTTCACCTAAACGATAGCCACATTCTTCGTATTCCAACACGACTGGATGGTGTGATGAATAATAAAACTTCGATTTTATTCCCATCATGTAATACATTAAATGTACATTGACTCCGGCCAACATCGACCCACCCACCATTCCTAAGAAAGCACTTTCTCCTCGAGTCATGGCAAATACAGCACCCATCAATGCAAACGAAATTTTTAAAATTCGTCCCACTTTATGATACCAATAAACGATATCGGAACGAGGAAGTAATACAGCGCGCTGATGAATTATTGTTTTTCGATACACCGTATTGCTGGTCACTTGCATGCGATGCATCATCACTTTTAATGGATTGCTTCCCGCTTTTTCGCCCGATTTAAAATAGCAATTATTCTCCTCCACAAAAACTTGCAGTGATTGGGAGTTTACTGGAATATGATGGAAATGAATTTGAGCCGCAGGAATGGTTTGTACTCCGGTTCTCAACGCACAAACAGTATAATGTAAAACCGTTTCGCGAATGGAATGTCCTTCAACTAAAACATAACGATGATCGACGGTAGGTCCTGCCGTTATAACCCATCCATACAAAACAGGTTTTTTGAAAAAGCGTCCTTCACCAGGAAATGAAAAAGTTAATTCTACTTCTTCATTGAGCTTTACTTTTTTTACATCTACCTCCGCTTTTAAATATTCGGGAGAGATGATTGCACTTGTAAATGAATAACTACTAAATCCGGCATCATAATTCGAGCGCTTGATGGGATCACTTAAAACTTTATATGCTTCAGCAATCATTTTAAATCGATCGGCCGACATTGCATCATTTGGGTTTTTATCGGGATGATGCAAAAGTGCTTGTCGATGATATCCCTTTTTTATTTCCACGGGATTAGCATCGCGTGGAAGTCCGAGAAGTTGATAATAATCGGGACTCGACATAGTCTACAAACGTAGTAATGATTTAAATAGTACCGTATAAAAGTACGGACAGAAACACCTTTCTCTAATTTCGATTTTCGTGCCTGCATCGCTTTCGCGTAGCTTGTGCCTCCGCTAAAGCTTCAGCGACACGCGGTCAGCGGAGCAAAGCCTACCGACTTGCCTTTGCGAAGCAATGAGATCTAGCATAGGTAGGCTTTTCGCATTTTCGTGGTTTTCGCATTTTCGCGTCCCTGTAGAACTGCGAAGCAAAATTTATAGGCGACAATTCAACCCTCTTCGAAATAGCTAATTCGTATTTCATACAAAAGCTTTCATACCTTCGCAACATCAACATGAAAAGAATCGCCATTCTCGGATCAACGGGATCTATCGGAACACAAGCCCTCGAAGTGATTGAGGCACATCCTGATCAATTCAGTGTGGAAGTTCTCACTGCAAATAGCAATGTAGATTTGCTGATTGAACAAGCTAAAAAGTTTAAACCAAATGCTGTAGTTATTTGTGATACCACAAAATTAGCCACATTAAAATCGGGGTTGGAAAGCGACAACATAAAAGTATTTGGCGGTGCGGCTTCCATTGTACAATTGATGAGTATGGAC
This sequence comes from Bacteroidota bacterium, assembly GCA_031411335.1. Classification (GTDB taxonomy): domain Bacteria; phylum Bacteroidota; class Bacteroidia; order AKYH767-A; family OLB10; genus JAJTFW01. Next base: position 6,827 of record JANOAX010000135.1, read on the forward strand.
ACTCTCGATTTAGTGTTGACTGCTATGGTTGGTTTTTCTGGTCTTGCTCCAACCTTGGCGGCCATCGAAAACAAAAAAAATATTGCATTGGCGAATAAAGAAACGTTGGTGGTGGCAGGCGATTTAGTAACGAAATTGGCTTTGGAGAATAAAGTCAGTATTTATCCTGTCGACTCCGAGCACAGCGCTATTTTTCAGTGTTTAGCTGGGGAGATGCACAATCCCATTGAAAAAATTATTTTGACAGCTTCAGGCGGACCTTTCCGCGGGAAGAAAAAATCAGAATTAGCGAACATCACCAAGGCGCAGGCATTAAAACACCCCAACTGGACCATGGGCGCTAAAATTACCATTGATTCGGCGACTTTAATGAATAAAGGCTTGGAAATGATTGAGGCCAAATGGCTTTTCGATTTGCAAGCTTCTGAAATTGAAGTTATTGTACATCCTCAATCCATCATTCACAGCATTGTTCAATTTCAAGATGGAAGCATGAAAGCCCAAATGGGATTACCGGATATGAAATTACCTATTCAATATGCCTTGGGTTATCCAAACCGATTAGTATCCGATTTTCCTCGCTTCGATTTTACTAAATATCCGCAACTGACCTTCGAAGCTGCTGATGAAGAAACCTTTAGGTGCTTAGGCTTGGCGAGATGGGCGATGGAAAAAGGCGGGAATTTACCTTGCATCATGAATGCTGCTAATGAAATTGCGGTAGCTGCCTTTTTACGCGACGAACTCGGCTTCCTTCAAATTGCGGAGGTCATAGAAACGACGATGAATCAAGTAGCTTTTGAGTCTCAGCCCGATATAAAAACGTTTCAGGATAGCGATGATGCGGCTCGGAAAATAGCGTCACAACTAATTCAAAAAAGCGACGTTCAAATTTAAAGTAAGGATAATCGTCAAACATAAACTCCCTAAAAAGATTAGATTAGAGAAGGGAGAACAAGGCCTTTCGGGAAGACCCATTCCTTATTCGTACATTCGCAACCTGAAACAATTTCATCATAATTAAATAGATCAATGCAAGGACTTATTATGGCCGGCCAATTAATTTTAGGCCTATCAATATTAGTAACACTTCACGAGTTAGGACATTTTTTAGCGGCTCGTGCATTCGGAATTAAGGTAGAAAAATTTTATTTATTCTTTGATGCTTGGGGCTTTAAACTTTTCAGTTTTAAAATAGGCGATACAGAGTACGGCATGGGGTGGTTACCATTAGGTGGCTATGTGAAAATTGCGGGAATGGTTGACGAAAGTTTAGACACTGAGCAATTAGCTGCCGAACCACAACCTTGGGAATTCAGAGCAAAACCAGCATGGCAACGATTGATTGTGATGGTAGGTGGAGTTACGATGAATGTAATATTAGGAATTATTATTTTCAGCGGAACCTTACTGCATTTCAAAAAAGATTATTTACCCAATCAAGAAGTAATTCAAGGAAAGGGAATTTATGCTTACAAGTTAGGTAAGGAGATTGGCTTACAGGACGGAGATAAAATTCTTACCATCAACGGAAATTCTTTTGAGCGTTTTGAAGATGTACTTTCATCGCGTGTTTTATTTGGCGCAACTTTATCCATTGAGCGAAATAATCGCACGATGGAAGTAGTAGTTCCAGATAATTTTTATCGTAAAGTTGGAGTTGCGGGAAGATGGAGTTTCATTGGCTATGGTCCGCTTCACTATCAAATTGGAAAAGTGGTAGATGGTGAACCCGCACAAAAAGCAGGAGTTAAAAGTGGAGATAAAATTACAGCCATCAATGGGGAGAGTATTGCCAACAACGATGATTTAGTAAGCAAAATTGGTGCGTTAAAAAACAAGACGGTTACTTTAAATATACTTCGCGATAATAAACCCATCACCTTAGAAAGTACAGTAACCGATAAAGGCACCATCGGTATTTCATACGATGCTACACCCGAAAAAAACTCTTCGTATAAAATGGAACCTTATACGGTTTCAAACGCTGTTTCATTTGGTACATCGGATGCTATTGAGGCACTTGTTTCGAATGCGAAAGGCTTAGGAAAAATATTTACTGGAGAAGAGAAAGCGAGTGAATCGGTGCAAGGTCCTATTGGTATTGCTACTATTTACGGTGGCGTTTGGGATTGGTCGAGGTTTTGGGCTATCACTGGACTTTTGTCGATGGTTTTGGCTTTCATGAACATGTTACCTATTCCAGCTCTAGACGGTGGACACGTTATCTTTCTACTAATCGAAAGCATCTTCAAGGTAAAATTCAGCGACAAAATAATGGAACGCGCACAAGTAGTAGGGATGGTGATTCTCTTTAGCTTGTTGATTTTTGCTGTAGGGAATGATATATGGAAACATATACTTCATTAATTCAGAATTAAGAATTCAGAATTATGAATTACTAATTGAAAACTGAGGACTTTAGTTTATGGCTTTCAACTTGAAGCATGAAGTTTAATAGATAAATAGTATTCATTGCAATGATGAAAAAAATCAACGAGGCACTTGAGTACACAAAAGTGCACAAGAGCATACAAGCGATTAAATTTTAGTGCACTTCGTGAATCTAATGACTATAGTGCTGCCTGCCTACTGCAGGCAGGTTGAAAAGAGCGAATTAGCTTATAAGTTGCATTTCAAAAGATGAGCTTTAACAGCACAGCTAGAAGCTGCCATCGGCAAGCTCAGGCAGTGGAAAGGAGAGTGAGTATGAGTGTGGGAATGAAAATTAGAGTGAGGAGTGTTGCTTAGGCTCTCGAGTTCATCGAATAGCTGCCATCGGCAGGCTCAGGCAGTGAAGGCAGCGCTCCTTCCCGATAACTATCGGGACTTCGACTCTTCGACTCTTCGACTCTCCTATTCTCCTATTCTCAAATCTGCATAGCGTACGAAATTTTTATGCAACTAAAATTTCCATGCGTAAGAAAAAAACTTATCGCACCATCAACTTCGCGCGATACACTACATTTCCTTGACTCAATTCAATCAAATGCATTCCTAGATTCAAGTGCTGTACATCAATATAAAGTTCTTTCCCTTGTATCGTAATTTTTTCGGAAGCGATTAATTGTCCTAACTCATTGAAAAAACGTATTTGCGCCAATCCATTTAAATTTTCGGGTAATAACAACCAAGTACTTTCACTTGCAGGATTCGGATAGGCGATAACGTTAGTGCGTGCTTCACTTAAATTCCCTAATCCAACTAATGAACAAGTTCCCGGAATGTTTGCATCGAGCCAATTGGAACGATTCGTAATCCAGTTTTTTAATTCTTGTTTATTGCCGGCATAATCTGGAGGAATCGGTGAAGGATTGGGCCAAACATATACTCCTAAAATGGGCCATCTTTCAAAATTCCGAATTTGGCTTTCATCTAAATAAAGTCCTACACTGTCTATCCAGTTATGCAATACGGTTGTCGATAATAGATTTGCTCGCAAATCCTCCCATCGGCATCGCAAGGTATTTCTATAATAAGGATCCTGCAATAGTTTGTTCCACCAAAATGGGACTTGCTGTCCGGAGGAAGGATGTACATATTGATAGGCATATCCAGAAGTCACATCTCCATCGTTATAGTCGGCATTTCCCCAAGCAATATCATAATCCCATACAGGACCCATCTTCATCAACCCTCCATTGCTATTTTTGTCTTTATAGAAAAATGTGCTGATTCTATAACCATCCACACTCTTGCTGAATTCATTTAAAATGAAATAATCCACCCACGATGCTACATCAATAAAATGACGATACCCGGTTGCCGGATTCATAAAGTTGGTTCCATTCAAAGCAATTTCAAAACTATCGCAATATGATTTTATATACTGAGCCTGTACTGGTAAAATTTCAGTTACGTCAGGATATTCATGTTGAATTTCTGGCTTAGGGCCACCTGTTGGCGGATTGTAAAGCGTTGTCCATCCACCACCTGCCGCACCAGTAGTTTTGTCAATTTTTAGGATATACCCTCCCGTTAGATCATCCCCCGTTGTATCCGCCGGAGTTAACTTCGCAATATCAACTCTTCCGGCATCACGCTTAATTTTTTCCATGAAAATATAGACCCCGATATACCGTCCATTTAAAATTACTTCACAATATTGAATACGGGAAGCATAGTAACCCATCGCTCTTGATCGATCATACGACAATACATTTCGCATGAATGATTTGTCTGAATAATTTGCATTTAATATCCAATCGCTTTCACTCGGCATTCCAAATAAAGAAGTATCTAGATCATTGTTTAAAGAGTCCCAAGTTTCTATTCCATATGATTTTTTGGGGAAACCTTGAGAAGAAGATCCACGAAGTTCAATGCCGATATTTCCATTGTACATATTGGCTGAATCGGAAACATAATTTCGCATGCCTGGACCATTGTCAATGATTTGCATGTTCGCAGGAATTTTTGGATCATCAATTATGGACTGCGCAAAAGTGTTTATTTTTATAATGGGTAAATTGGAAGAAGTAATTTGATTACTCTGCGGAGGATTATTACCAAATGTAATACTCCAGCTCAATAAACCTCCAGTGTCGGTAGGATACGTATCCCGAATATAAATCCTCCAAACTCCATTGGGGTTTTGTGTATTATTTACATCATTTAACAACCCTTCTGGGCGATAAGAGCCCGCAAATGGGGCATTCCCATTTTCAATAAAATTGGGCACCGTGTCGTAAAAATTAGTGTTGATATAATTGTTGCCTGAACCGCCGTTTCCTGTACTCAGCTCTACAAAAGTACTGTCAGGAGCAATTAGCCAAATATCCAAATCTGCATCATAAGTATGTGAAATATTGAAACTCACTTTTATAAATCCAAAAGTGGTATCGATGGTAGTGGGTAAGCCGCTTACCGTAATTGGAAAAAGTACAGCGGGGCCATTGTCGGGAATGGTCCCACCAAATCCACTAAATGTTTGAGCAATTGATTGGTTAAAACAGAAACTAAGGAGGAGTATAAGGCGCGTAATTGTCGATTTCATAATTCTTGACTAAGTTAAGGATTATTTCAAATCTATACTCTATAAATTTGATGAGATTCAGTAATTAGCTAGTACCTAAAAATAGTTAGAATGGTAGCGTTTGTTTGTTATTATCATAGAAGAATGATAAAAAGCCATTGAATAAAGCGAAAAACTTGCGCAATTCTTTGATTTTTGTACTTTTACGTCTTTATGAATAGAATTATGAAAAGATCCATTTGGTTTCTCCTATTAGTTTCGATTGTCATGGGTGTATCCTTGAAAAATGGATTTGCTCAACAAGAACCGCTTCTCATCTCTGGACCCATGCTAGGCTACAGCGAACATCGTTCCGTATTGGTTTGGTATGAAGTAAGTCAATCTGTAAAGACCGCTATGCTGCGGTATTGGGAAAAGGATAATACCGAGTATTTCTTTGAGATGGATTATACAGCAGAACTTGGAAAACCATACAACCCTATTAAATTCGAATTGGTAAAATTGAAGTTGAATACGTCTTATAATTTCGAGATTTTGTTAAATGGAAAAGTAGTTCCCGCCTCTCGAATGAATGGATTTACCACGAAGCCGCATCAAGCAAATCCCGAAGCAGATCCCTATAATTTTTCTTTCTTAGCAGGCTCTTGTATGTATTTTAACGATCCCGTTTTAGATGCACACGGTGATCCTTACGGACAAGATACGTACATCTTAAGAACCATGGCATCGATGGCAACGAGTTTCAATTTATGGCTCGGCGATAATGTGTATCTCCGCCCTTCCGATTACGGATCAAGCGCCGGAATTAATTATCGTTATTCTCTGCAAAGAAAAGCGCAAGAATTATCCGATCTCCTCGCTTCCCGACCTAATTATGCCATTTGGGATGATCACGATTATGGTGGTGATAATTTCGATCGCTCATTCGAATTAAAATCTTCGTCTCAAGAAATATTTAAAAATTATTGGGGAAATAAATCATACGGAACAGAAAATGATGCTGGCATTTTTTCTTCTTTCTCGTGGAGTGATGGCGATTTTTTTCTGATGGACGATCGTTCGCATCGTGCACCGAATCAATTAAGGGATTCCATAGGAGGAAAACCAAATTGTGAAAAGGAATTTTTTGGCACTGTGCAATTGTCATGGTTAAAAGATAAATTACTAGGTTCTACAGCAACATTTAAATTTATCGCTGTAGGTAATCAAGTGCTGAATCCAACAAGCGGTACGGAATACATGCGAAATTATTCATGTGAATTTAATGAGCTGATGAATTTTATTGTCGCTTATAAAATTGAAGGCGTTGTGTTTTTATCCGGCGACCGACATTTCTCCGAAGTGATCACCTATCAACCTAAAGGTGGATATAAGATGTATGATTTTACATGCTCTGCGCTTACTTCTCGACCACGAACTTTGAGTGAAAAAGAAAAAGCGAATCCCAATCGTGTTCCTCAAACTTTGGTAACGAATAATTCCTTCGCGCGTTTCGATATCAGTGGACCTAAAGGCGATCGCTCCTTGAAAATGGTGACTATCGATAAATCAGGAGTGATTTTATCAAGTTTTATCCTAAATGAAAAGGAACTGAAATTGAAGTAGTTTTTTACTATTTGCTTCGATATTGGAATTTATTTGTACCATCATTTTGATGGAGGGTTTGCTTAAGGTTTCTAATTCAATCTTTTTAGATGAATTTACATTTGAAATGGGAATAATCAATCTAGGTTAACTAAATTTGAGATCTAAATTTCAATCTTATGAATTATAAAATTATTACTGCCGTTTGTATGGTTTCAACATTTCTAAGTCTAGGTGTTTCTGCACAAGCTTTAGTCTATCCCAAAACAGCAAAAGGAAATACCGTCGATGATTATCACGGAACGAAAGTAAGTGATCCCTACCGCTGGTTGGAAATCGATACCGCTAAAGAAGTGATGGCATGGGTAGAAGCAGAAAACAAAGTTACCAATGCTTACCTTTCTAAAATTCCTTTCCGTGATGGTTTCAAAAAAAGATTGACGGAAATTGTGAACTATGAAAAATTTTCAGCGCCAAGTAAAGTAGGTGAATTTTATTTTTTCTCTAAAAATGATGGATTACAAAATCAATCGGTAATCTATTATCAAAAAGGAATTGATGGAACGCCCATGGTTTTTATTGATCCTAATAAAATGTCGAAGGAGGGTACTGCCGCAATCAGCTTACTTGGATTTAGCCATGATAAAAAACATGTCGCTTACGGAATTAATGAAAGTGGTTCCGATTGGCAAACCATTAAAGTGATGCAAGTGGATGGCGCAAAATTGTTAGAAGATGAATTGAAATGGGTGAAGTTTAGCAGCGCCGCTTGGTATAAAGATGGATTTTTTTACTCTCGCTATGAAACACCTTCTTCTGGAACAGAGTTAAGTGCTAAGAATGAGAATCATCAAATATGGTATCACAAATTGGGAACTAAACAAGATGCTGATAAAATGATCTTTATGGATAAAGAAAATCCATTGCGCTATTATGGTGCTCAAGTTACCGAAGATGAAAAGTATCTTTTTATTTATGTTTCGCAAGGAACGTATGGAACAGAAATTCTTTACAAAAATTTAGATCAACCAAACATGGTTCCGAAGATGTTGTTTAAAGGTTTCAGTAATGAGTACGGAGTGGTAGAAAGCGTTGGAAGTAAAATCATCGTAAGCACAAATCACGGCGCTCAAAACAATCATTTAATTTCGCTCGATCTTAATTCTTTCAATCCAGAAATGGATTACGAGAAGCAATGGAAAATAGTAGTTCCTGAAACGAAATCGTTGTTGGAAAATGTTACTACCGCAGGTGGAAAATTATTTTTGAATTATTTGCAGGATGTTTCCTCTCATGTGTATCAATACAGTTATGAAGGAGTAAAAGAGCACGAAGTGGAATTGCCTGCCATTGGTACCGCTACTGGATTTGGTGGATATATTGACGATAAGGAAGTGTTTTTTACATTTACCTCTTTCACGTACCCTCCTACTATTTATCGTTATAGTATTGCCGATAAAAAAGTTTCGAAGTTCCGTTCATCGGGCGTGAAGTTTAATCCAGATGATTATACTACCGAGCAAGTGTTTTATCCAAGTAAGGATGGAACAAAGGTTCCGATGTTTATTGTTTACAAGAAGGGATTGAAGCGCGAAGGAAAAAATCCAACATTGCTTTATGCTTACGGTGGATTCAATGTAAATTTAAATCCAGGATTCAGTGCAACACGCCTCGCACTCCTCGAGCAAGGTGTCGTTTACGCAATGGCAAATATTCGTGGCGGCGGTGAGTACGGCGATGCGTGGCATAAAGCTGGAATGCTGTTGAAGAAGCAAAATGTGTTTGATGATTTTATTGCGGCAGCTGAATATCTTATCAGTGAAAAATATACCTCGCCGTCTTACTTGGCAGTGCAAGGTGGATCGAATGGTGGATTGTTAATTGGCGCCGTCGTGAATCAACGTCCCGAATTATTCAAGGTTGCATTTCCTCAAGTGGGTGTAATGGACATGTTACGCTTCCACAAGTTTACTGTTGGTTGGGGATGGGTGGTTGAGTATGGATCCAGTGATACGCTCGCACATTTTAAAAATTTGTATGGGTATTCTCCCATCCATAATATCAAGCCTGCAAATTATCCTGCGGTGATGGTAACAACTGCCGATCACGATGACCGTGTGGTGCCCGCACATTCATTTAAGTACATCGCAACGTTGCAAGAAAATCAGAAAGGAACTAACCCAGTACTCATTCGTGTCGATGTGAAAGCCGGACACGGTGCCGGAAAACCATTGAGCAAGACCATAGAAGAAGTAGCAGATACGTATTCGTTTATGTTGTACAATATGGGGGTAACACCGAAGTGGTAAATTGGTGAATTGGTGAGTTGGTGAATTGGTGAATTGGTGTCAAGATAGCTATCGGGATGCTGCACACAGAAGTCTGTCAGAAGAAATATAATTCTAGGTTTAAAACAGTTGCGTTAATATTATGTAGAGATGAAGTTAGCAGCTAATATCAGCGGCTAGCAGCTAGTAGCTAGAAGCCAGCAGCCAGAAAATAATTAATGAGTGTAGAGCAATAAAATACAATAATTTAGATCAAAGCGATGTCAGTAATATTACTTCTAGGATCCGGTGGCCGTGAACATGCTTTTGCGCGTGCTTTGGTGATGAGTGCGCAATGTGATCAGTTATTTATTGCTCCTGGAAATGCAGGAACCGCCATGTTAGGAACTAACGTTGATGTATCACCGAACGATTTTGAAAGTATCAAAACTTTTGTGTTGGAGAATAAGGTGGATTTAATTTTAGTGGGTCCTGAAGATCCCTTGGTGAATGGCATTGTCGATTTTTTTGAATCCGATTCGTTGATTAAACACATTCCCGTTATTGGTCCTTCTAAGATGGGTGCACAGTTGGAAGGAAGCAAGGAGTTCAGTAAGAATTTTATGAAGCGTCATGGCGTTCCTACTGCAGCGTATGCAAGTTTTACGTTTGCGAAGTTAGACGATGGGTATCGTTTTTTGGAAACATTGCGGCCTCCGTATGTGTTAAAAGCAGATGGTTTGGCTGCAGGAAAAGGAGTTCTCATCCTCGATAATTTACAAGAAGCAAAAGTCGAATTGAAAGCCATGCTCGGCGATGCAAAGTTTGGTAAAGCCGGAGAGAAGGTCGTAATAGAAGAATTCTTAGATGGAATTGAAGTGTCGATGTTTGTATTGACGGATGGAAAGAATTATAAAATTTTACCAGAAGCCAAGGACTATAAACGCATCGGTGATGGCGACAAAGGATTAAATACAGGTGGCATGGGAGCCGTGAGTCCGGTTCCGTTTGTGGATGCATCGTTCGTACATAAAGTAGAAGAGCAAATTATTAAACCCACCATTCTCGGATTAGCAAAAGAGAATATTAATTACCACGGATTTATTTTTATTGGATTAATGAATGTAGGTGGTGAACCCAAAGTAATAGAATACAATTGCCGAATGGGCGATCCCGAAACGGAAGCCGTTGTGCCACGCATTCAAAATGATTTCTTGGAATTAATGCAAGCAACGGCAACACAACAACTCGATAAAATCGATTTCAAAATTGATCCACGTACTGCCGCCACAGTTGTCATGGTGTCGGGCGGTTACCCAGGAACATTTGAAAAAGGGTATACCATAAAAAATCTCGAGGAAGTTAGCGATACCATCGTCTTCCATGCTGGAACAAAAATGAATGGAAAAGATGTAGTCACGAATGGTGGTCGAGTATTAGCCATCACTTCCCTCGGAAATTCCATCGAAGAAGCCATCCAAAAATCATACGCCGCTGCCCACCACATCAATTACGACTATGCCTACTACCGCAAAGACATCGGTCAAGATTTGATCACTCTCGTAAAATAATTTCGCCGCGTCCGCTGCGTAGCCGTTGCGCCCGCTGCGTTTAAATCCATGATCCAAAAAACCCGCGCCATCGTCCTCGACATCACTCCCTACGCGGAGGCGAGCATCATTGTAAAAGCCTACACCGAAACCATGGGGCTACAAAGTTTTTTAGTGAACGGTGTACGCAAACCCAAAGCACGTTTTGCCAACAATCTTTTTCAACCGCTTACCATCATTGAAATTGTTGCGTATTTTAAAAAGCAAGGTGGATTACATCGTGTCTCCGATGTATCCGCATCACCACCGTTGGTTCATATTCCCTACGATACCATCAAAACCACCGTCGCATTATTCCTCGCCGAAATTTTATATCGCTCCATCAAAGAGGAAGAAGCCAATCCCGACTTATTCGGATTCATTGACCACAGCATTCAAATCCTCGATCTCCATCCAGAAACAACCAGTCGATTCCATTTAATTTTTTGCTTACAACTCACGCGTTACTTAGGATTTTATCCGAGTGGAAGATTTTCAAACCATTCACGTTGCTTTGATTTAAAAGAGGGAGTTTTTCGCGAGAGCAAACCCATGCACCCATATTACATCGACCAACATTTAAGTCAACGCTTCGACGAACTGCTCGAACAAACGCTCGAAGACACGCACGAAATGAAAATGACCGCCGACGAACGCAAGCACATTCTCCAAGCCATCATCACCTACTTCGAACTTCACCACACCCAAGGATTCAGTATTCGTTCGCATGAAGTGTTGGCGGAGTTGATGAGTTAGTTTGTTTCGTACGGGATTTTTTTTCTGTAATTTTTTTAGTTCGCGATCTTAGTTCGCTTCGGTTCGGGAGCCCTGCGTATTAGAGTCAATTGAATTTAGTGGATGAGCCACAATTCGTATTGATTTAAATATCCAAAATACTATATATAACGTCGCCATTCATGGCGACGTTATAGGTATCCGCATCAATTCGTGGTGACTTGGATATCCAAAATACTAGAAATAACGTCGCCATTTATGGCGACGTTATAGG
>JANOAX010000136.1:0-8778 GCA_031411335.1 Bacteroidota bacterium
TATTGGATGAAATCCAATATTATGGATGGCGGGCTCATCAGTACCAATCAATAAATTATTTTAGATGCAAAACAAGGCAAATATTTTTAAAAGAAAACTCTAATTTTTAAGAGTGATAAGACTGTTAATTTTCCTAAAAAAATTCTTCTTAGCCTGACGCGCATGCGATAGCTATCGGGACGAACCGATTTTTGCTGAACCGATGAAGTAAAGAGATAGCACAAAAGATTGTTCGTTGGTTGCGAAAGAAAGAAGAAGGCAGAAGCTGCAAAAATTGGTTGGTGTTGGGTGGCGTGCTTTCTTTGGTTACTTTCTTTTCACGTAAAAGAAAGTAACAAGTAAAATAGGACTAGAATCTTAATTTATAACTAGAGTTTCTAGTACAAATTTCCGGTGCACTAAATCGTCAAAATTTATATAAAATCAAATTCAGTACAAGTCTATGTTAGTACTTAACTTGGTAAAAATATTATTATAATTAGTTGGACTATTAAATACTTATAAATGATATTATTCGTATTTCACGATTTCTACATCAAAACTAATGTAGGTATTTTACTAATGTACGTTTCGCCAGAGGCAACAACGTGTCTTCAAAAGGTAAGGTCAACTCCGACTCAATCACATACGTCGCAGGATTAGGAAGATTTTTATTGTAACGCAATAAATCGCCCTTGATGTTTTCATAGGTGTTGCGTAATGTCTTCTCAAAGGAATTTACATATTGCACACCAATTGCACGGTAACGTTCGGTAGGTTGATCGAAAATAGTAATTTGATATTCGAAGACAACCGTTTCGTTTTTGTCGCCATTTTTTAATAGCAAATAACCGGCATCAGTATGCAAAGGAACAATGCCAATCGGATAAATGTTGAGTTTTGATTCTATAAAATCATAAATCTTTTTTCCCTCTGCTAAATGTTGTTCAAATTGTGGAATGCTAAAATTGATGATGGATTCTAATTCGGTCATCAAGCGATCATCGGTACTTAACTTTTCATAGACCAACTTGAAATTTTGTAGATCAGCGGAATTTAATTTTTCGGGAAAGCTGTTATACAAACTATTTTTTTGATCTCTTAATGCCACCAAGTTTCGGTAGTGTTTTACCAGTTCACTGAGTGCTGGATACAATTTGGTTTCTTCAAAACAATCATTTACATGTTGCAGGTAAGCCAGTAAAATGTACTTCTTATACTCGAAGTCGATGTGATTCGTTGTAATCCAATTGTCGCTTAATCTTTGTTCCATAATCGATGTGAGATAGGTACGCGTTTGATTAATTCAATTTTAATATTGTTAATTCATTACAATTTTCTAGCCGTAATTTTATGCCTCTCCCTTCCGTCTCCAAGGGTAAGCCGCTATTGTCAAGCCCCTTAACTTCTCCCTTTCACACTACTTAATCTTGTAAAGAGAACGAATAATATCCTTTATTAGCGTATTTTGACCGCCTGAGTTTCAACAGAATTGTGTTGAATATTACATTAAATTCTCTTCTGACATCTCTCTTCTCTACCTAATTTAGGGCATTCAATGTTAAACATGAAGAAAATAATCCCATTGCTCCTCTTAGTGGCCTTTACGGTCGTTTCCTGTGTTCCTGCACGATTACACAATGAATTGAAAGCTAAAAAATCGGCCTGCGACAAAGAAAACGAAGAATTGAAAGCTTCTAATCTGAACTTAACGACAAAACAAGGCGAGCTTTTAGCCATGATCGATGATCTGAAAAATCGTATCAATATCTTACAAGCCGATACAGGTGCTAAAGGAAGTGAATTGCGTACTTTGCAAGGAAACTACGAACGCATCAACTCCGCTTATCAAACTTTATTGAAAGATGGTCCAGCCTCCGCCGCTAACTCCGAGGCTACGAAGCAACTTATTCGCGATCTGCAAAAAACACAAGAGAAATTGCAGAAGAAGGAAGATGAATTAAGCATCAAAGCTAAAATGTTGAAGTTGAAGGAAGATTCCTTGTCGATGCTGTCGGATGACCTCACTATCAAAAATCGCCGTTTAGCCGAGCTGGAACAAATTTTGGCAAGCAAAGATTCTGCCGTGAAAGCATTGCGTAACTCAGTAGCAAATGCGCTCTTGGGATATAAAGATAAAGGACTCACCGTCGAAATGAAAAACGGAAAAGTGTATGTGATGATGGAGGAGCGTTTGCTTTTTGCATCGGGAAGTACGGTCGTGGATCCAAAAGGAGTCGAAGCATTGAGCGATCTTGGAAAAGTATTAGAGAAGAATCCAGATATTAATATTCAAATTGAAGGGCACACGGATAATGTTCCTATGAAAGGTGCTGGAGAAATTAAAGACAATTGGGATTTGAGCGTTATGCGAGCAACTTCTGTCGTGAAAATTGTTTTAGCAAATAGTAAAGTAAATCCACTTCGTCTCACAGCAGGCGGCAGAGGTGAATTTATGCCTATCGACAAAACTAATTCATCTGACGGCCGCAAGAAAAATCGTCGCATCGAAGTGATTCTGACACCAAAGTTAGATGAAATATTAAAGTTGCTTGAAACACATTAAGAGAATTCTCATCGTGCTTTGCTGTTGCTCTTTTACTGCACCGGCAGGAGATGAGGTTCCTAACTTTGTACAAGGCTATTCGGATTTTAGAAACTTTCTTTTTGTTTTTGAGAATGGTGTTCCTCATCAATTGGAACAACAGGCCGTTCGTTCTTTTAAAACCAATGGTTCTATCATTGGATATGCAAATAGTGCGAATGATTTGATTGCCTATTACAAAGGTCAAAAATTTAAATTAGGTGATATGACGGCAACGTCTTACAATGTCACGCAGAGTTTTTTATTTTATCAACGAGATCAATTGCTCAATGTTTTTCAAAATGGCGAAACTACGCAACTCACTTTTTTTATGCAGGACATGAAAGTCAGTGATAGCCTCATTGCATTTCGTGATTTAAATGTGGACATTTTGCGAGTGTATAAAGATGGGAAAGTGCACGATTTAGAAATGACTTTGGTAGGGGAATTGCAAGAGTATCAAGTGGGAGAAAATACGGTTGGATATGTTAATAATACTGGATTTTTCAGAGCGTATGTGGATAATCAAGTGTATGATTTGGATAATGTAGCTCCTGAATCATTTGATCCAGGCGGAAATTTAGTGGCTTATGTAGATGGGTTATACAACTACCTAAAAGTTTTTTACAATAAGAAAATTTTGGTGCTCGAGCAGTTGTTCCCGCAGTCTTATCAGTCGGGAGTTGATGTTGTCGCTTACATTGCTGCTGATAATTCCTTCAAAGTTTTTACCAATGGGAAATTGCTTAAAGTAGAGTCGTATATCCCTGATTTTTACAAAGTGCGCGATCGTTCGGTCGTTTTCTTTTTTAATAATAAGTTTCAATTGATGTTAGATGGTCAACGATTTATTTTAGATGAGTTTCTTCCACAAAGTTATCAGATGAGTGAGAATAATATTGCTTGGATGGATATCAATAATCGTTTGCATATCTTCACAGAAGGAAAATCGTGGGAAGTATCCATGGAAGTCATCGCAGGATATCAGCTCAACGGAAATACATTGAAATACGATTTACCAGATGGGACATCTCGCATCTGGTTCAAAGGAAAAATATTTGGTAATAATTAATGATCATGAAAAAACTACGTATACTCTTTACCGTTATCTTTTGTCAATCTGTTTTAGTCGGAAATGCACAGTCAGCGTTTATCCCACTGAGCAATGAAGTAGAACAATCCTTTGTGAAGGATATGAACCGAGTTGGCAATGGTGTGCATACTTCGTTCAAACCTTATTTGAGAAGTGATATTGTTCGCGCTTCGATGAGTGCATCGGAAGAAACCGACTTGGAAGAAATCGATAATGGAAAAGTATACGATTCTTTAATTCGTTACAAGGTTCGATCAGATCGGAAATTTAACCAAAGATGGATTGGTAGAAAATTATTTACGGAGCATTTAGTTCAAGTAGAAGAAGAAGATTTTCGATTGTACTTGGATCCTGTTTTTGAATTTGCTGCAGGGCAAGATCAAGAAAATAATCGTAATTTTCACACAAATACAAGAGGTGTTTGGGTGAACGGATCCATCGGAAAAAGATTTGGTTTCAATGCAACTTTCTATGAAAATCAAAGTTTATTTCCCCTGTATCTTGACTCCGCTGCTCGTAAAAGTAGAGTTGTGCCTGGGCAAGGTCGTGTGAAAAAATTTGATACGGAAGCTTTCGATTACGCATTCTCTACAGGTACTATCAACTTTCAACTCAACAAACATTTTACATTTGAGTTTGGACAAGATCGTCACTTTATCGGCGATGGTTATCGATCCTTATTGCTTTCCGATAATGCATTTCATTATCCTTATTTTAAAATCATCACCGATTTCTGGAAAATTAGATATGTGAATCTTTTCATGCAGTTGCGCAACTTAGATCGCATCGACCAAAATGATACATATCCTTTTGAAAGTAAATACGCATCGATGCATTATCTCGATGTGGATATTGGAAAGCGATTAACATTAGGATTGTTCGAGTCGGTTATTTGGCATGCCGACACTAATAATAATTCACGTGGATTTGATTTTGGTTATTTAAATCCATTTATCTTTTTACGCCCTGTTGAGTTTAGCATTGGCTCACCGGATAATGTGTTAATGGGAATAAATTTGAAATATAAACTCAACAGCAAAAATTCCTTGTACGGCCAAATTATGTTGGATGAATTCTTATTTAATAATGTGAAGGCGGGTAATGGTTGGTGGGCGAACAAGCAAGGTATTCAAGCTGGATTTAAAAGCATAGACGTGTTTGGTGTAAAATCCTTGTACTTGCAGGGAGAATTAAATTACGTTAGGCCGTATACTTACCAGCATCGTGATGCTATGGGTAGTTATAGTCACCATCGTGCAGCATTAGCGCATCCATTAGGTGCTAACTTTTGGGAAATGGTTGGGATAGCTCGATATAATTATAAGCGTTGGAATTTTGATGCAAAAGTGAGTTATGCTGAAGTTGGATACGATACCTCGGGTACCAATTGGGGCCAAAATGTTTTTCTTCCCTATGGAACCTATCAACAAGAGTATCAAAATGAAGTAGGTCAGGGTCTTAAGACAAAATTAATGTGGGCAAGTCTGAACATTAGCTTCTTATTAAATCCATCCAATCGAATGAATCTTTTCTTGAATTTGGCCTCTCGTAGTGCCGTTCAGCCAAATAAGACGGATAATACAATCTTAATTCAAGGCGGATTCAGGACGAATTTGTTCAATAGGTACTACGATTTTTAAAAAAGAAGCCAAATATCCCCGAATTAGATGACTCTTTTGCTTGACTTGTAACGCTTGTATGTTATAGCTTTGTAAGAAATTAATCATCCCTAATATTAGCTATTAGCATCTCGGTAATTATCCTTCCCTTAGTAAACGGGAACGTTCACCATAATTATTCTTTGCGAACGGCTTTTAAATATAATTTGGGACAAAATCTTTCTATGTTAAACTTAACCTTTGCTTGCATCTCTGCCTTTCTCATCACCTTTTTGGCGATTCCATCTATTATTCGTGTTTCTGTAATTAAAAATTTGTTTGATGAGCCTACCGAAAGAAAAAAGCATTCTTCTAGTATTCCGACGTTAGGCGGTTTGGCTATTTTTGCTGGAGTTGTGTTCTCCTATACGCTTTGGTCGGCTGGACTTGAAACTTTCTCAACACAATATATCATTGCAGCGATTATTGTGATGTTTTTTATTGGAATAAAGGATGATATCGTTGAATTGACTGCGCATAAAAAATTATACGGACAATTGTTTGCGTCACTCATTATTGTCTTTTTTGCAGATATGCGAATTACAAGCTTATATGGAGTGGGAGGTATTTATCAAATTCCTTATTGGTTGAGTGTATTTGTAACTATCGTGACGATGATTACCATTATCAATGCCTATAATTTAATTGATGGTATAGATGGTTTAGCAGGAGGAATAGGTGCCATTGCGGCCTTTACTTTTGGATTGTGGTTTTATAATTATAATCAGATTGCGCTCTGTATATTGGCGTTTTCTTTGTTTAGTTCACTCTTAGCGTTCTTAGTTTATAATTTCTCTCCTGCCAATATTTTTATGGGAGATACGGGTTCATTAGTAGTAGGATTAATTCTATCCATTCTTTGTGTGAATTTCGTAGAGATGAGTTTCGACTCTTTACCTTATGCATTTCCTTTCAGATCGAGTCCAGCTATGGCCGTTGCTATTTTAATGATTCCTTTGGCGGATACCCTTCGAATTTTCTGTATTCGATTGATGAACGGTCGATCTCCTTTTGCTGCAGATCGAAATCATATCCATCATCAGTTATTGGATTTAGGATTAACCCATCGTGAGGCAGCCCTTACTTTATACTTAGTGAACATCTCCTTTATTCTTATAGCATTGGTTTTGAGAAATATATCTAGCCTTATGCTGTTAACTGTGCTTACATTTTTAGGCGCTTTGTTCGCAGTTTCTCCTTACCTGATAAAAGTACTTAGGTCGAAGAGTAGAGTTTCTATGGTCGATTAGATCTATCTCTTCACCCAACTTTCACTACAATTCACCCATTTTTTTTAAATTTGCCTACCGAGGCAAAAGTTCTGCTATTTCATCCCATGGATGAATTATTGTAAGAAGTTTTGAAAATCGGTTCTCCACAGAGTAAGAAATAGTAAAATCTCATTGTTTTGAAGCTTTAATTAGCAAGTTATCAAGACAATCGTCATTATAACTTATGTGCTATATGGAGAATAATAATTATCATTACCCATAGATTTACCATATCTTAAATGGAATATTTCCGTTTAACTAAAAAACTGTCCTGTCGATGAAGATAACACTGAAATTAGCCCTTCTTGCTTTAACCAATACCTTGATGTTCTCAAGTGTATTAGCTCAAGCACCCAGAGAAATTACCAATGTATCTACCTCTCCTGAAGAGGAATACGATCCCATTTCTTCCTTGTTAGATAGTTTGGTTACAATTAATAATGTTGTAAGATACAATCAGTTAGATGCAAAATGCTTTGATCCAAACGCTATCATCCCTGGTGAAATTCCTCAATTTTCAACCGAGGTTTATGAGCAAAGGATGGCTGCTATACATTCACCTATTCCTCTTTCTTATAATTCGCATGTAAAAGGATTTATAGATATGTATGCGGTGAAGAAGCGTGGCTTAACACAACGAGTGATGGGATTATCTAATCTCTATTTTCCAATTTTCGAAGAAGCTCTTGACCGTGAAGGATTGCCTTTAGAGTTTAAATATTTGTCGATTGTTGAATCTGCACTTAATCCAATTGCGGTTTCTCGAGTAGGAGCTACTGGTATTTGGCAGTTTATGTACAATACAGGTTTACAATACGATCTGAAAGTAAACTCTTATACCGATGAGCGTCGTGATCCCATCAAATCTACACAAGCAGCATGTCAGTATTTCAAGGATATGTACAACATTTATGGCGATTGGTTATTGGTGATTGCTGCTTATAACTGTGGTGCAGGAAATGTGAATAAAGCCATTAAGCGTTCAGGTGGAAAAACCAACTTTTGGGACATCATGAATTACCTCCCCAATGAAACGAAGAATTATGTACCAGCATTTATTGCAATCACCTATGTGATGGAACATGCACGTGAACATAATTTGTATCCAGTAAGTCCTGCCTATTCTTATTTTGAAGTGGATACGGTAGTGGTTAATCAACCCATCAATTTTAAAACATTAGCTGCAACATTGGATTTACCGTTAGATGTGATTTCGTATTTAAATCCAATTTATAAGCGCGGATTAATTCCTGATGTAGGTGGAAATTATATTCTTCGTCTTCCTACCAATAAGATGGCAATTTATATGTTGAGCCAAGAAAGCATTTATGCTCAGTCCTTACCAGCCGCTCGACCAGTAATGAATAGTTATAAAAACAGAATAAGTCAAGTTGAAGAGGAAGAGGGAGATGAAGTTGCGACTTATGATACTCAAACCAAGCGTGTGAAGAAAACGCATACTGTGCGTAGAGGTGAAAGTTTGGGAAAAATTGCTTCTAAATACGATATGACGCTGGCTCAGGTGAAAAAAATGAACAAGTTGCGTTCAAGTACAGTTCGTTCTGGTCAGCGATTAACAGTTTACAATTGGGTAAAAACGAAAGTTCCTGTGAAAGCCGTTTCCAAAGAAGAATTGACGGCTAAAAAGGAAGTTCCACATAAGTCCGATACCGTTCAAAAAATAGAAGTTGATGAACAAGCTGATGCAATAAACGACACTCAAAAGGTATCTAATGAAACTGCAGAAGTAAAAAATTCTCCAAAACCAGCTTTCAAATACTATATTGTTCAACCTGGTGATACACTTTGGAATATTGCTAAACGATACGAAGGTCTTACTGTAGAGATGATTAAGAATATTAATAATCTCTCTAACACCAACATTAAGCCAGGTACAAAATTAAAAGTGCTAGTTAACGGTTAATCCTATAATTTCTCTTTTTAGAAAGAGAGAATTTTATAAATTTGCACCGCCAAGTTAGGATTGACCGATGGTGTAACTGGCAACACGTCTGATTTTGATTCAGAAGAGTCCAGGTTCGAGCCCTGGTCGGTCAACATAAAAAGGGATGAAGCGAAAGCTTTGTCCCTTTGTCTTTTTAAAATATTCCCATTGACACAGAAGAGTCCTTGAGTCTTGTTTGCCTAGCCCAGCAGTCTAGACCTTTAGGTCTTGTACTGCTGGGGTCAACA
>JANOAX010000137.1:0-5045 GCA_031411335.1 Bacteroidota bacterium
AATACATGCCTGTCACGCATGGGGTCGCGGGTTCGAGTCCCGTCCGGACCGCCAGAGATTAATAAAAAAGGAGCAGAAATGCTCCTTTTTTTATGTCCGATTAGCAAAAAATACTTTTGAGTAAACTCATTATAGATCAAAATTTATCTGCATTGTCTATTTTAGAACAATGAAATTACCAATACTCCCCCTCCTCTTTCTGTTTCTTTACTCTTCGCTCTCAAATGCGCAACGCTTATCGCTTTTCGGATCTGAAACCCATAAACGAGTTTATGGAGAACAAGTAAATCGAAATCCTTATGATGCTTCATTGAGTTATTTCGAATGTATAGATTCGGGAAATGCTTTTGTAATAAAAGAAACCGGAAAGGAATGTTATACGCTTTACTTTTTCATTGAAGATACTTTAACAGAATTAGGATTTCGTGTTTTATCACCTGTTCCTGAATTAACAAGTCCGAACAAGGGTCATCTTGCCACAGAAGATTTTTATACTTCTAAAAATAAAAGCAAGGGATTTAATTCATTCGTGTCAATAAGCAAAGCAGATGGACTTGAAAAAAGAAATGAGCTTTTAAATTATAAGACAGAACCCACTTGGAATTTAATAGGGGAAAACGATGATTCGAAGGAAATGGAAAATCCAGAAAATTCGTTGATTCGAATTGTGAATGGAAAAAATAATATTTTTTTGTGGCCTGGACTTTATCGTATTCAGATTTCTACATCCAATAAAAAAGAGTTGATTGGAAGTTTTTTATTGCAGACAGGAACGATTCCGGCTGTACAGCTTTCTCCTTTCGTTTCCGATTGGAGAAAGCTGTAATACCAATTACAACTATTTTTATTTTCCTGTAAAAATTAATTTGAATGTTTTCTGGGTATTTCCAGCAACGAAACGAAGTAAATAAATTCCTTCCTGCATTCCGTTAGAAACCATTGACAAATTCATGGTATGGAATCCAGCTGCCATTTGTGCTTTATTGGCAAGTGTGGCCATCTTTTGTCCTGTGATGTTGTACAATTCGATACTTACGTTTTCCACTTTAGGTAAGCTAAAATCCAGCGTAGTCAAATCTGAAACGATGGTGGGATAAACATTCGCTACGGGGACATCTGAAGTGATTTCAAAAACCGGAGTAGCAAATGAGAAATGTGCAACGATGGAGTCATTCGAAGTAAAATTGACTCGAGCAATGGCAGTACTGTCATTGGGATTAAAGACTTGAGAATTGGATGTCCAGTTCACAAATTGATAAGGAGTATTTGCATTGGCTTGTAAAATATTATCCATTCCACCAAAGTATTTTCCTGTCCAAGGTAAATCAGAATGAAGAAGTGTGTTCAACTGAATAGTGCCTGCTCCTACCGGATCTGCATTTAATGTAATATCGTATGGACCATTCAATCCATAGCAATTAATAAATCCATTAGACATCCAATTACAACGATTGGTGATGAATGTACGAATGGTATCTACATTTAATAACCATTCAGCATACGTTCCATTCCAACGTGTAGCATGCATGGCCATTTCAGGATCCAATTTATTTACTACACTATCTAACTGCGTTAACATATTATCACAACTAAATACCGTATTCCATAAATCCACCATTCGAGAAACATAGAACTGTTGGAAATCTGGATTTTGTCGAAGGCGATTCAACACTTGAATATGACCTTCAGGATCTGAATTCCCATTTAGACCTTCTACATCACATGGTGCAGCATTAAAATTGCGATTTGGAATACCAGTGTAATTTATATAATGACCGAATGTTGCATCATTATCCCATAAGATATAACCCCAACGCCTATGTGTACCTGTGGTATCTGTACCTCTCCACCAACCTGTATTATAATTCAACCAATCGGAACAAACAGTAGCACCATTCACAAAAACATAATCTACTAAACTAGCAGCATCATACTGATTGATTACAGTATTGTAATTAGAAGCATTAGCCATGCTGTTTGTCATGATATAATTGTACAGTGCATTCCAATTATTCAGAGCGGTTTGACCTCCATACTGAGCCCAAGTATTTCCCCATGTTTCGATATATTCCAAATGGAATTTATCCTGGCCATAAGTATACTCCGTATAATCATGGTCATCTGGATTATCGCGAATATCATACACTCCCCAGTAAGCATTATTCAAATACACAATCACCTTTTCAGAATTACGTACATCTAACTTCATTCCTCCTTTAAGTGCTAACATGTGGATGTAGGCATCACGAATATGAGCACTTCCTATGTTTGCGGTGCGATGATCAGCAGGATAATTATCATCACCAGCAGCACGTAAAATAATTCTTTGATAACTATCACGTGTTGACCAATGAAATAATTTTTCTTCAATACTATGGTTGTAACCCATTTCATCACGCGACACAAAATCTAAACTTCGTTGACTAAGTACCCATGAATCCTGTCCATGGCGATTAAACTCACCGTATGTGTCTGCCTGTCGCACTCCCGCAGTATCAAAATATTCAAATGTTCCTTTTGGCTCTAAAGTTCCAGTACCATTCGCTAATGTGGTTAACTGAGTTGCAGAAATAGAAATGATAGGTAATGTATGGTTTACATTAATAAAATAAGACTTAAACTCAACAAAACTTGGTAATATAGTTGGATCAGGACTCCATGTAATTGCTTTTAAAACAGTGGTCGCCGAAATTGTAACACCAGCCGTGTAAATCGGTGAAGATGTTGTAGGAACGGTTCCATCTGTAGTATATCTCACAGTTCCACCTGGCTCTGTATGTGTGATTAATGCCGTAAAAGGGGCTGCATAAAATCCAGCAGCAACTGAATAATCGGGTTTGTCAGCATATCGAGCATAAGCAGTTGCTGTATTATTAGAGGCGTTCGGAGTTGGTGAAGTAAATATTCCCCATAACGGAGAGCCATTGGTCACACGACCGTAAGAATGTCCCAATTGTGTTTTCGCCAGTGATAAACTATCGAGGATGACTCCTGAAGGAGTTGAAAGCACAATATTTTCTTTGTTCGTTTTAGATTGAGTGAGTTTAAAATTTGTGTGATAAGTAGTGGTAGTGTTCGTATTTCTTCCACTACACCACACTCTCAAAAAACCGTTTGAGCCTATCATAGCAGCTGCAGGAAAAGTATACTTCAATAAATTGTTTTTGTTGTCGCTCAAGTGATACCCTGCTAAAGAAATAATGGCAGGAGTAGTATTATAAATTTCGAT
The DNA here is from genome assembly GCA_031411335.1 of Bacteroidota bacterium. GTDB lineage: Bacteria > Bacteroidota > Bacteroidia > AKYH767-A > OLB10 > JAJTFW01. The sequence goes on from JANOAX010000137.1 coordinate 3,230, forward strand.
CCAATCACCATAATCAGAATGGTCGTCGACAAACTGAGTTAAATTAGATGTGGAATATTCATTGATGACTAATTGGCTTTTTGCATCAAACGATTGTAGAGCAAATAATAGCATAAAACTAAATGTAAGTAATTTTTTCAAGGTGGTTCTGGATTGAGTTGTGTTAAATTAACATTAATAATTTACTAATTTACAGAAAACTTAACTCTAGGCAAGCCAGATCTATTTTTCTTGTTAAATCTGACGTCAATATATTGAATATCAATATATTTATTTAAAATAGGAGCTATAAATAATTCTACAACTAATCGAAAATCAGGATAATCTATTTGGGCTTAAAGAAAAACTTTAATTATTACACTCGCTTCAACTCACTTTTTCCCATAAAAGTAAAACCAACAAAAGCGAGCAAACTCATTAAAATTATTCCTGCAAACATCATATCGAAACCATAAGTATTAGCTATCCCAAGACCTATTAATGGAGCAGCAATATTTGAAATGCCAAACGAAATTGAATACAATGCAGAGTATTGTCCTTGCCGTTCAACGTGTGGCCTCGACAAGGCAAAGTTCATCATAAACGGCATAGCATATATTTCTGAGAAGGTGATGATGACTGTGTAGAGAATTGCCCAAATCATCATTGCTTTTCCGAAAAACAAAACCAAAAAAGAAACAGGAAGTAATAAAGCACCTATACGAATGAAAGGAAAAATTTTAGTTTTACTTTCCAATTTCATAATCAGTGGCATTTCTATCAAAACAACTAAGAATCCATTCAAGGCCAATAATAATCCAATGGTTGCTTCATTATATTTACAAACTTTACTGAAGTATTGAGGAATGCTCGCAAATATTTGAAAGAAACAAGTACCCCAAAGTGCCACTAAAAAAATAAAAACCAAATAATTCAAATCACGATAAGCAGATGTGCTCCTGTCTTTCAAAATTGCTGGATTGCTAGGTACAGTTTCAACATGTTTTCGAGGCAAATAAAAATACAATAAGGCTGCCGCTCCCATGGTGGTGATAGCATCAATCACAAACAGCCATTTATACCCTAAATAAAGTGCGACAAAACCTCCTACTGCTGGACCTACCGTAAATCCCAAATTCACAGCGAGTCGAACTAAGGAAACAGATCTTGTTCTATTCTTAGCATCACTATAGACGGCAATTGCTTTTGAATTTGCTGGTCGAAATAAATCGGCAGTTAACGCATATAAAAATATGACCACTGCAATTCCAATCATGGAATGTACTATCAATAAAAAAAGTAAAATAAATCCGCTGGAAAGCAAGGCGCCAATCATGATATTGAAATAACTATATCGATCGGTTAACCATCCTCCCAAATAACTACCTAAAACACTTCCTATTCCGTATAAACTCATCACCACCCCAGCATCGCCAATGGAGAAATGCAATTCGTTGGTCATATATAAAGAAGTAAATAAGAGTACCATCGAACCACTTCTATTCACAAACATGGCTAGAGACAATACCCAAATATTCCTCTGTAGATTGGAAAAACTTTGCTTGTATAGATTGAGGAGGGCTACCATAAAGTAGAAACAAAGCTACGGGAATTCATTGAGAATGGGTGAATAGGAGATTAGGAGTCCCGATAGCTATCGGGAGGGAGTCACGATAACTAAAGGACTCAAAGGCTACGCATCGCTAAATTTTCTCGCAGGCGCGGAGACGCTAAGCCATTCGGTCGCTTTTCTCTTTGCTAAATTTTCTCGCGAGGCGCGGAGACGCTAAGCCATTCGGTCGCTTTTCTCTTTGCTAAATTTTCTCGCGAGGTGCGG
>JANOAX010000138.1:0-21175 GCA_031411335.1 Bacteroidota bacterium
GTGATGAAGTAACTTACATCGGCCAATCCACGCCACGATTTCAGTTGAATGACTTGCTTCAATCCAATTTCGGCCGACCATCCTCTCTCTATTTCTAATGAGTCATTCGGATAAATTACAATGCTTCCCACTTGTGTGCGAATAAATTTTTCGGCGATGGAGGGAAAGCGAAATCCTTGTCCATAGGAGCTGCGAATAAATCCACCATTCCAGGCTTGGTAACTTATACCCGTTCGAAAAAGATATTGCGGATCAAAAGATTTTCCCGAAATTTTTCCTTGCTCAATTCTACCCCCGATGCTCACATTCAATTTTCCGAAAGTGCCATCGCCTTGCGTATACATCGCCATGTTTTGGCCATTCTGCTTGGAATATAAATCGCCATTCACTTCGGTCTTGCTGCCTGATGCGCCGATGGAAATATTAATGTTGTCTTTAATTCTTCGTTGAACTAAATACTCTGCATAATATAAATTCGATTCAGCACCTTGTTGCGTATTATTTTTATTTACCGTGTAGAAGTATCGCATTCGTAATTTGTGAATCCATTTTCCGGGACTAAATAAAACATAGGGATCTATCGTTATACGTTCGGAAGTATACTCGCTTAACGTTGATCCAGGTAATCCAATGCCTCCCAAAGGTAAATAAGCGCCGGTGGTATCATCTTTCCAAATTAAAAAAGTTCCACCTTTCGATTGTTGAACATTTGCGGCTAGTCCTACGGTTAGTCCCTTAATTTTTTCAAAGGAATAACGAAGATTTGTGTTGGCACGAATTCTTTTCTCCGTTTCACCTTGACGATAGCCTTCATCCTCATAAACATGTGCTCCTAATACAACAGAAAGATTTTTAAATTTTTGTCGGTGTGCGAAATGGGCTCCACTTGTCATTTGTGTTTCTTCGCCCCACCATTTTTTATTTTCGTCTTTAGGGTCATCATAGATTCCCGTGTATAAAGTTAATATGGTTGTTGGCTTTTCACCAGGCATTGCGGTACGCATATTAATCACACCGTTCAAAGCAGAAGAGCCAAACAAGGCAGAGGAAGCTCCTTTCAAAACTTCTACTTGTTCCATTTGTTCAATGGGAATAAAATTCCATTTTACATCATTGGCATCGCCCGCTAACATCGGCAGATCATCTACCATCACTAAAACTCTGGATCCTGCTCCATAGCTAAAGCCGGAGCCGCCTCGAATATTCGCTTGCCCATCTATCACCGTTACGCCTGGTACTTGTTCGATGGCTGTTTCTAACGAATTTTCTACACGTGATTCCAATAACTTGGATGGTAAAATTTCCATCGATGTAACGGTTTGTTCAAGCCGTTGTTCTAAACGGCCTGCCGTTATAACCACCGGTTTCCAGGTGTTGGATATTTCATTTTTGGAAAGTTGAATGGTAAGTTCAAGTGTTTTAAGGGGTTCGATGGTTACACTTTTTTCAATGGGTGTGTATCCTAAAAAGCTAAAAACAAGAATCACTTTTCCGGGTTGAACTTTCAATTCAAAATAGCCGTTTGCATCGGCTATGGTTCCTACTGCGCTATTTTTCAGGGCAACACTTGAAAATGGAAGCGATTGGTTGGTGATGGCATCTTCAATTTTTCCTTTGATAATACCTTCTTGGCCATATGTTTTTGCAACAAAAAGAAGGCAGAGTATTGATAGGAAATAATGGTTGTATCGAGTCATTGGAAGGCTGCAAATTTATTTTGCCCAAAAGATCATCATTTTTTTATTAATATCTATATTTGCGGAGTCCCAATCGGTGAATTTTATTCAATCCCGGCGGTGATTTTAATATGGAACCAGAAGAAGAGTTATTACATCGTATTGCATTAAGTTTATTGCCGAACGTAGGACCTGTTATCGCTAGAGCCCTATATAGTCATTGTGGTTCTGCTGTTTCTGTATTTAAAGAACGGAAAGCTTTGTTAGCTAAAATACCGGGAGTAGGGCCAAAGCGGATTCAAAATGCATTTAATGTATCTGTTTTGGAAAGGGCTGAAAAGGAATTGGCCTTTGTTAAAAAACATAAGCTCCAAGTTTTATTTTATACGGATGAAGGGTATCCAAATCGGCTGCAGCAATGTGCCGATGCGCCCTGTCTTATGTATTTTAAAGGGAATGCAAATTTAAATCATGGTCGATTTGTTGCCATCGTAGGTACTCGATCATCCACTACTAACGGTGAGGAGGTAACGAAAAAATTGGTGGAGGAGTTGCAAGGATTGGATATAACGATGGTGAGTGGATTGGCTTATGGTATTGATATTTGCGCCCACGAAGCGGCACTTCAGTTTGGTATTCCTACCATTGGTGTTACGGCTCATGGCATGGATCGCATCTATCCACAACTGCATCGTACCGTGGCAGGAAAAATGTTAACTCAGGGTGGGATTTTAACGGAGTATCCAAGTCAAACACCTCCCGACAGAGAGAATTTTCCTTCTCGAAATCGAATCGTTGCTGGAATGTGCGATGCTGTAGTTGTTGTTGAAGCGAGTGAGAAGGGCGGCGCACTCATCACTGCTGATCTAGCGCAAGGTTACGATCGTGAAGTATTTGCCTTCCCTGGAAGAGTGAATGACGAATTCAGCAAAGGGTGTAATGCCTATGTCCGCGATCAAAAAGCTGCACTCATAACTTGTGCCCACGATTTAATTTGGTTGATGGGTTGGACTGATGATAAAAAGAAAGAACAAGTTATAAAACAAACGCAGTTATTTTTTGAGTTGAGTGAAGATGAAAATCGTGTGGTTGATGTGCTCAAAGAAAAAGGGGAGTGTGGTGTTGATGTAATCTCATCTGCCACTGCACTGCCATTTTCAAAGTTAGCAAACACACTTTTGCAATTGGAGTTAAAGAATGTTGTAAAATTAAAAGCCGGGAAAAGATATAGTTTGTAAAAAAAACAATTGTTTATTCTTTGATGAAATTGATCACTACCAATTGATGGTCGACAATCATCTTAGTTGTGTAACGACCGGCTTTCAAATTTGAAAGATCTAATTCGGTGATTCGTTGAGATTGCATGAATACACATTTTCCAAGAATATCATAAATAAGTAATTCTTGTACCGGTTTTGAAAAATACAATTTATCAATGACTGGATTAGGATAAGTAGCAATTAGTTTATTACTTACTGAGTGATCAAATAGTGAAGTAATAATAACAGGATTGCTGATGTTGGAACTGGAAATGCAACCACTCATATCGTTCACCGTAATTTTATAGAATGCAGTAGACGGTCCCGGAATATTTGCATCCAAATAAGTTAAATTTAATGTGTTGTTGATTAAAATGTAACCACTTCCTAAATCTCTTTTTACCTCGTAGAAGCCTGCTGTTGGCAGCAACGGCATCCCATTCCAATCTACTTGACATGAAGACGAAGAAGGTGTAGAGGTAACGAGATGAATACTTGACATGGTATTGGTTGAATTACTTCCGACTTTATCTCCGGAGCAACCTGAATTAGAAACAACCGTGTAGTCGTATTTGAAATTGTTGGCATTGATGCCAGCATCCACAAAAGATGTTTGAGGAAATACTACAACAGAATCAATGATTACATTATTTCTTTTTATTTTATAATTATTAAAATCCGTGGATGATCCGGAAGGTGTTAGCCATGTTAACTGAACATTTCCATTGGGTAAAACACTCACGCATCGCAAATCCGGATTGGCAACCACATTTCCTAATTGCGAAAATATACCTGTCGTTAGGTTGGAGTTCGAAACGCAACCCGTTGCATCGTTTACTACAATTTGATGATGTATGGTATGTTGGCAGTCGGTTATCGTTTCAGTTGCGGTAAAGTTCGGCCAAAAATTCCCAAGTTGCGCCATGCTTCCTGTTTGATAATCGGAAAAAGCGGTATAATTACCCGAAGAAGATTGCAAGGGTAACATGTTCCAGCTTAAAGTGGCCTGGCCCGGATTAGCATTGGAAATATTGTTTACTGTCGTTAAGAAAATGGAAGAGATGTAATTACTTTGAAAAACCTGAATAGGCAGGTAAGAACTTATTACATCATAGGTATGGCTTTGTTGATTTCCGTTAGCCTGAGTATCTAAATAGGTAGTGACTGTGTCCACATTTATCGTGGCGATATTCACCCCATCTCTATAAATGGCCCGGAAAATGAGACCTGAATTAGGTGTGGGATTCACCCATTTGATTTGAACATTGCCATTGGGAAATACATTCGCACAGCGTAAAGAAACGGGGCCTTGGGCGAATGCTTGTCGGTAAAAAATGCTAGTAAGGAGGATGAACAAAAAATAGTGGATTTTTTTCATGTTAAGTGTTCTTGGAAGGGCTAAAATAGTGATCTTTTATTCTTTTCGATTGATTCGTGAAGTTTCTTAACTTTATGCTCTCAAAAGTCATCTATGTACAATACACTAAAACCCGTACTCGCAAAGGAGTTACAAGAAATAGCGGAAGCCGGACTCTATAAAAATGAAAGAGTGATTAGTTCTCCTCAAGGTGCCGATATCACCGCCAACAATTTAGAAGTAATTAATTTTTGTGCGAATAATTATTTGGGATTATCTTCCCATCAACGTGTTCTCGACGCTGCTAAAAAGGCTATCGACACGCATGGTTTCGGAATGAGTAGTGTTCGATTTATTTGTGGTACACAGGATATTCATAAAGAATTAGAAAGTAAAGTTTCTGAGTTTTTAGGAACAGAAGATACCATCTTATACGCTGCTGCATTCGATGCAAATGGCGGTGTTTTTGAACCTTTACTCAATGAGCAAGATGCCATCATCAGTGATGAATTAAATCACGCGTCTATCATTGATGGAGTGCGTTTATGCAAGGCTCAACGCTATCGTTATAAGCATAACGATATGTCGGATTTAGAGGAGCAATTAAAAGCAACTCAACATTTGCGTCATCGCATGATTGTTTCCGATGGTGTGTTTAGTATGGATGGTACCATCGCTCAACTTGATAAAATCTGTGACCTAGCCGATAAATACAATGCTCTTGTTATGATTGACGAATGCCATGCCTCTGGATTTATGGGAAAAACGGGCAGAGGAACGCACGAACATTGCAACGTGATGGGGCGCATCGACATTATTACCGGAACTTTTGGAAAAGCATTAGGCGGCGCGATGGGTGGATTCACTTCAGGCAGAAAGGAAATTGTAGATATGTTACGCCAACGGTCGCGTCCTTATTTATTCTCAAATTCATTGGCGCCAAGTATTGTAGGAGCCAGCATCGAAGTGTTGAATATGTTGAGTTCAAGTACGGCTTTGCGTGATAAATTATGGGAGAATACTGAATATTTCCGCTCACAAATTTTAGCGGCCGGCTTCGATATCAAACCTGGAACACATCCCATCGTCCCCATTATGCTTTACGATGCCAAACTAGCTCAAGATTTTGCTACTCGCCTTTTAGAAGAAGGAATTTATGTAATTGGATTCTTCTATCCTGTTGTGGCTAAGGGGAATGCACGCATTCGAGTTCAAATCTCAGCCGGGCACGAGCGCCACCATATTGACAAAGCCATCGCCGCTTTTACAAAAGTTGGAAAAGAATTGGGTGTTTTGAAGTCTGTATCGGCTTAAGTTTTATTTTTGTCCCTCTTAAAATTCTATAAGCAGTTGACCAATCGGTCGAATGTTATTGAATCGGGCCTATAGCTCAGTTGGTTAGAGCGCCGGACTCATAATCCGTCGGTCGTAGGTTCAAGTCCTACTGGGCCCACCCCAGAAGTAGAGAGGCAGGAGATTTCTTCTGCCTCAATGCTTTTATGGGTGTTTCTAATTTTGATACGGATTGATAATTTTAGAGCCTCACACTTCTGGGTTGGGCTTAAGAAGTAGAAAAGCCAAGAATTAGTTCTTAGCTTTTTATTTTTTCTTCGGATAGGGATAGTTTTAAGAATAATTCTCTTTGGCTTTACACTTCTGGGCTGGGTACCCCGAAACTCGGAAGTGTAACAAAGTTTCTACTTCTGGGCTGGACTGTCCCTCTTAACAAAGAGTAAGGAAATTCAACTTAGCATTTTGCTTTTTACTGGTTATGAAAATCACATTTTTCCCTACCTTCACCATACCAAAAACCAAATCATGAATCATTTCCTTCGACTTATTTCAGTCGCTCTCCTTCTAGTAAATACCACTACAAGCTTTGCACAATGGACTCAATTATCTACCGCTACAACAGAAGATATCTACTGTGTTCGGTATGCTCCCTCAGGCGATGTATGGGCGGGGACTTGGAATGGAATTTATCGTTCTTCCAATAGTGGTTCCACTTTTAATTTTGTAAATGGTATTAATTCAACACTGGGAAATTCACAGATCATCGGCAGCTTTGAAGATATTCATGTGACCGGACCAAATTCTGCTATCGCTTCAGGATTTTATTATTTAGGTAATGACTTGATAATTTTTGGAACTGCAAACAACGGCGCTTCATGGTCGCATAATTACTATACAGGCAGTGGTACTCTTCCGCGATATATCAGTGCTATGGATTTTGATGGCAGTGGAAATGGTGTAGCCGTGGGCAGTGCAGGAAGAGTGTATAAATCTTCTAGCAACGGTACAACATGGATCGCTGCAACTTCTGGAACAACTACCACACTCGAAGATGTTTCATGGGTGAATGGTTCTACGTTTGTTTCCGTGTCTGGATCGAATATTTATCGCTCTACAAATAACGGTACCAACTGGACATCGGTACTCAGTCTTCAATCCAATATCGAAAATGTTTCATTCGCACGTGGTACAAATACTGGGTATGCTGGCGGTTTCGGTACAATGAAAAAATCAACCGATGGCGGACTTACTTGGGTAGCGTTGAATTTGCCTGCCTATAACATCCGCACCATTTATGCTTTTAGCCCCGACACGGTTTATGTTGGTGCTTATGACGGAGTGTATCGCACCATCACGGGTGGTACCTATTGGGAAAAATTCAACATGCCGAATGTAAAATGGGTGAATGATATCACTTTCTATGATGCAAACAATGGGATGGTGTCTGGTGATAGCGGTTATGTGGCGGTCACATCTAACGGTGGTGGCTTACCGATGCCAATTTCTTCATTTAATTTAACTGGAGGTAACAACTGCGAAGGCAGCACCATTCAACCAAACAATCTTGGTAATCCTGCATGGACTTATCAATGGTTGTTGAATGGTAGTGTAGTAAGTACATTGCATTCTCCAACCTTAGTGTTGAGTCCAAGTGGAAGTGCAACATTGTCACTCATTGCATCAAATAATGGCTTTTCGGATACATCCACTACTTCATTTTCTATTTCGCCTATTCCGGTAGTGCAATCATTTACTGTGATTAGAGATACAATATGTACCAATGGTACAGGTCATTTTACAATTCCCAATAGTCAAGTGAATGTATATTATCGAGTATATGATAACAATACACCCGTAGGTACAGGCTTTAATGGAAATGGAGGTAGTGTTGTTATTTCAACACCTAGCAATCAAACCATCGTGAAGCCATATAAAATTAGAGGTATTATTTCTAATGTGTGTGGAGCGGATACGTTGGATGTTATCGATTCTATTTTCATTGGTAAACCTGCCACCAATGTAACGGCTGCGTATTACCGCGATACGGTATGTCCAGGAGATACCACTTATATGTTGGTTTATAATTCTCAACCGGGTTGGGAATATTATTTAGCTACTCAATCTTTCATTAAGATCCCAGGTAATGGTGGGACCATTGGAATTCCTGTTCCTGCCATTACCAGCAATAAAAATCATACTGTGGTTGCTAATCTGATGTCGCATGGTTGTATTTCACAAATTGGCGGAACGTATTTGCTTACTTACATGTTTGCCTCTGTAAATGTTTTACCAGGTACATTGATGGGCGCCGTCAATCAACCCATCTCTTTAACAAATGCAAGTAGTGGATTTAATGTTTGGGATTGGGATTTTGGACCCAATGCAACGCCTTCTACTTTCAGTGGAACAAATCCAACGCCTGTGTCTTTTAATACGCAAATGGTTGATACTATTATTATCACTGCAAAACTGAACAATACTTGTCAAAAAATTATTAAGCGTCCCGTTTATGTTTATGGTGTTCCTGTCCCATCATCAATGGATACTTGTAAATTGGATACTTCAGATGTGGGTTCCTTGTTAACGTTGAAAGTGCGAATGGATGATTATAATAATATTTATTTTGCAAATTATAATGCTTCTTCTGCCAATTTCTTATTTATTCCGACAGTAGGTAAATTGGATTCCGCAGGAAATAGAGTGTATTTTAATTCATTTCAATTGCTTTCCAATCAACCTGGAATGCAAGGATTACCTACTGGAATTACGTACGATCGTTTAGGAAACACATACATTTCTGCGCACTACTTTGCTAATGCATATTGGGATTACCAAGGAAATTATATTCGAAATAAGAATGCGTTGATAAAGATTAGTGCTGCAGGTAAGTTTGAATGGGCGATCGAAAGTCCTGCAGCTGAGTTTACGGATCTTATTACCATCGATAACAGAATGTATGCTATTGGCAGAAATGTTTGGAATGGATGTATGATGCAAACGCCTAAGGGTGGATTTACGTACACCTCAACCGTGAATAATAAGGGCGATGCTTTTGTGATGGAATGGGATGACACCGGAAAAATTCTTGATTTTGATGCATTCGGTGGAACCGGAAGTGCTGGTGTTTCAGGTCCTGTTCCCTTTCGTGCGAATGTTCCTTTAGTAAGTCAGTTTTTTGATGTAGACACCTTGCGTCAAAATTTAATGGCAAGCAAAGCAAATAATGGCGATATGTTGATTTGTGGTATGATCACCACACCAACAGCAGGACAAATAATGAAATTTGGAAATGCAACTTTGTCGAATAATCTACCTGCAAATAGCAACGGTCAGCAAAAAAGCATTTTTATGACGAGGTATAATGCAACACAAGGTTTCACTTCTGCCGTTAATTTGTTGAATGGAAGTCCAAGCTTTATCACAAATTTTATTGAAGATGAAAATGGAAATTATGTAATCATTGGTAAAACGAAAGATCGTATAATTACTTCGGCAGGTGAAAATATTTTTAGTAACTCAACTTATGATTATCAATATCTCGCGTCATTTAATCCAAACGGAAATTTGAATTGGATTGTGTATGCTGATAGTATGGCTTTTAATTCGGTAGGTGCTAATGCAGATGGATCTGTATCTGTTGGCTCTTATATGAATACTAAATATTTGTTGGTAGATGCACTTCATCAAACGTATAATGTGTCTCCAGCAGCTTCTCCTGGTTCATACATGTTACGATTTAGTGCTACAGGAGCATTTCAATATGGTGATAATGTTAATTTTTATCCAATCATCGACAGTCGTCAAGATGTATGTGGAAATTATCATTCGTTGTTTAAAGGCGGAATCCCAGTGGGGTATAAGTTTATTGTTTCTACTTTGTCTATGAACAATAGTTGTTCGCCAAATTGTTACGCTGCTTATGATCCTAATAGCCTTGATGCTTCAGCTCTTTCATTGAGCATTAGCGATACCACTATTAATGGACCCAGCAATAGAAATCTATTGGTAAAAATTATGAATAATGCATCCTTGCCAATTACAGGAATGGATATTCGTTATCAAATCAATAATAACGCTGTTCAAAATTTTGCCTGGAATGGAAATTTAAATACTGGAAGTTCTGATAGTATTTTGTTGACAACCTATAATTTTAATCGTTCGTATAATCATGTTAAAGTTTGGGTACATCAAGTGAATGGAAGTACAGATAATCAGCAAGGTAACGACACCGTTAAATTGTCGCAAATTGTTTGCTCTACTCCCTTAAGCGGAACGTATTCATTAGGATGTGATACTTGTTATTTTGATACGTTCCTCTCTTCATCAAAAACAATGAAGCGTTGTGGTGTTTCCGGACCTGTGAAAATTGCTGTAGAGCCTGGTGTTTATTATGAGCAGCTCACTGTTGATTCAATTCCGTTTGCTTCAGCTACAGATTCCATCGTTTGGACATCGGCAAATGGAATAAAGGAATCTGTTGTTCTTGACTTCGCTGCTAATAATATCAACTATTACCGAAATACGATTCGTTTGAACAGAGCGCACTATTGTAGTTTCGAAAACATGACAATTCAGAATACCTCTGCCGCTCCATTTGATGCCATGCAATTAGATCATGGATGTAGAGCATCTATATCTGTTGATGCAAGTTCGGGTATTAGAATATTGAATTGCATTGTGCATGCTCCCAAGAGATCTAATCAAGCTGGAAGTGTTGCGCAGGGCATCCTGATGGTGGGTAATATGAATAATGTGGTAGTAACCGATAATTTTATTGATGGTGGTGAGAATGGATTAGAAATGTATTATGCATCCATAGGTCGTGATGTATCGATTTTGAGAAACGAGTTTTGGCAAACGGGAGGGATCCGACTTGGAAACATAAAACGATTACTGGTGGATGGAAATAAAATTCGATACATTTCTTCTTCCGGATCGGGAGGAACTGGTTTAAGTATGTCTCAATGTGATTCCTTCATTGTAAAAAATAATTTGATTAGCAACGAAGTGTGGGGTGGTGCTTCTCTTTATTTAACTGGATGCGATTGTCAAACAGCATCACCATGTTTAGTTTATAATAATAGCGTCGGCTACCAACCTTCCTGGTTACCCTTTGAGTCCGCTACTTTCTCTGGACTGAATCTAGATATTATTTATAATAGTTTTGGAAATGGAGTTAAGCTTTTCGCAGGAATGAATACACCTACTTTCCGCTTCAATAATAATGTCGTTCGTTCTAATAGCTCCTTTGCTATCGATTCTTACAATGAAATTGATTTTATTGAAATGAATCATAATCGTTATATTTCTAACGGAGTTCCCATCAATATTATTAATGATAATATTGATTATGACTTAGGCACCTGGAAAGCATTCTCAGGTCTCGACTTGCAATCCGACTCAGTGACGGCAACATTCCGTACCTTGTCTGATATGCATTTGCTGAATGCAGTAGCTATGCCCGGTGTTCCTTTTGCTGGAATTACTACCGATATGGATGGTGAGATTAGAAGTGTTACAACTCCTACCATTGGTGCCGATGAGTTCAGTGTATCTACACTATTGTCTTCAGTGTGGCCAGGCGATTGTGACAGTACGAAGAGTGTCGATAATTTTGACATTTTGCAAATCGGATTGAACTTTAATAGATATTATACCTCTCGTCCTGTTTTATCGGATGCATGGGTTTCACAACCTTCTTTGCTTTGGAATAAACTACAAGGCAATGGAACGAACATGAATCATGTAGATTGTAATGGAGATGGACTTATTAATTTATTAGATACAGTTGCTATTTTTAATAATTATGGATTGTCGCACCCCGCTGCAAATCCACAGGTGCAAAATATTTCTGTAGGACCTGATTTAAGTATTATTCCCGTTGGAACTACATTCACAGGTGGTGATACTGTCCATTTAAAATTGATGGCAGGTACGTCGGGGTTAATGGTAAATGATATTGGTGCGCTTGGATTTAAATTAGCAATCCCACCATCTTTAATAGTTCCAAATACTTTTGTGGTAACCTATGATAATAATTGGATGTGTCCAGATACCAACTGTATTTTATTTGCAAATATGGATGAGAGTACTGGAGTTGCAGCAATCAGTATGGCACGAAAAGATGGAACTGGCGTAACTGGCTTTGGAGAAGTAGCGGATGTGAGTTTTGTGGTGAATGCAGGTTATAGCGGTAATCCCACAGTGAATGTAAATATTAATCCCTACCAAGCTTATGATCCTATTTCTACCGCAATGCCATTTACAACCAATGGCGGTACAATTACCATTGTAAATACATCGGTGGAAGAATTGTCGTTGTTGGATGGAGTTCGCTTGTTTCCAAATCCAACTAAATCGTTAAGCACAATTTTATTTAATTGGAAAGGCAATGGCATCGATAAAATGTCGATTCGAGTTCTGGATCTTTCAGGAAGGTTGGTGGGCAATGCAATTCAACTAATACCTCATTATGGTAGTAACCGTGTGGATGTAGATGCAGAATCCTTTGCGAATGGCATCTATTTTATTGAATTGAGATGTAACAATGAAAGTATGGTGTTGAAGATGCTTAAGTATTAGTTTGTGGATCGAAGAGTTAGTTAATTTAGATTAAGTAACTCTTCGATGTACTAATTAAGAAACTTCGAATTGATTCCTTTGTCTCGATTTTATTTAGTTTTGTAGCATTATGCAAAAACAGGAAGCCATCATCTTCGACCTCGGAGGTGTCGTCATCGACCTCGACTATCATCGTACTGCTGCTGAATTTGTCAAGTTGGGCATGAGTGATTTTGATGAGATCTATTCAAAAGCAAAGCAATCTAGTTTATTTGATGATTTTGAAAAGGGTACAATGTCGGTAGATGGTTTTAGGAGTGAGCTAAAAAAGCATCTTCCCTTAGATATTTGTGATGAACAAATAGACCATGCCTGGAATGCCATGCTCATTGATATTCCTGTACAACGGGTGGAGTTTTTAAAACGAGTAGGAGAGAAGCATAGAATATTCTTATTGAGCAATACCAATCGCATCCACGTAAAAGCTTTTACTAAAATGGCAGAGGATATTTTTGGAGAAAATAATTTTCTTTCCATCTTCGAGAAGTGCTATTTGTCTTGTGAGATGGGCATGCGTAAGCCCGATGCAGAAATCTTCGAAAAAGTAATAAGCGACAACAACCTCGACCGCACTAAAACATTGTTCATTGATGATAGTAAACAGCATATTGAAGGCGCTAGAAAGATTGGATTGACGGCTGAGCTGTTGAATGTTGAAAATGGAGAGAGAATTGAAGTGAAATATAATATACTAATTTGAATAGTATTTGGTTAAAATGAGTTCCATTCATTAATAATACTGCATCAAAAATAAAATTTGTATTTGCGTTCGCTGCGATCCCGAAGTTTCGGGACTTTGCGACCGCTGCGTTTAAATGATCGTTTTCTGCTCCTGACACAACTCTACCAAAACTCCATTCGTACTTTTCGGATGTAAAAAACAAATGAGCTTATTATCCGCTCCCAATTTCGGTTCTTTGTTTAATAAAATAAATCCTTCTCCTTCCAACCTTTTCATCTCGGCTAAAATATCATCCACATCAATAGCGATGTGATGCATGCCTTCTCCTTTTTTATCGATGAATTTAGCAATCGGACTATCAGGCGAAGTAGCTTCCAATAACTCAATCTTATTCGGACCCACTTGAAAAAAAGAAGTTTTTACTCCTTCCGATTCTACCTCTTCAATTTTATAGTGTGGCACATTAAATAGTTTTTTGAAAAGTTCATTGGATTCAGAAAGTGACTTCACTGCAATGCCGATATGCTCTATTTTATTCATATGGCAAATTTAATGTTTTATTTAATGTAAGATGATGAAAATTTTCTCTGTAGTCTTATCGAAAAAAGTTAAACTTTATGAATTATGATGGAAGTTTAGAGTTTTATTTCATGAATAGTCTATCCGATTTTATCCGATTTATCTGAGTCATCCGCGTTCCTTTTTCGATCATTTTCAACATAAGTATATTGAATTTTCGGAGCAAGATCTATGTTGAGAGATTCCTCATCCATCTTCAAACTTGCCTCACCTGAAGGGAGATCAATTTCATTCCCCTCTTCATCATAAATTTTATTATCCTCAATCTCATCTTCCCAAACAAATTTTGGCCGTTGTGGTCCCTCTTTCCGATACAGCCATGATAATAACAACCCCGCCAATCCACCAAACAAATGCCCTTCCCAACTTGTTTCTTTGAACCACGGGAAAATTCCCCAAATCATACTTCCATAGAGGAACACGATAATCATACTCACCGCTAACATGCTTCTCCACTTCCTCCAGATCCCGCTAAAAAAAATAAAGGAAGCTAATCCATACACCAATCCGCTGGCACCAATATGAAAGGAAGGTCGACCACCTATCCAAAGCCAAGCTCCTCCGATGAGCCATAAAAAGAAAAATACTTTACCGGCCATGTCCTTGTAGAAATAGTTTAACATTCCCATCAATACAAATAACGGCACCGCATTGGAGAAAAGATGATCGTAGTCTTTATGTATTAACGGAAAAGTCAAAATGCCCGTGATCTCATCTAACGAGCGCGGGAAAACACCGTAAGTAGAAAAGCTTACTTGTTGTGAAACTTCATAATACTTAATCAGACTTAAAAGTCCAATGAATATCGTCCCTGGAATGAAACTGCTAATTATATTTTTTACTTCAGGCTTCATCGTGCAAATTTATAAAATCTATTCTTGGAAGTATGTAATGTATGTTACTGTAATCTAAATGTTTCTTGTATGACGTATAAAGCGAAATGGACCAATACGTTACTTGTTATGTGTTTTTCTACGAATACGATGTAAATAGCCTATCTGATGATTAATTTCCTTTACTTTTGCGCCTATGAAATTACAGTTTCAACATCGATTTACCGGTCACCAAGGTTCTATCTATGCGCTTGTAAAAGGACAAGATGCGGGAATTTTTTATAGCGGTGCAGGTGATAAGATTGTAGCTCAATGGGACCTCCGTCATCCAGGTGATGGTAATCTA
Source organism: Bacteroidota bacterium (assembly GCA_031411335.1). GTDB lineage: Bacteria > Bacteroidota > Bacteroidia > AKYH767-A > OLB10 > JAJTFW01. The sequence continues at coordinate 14,647 of JANOAX010000138.1, forward strand.
ATTTCAAAGGCAACTGATTCTATTTATTGTATGCATTTTCTTCAAGAGCAAAATCGATTGCTTATCGGACAAGGCAGTGGTGGCGTACATGTTATTCATTTGGCGGAAAACAAAGAAGAACGATTGTTGAAGTTGCACGACCAAGCTGTTTTTTCTATTTTACAAAGTACTAAACATAATTTGCTTTTTACGATGGGTGGAGATGGAATTGTATGTGTGTTGAATTTGCAAACGCTTGAAGTGTTACAACGTATTCGGCTCAGTGAAAAAAAATTAAGAGCGATTATAATTAATCAAAATCAAGATAAAGCTTTCATTGGTTGTGGAGATGGTAGTATCGTAGAATTGTCAATCCCATCTCTGGAAATTACTCATCGTTTTCAAGCACACGGCATCGATTTTTCTGTGAATGCACTTTGTTTTTCTCCTGATGAAAAATATTTGCTGACTGGTTCAAGAGATGCGCATTTAAATGTTTTTGATTTGGAAAATTTTAATTTGAAGGCTTCTATACCTGCTCACAACTTCGCCATCTATGATATTGCATTTGATCCCACTGGAAATTATTTTGCTACAGCAAGCAGAGATAAATCGGTAAAGATTTGGGATTACAATTCATTTTCTGTTTTAGAAAGATTGGAAGGTAATGATGGAAAAGGGCATATTAATTCAGTCAATAAATTGCTTTGGCTTGAAGACGGCACCTTGCTTTCTGCAGGTGATGATCGAGCTGTGCAATCGTGGAAAGCCAATTAGGAGGCAAATCTAAGTTCGTTTTTCTGAAAAAAAACAATGTTTTGTTGTATTAATTAATGGTAAAATTAAATTTTGATATCATTCAATTCAAGCTGTAATTTCACATATTTCATTTCAGCCTCACTGTTGAAGTCAAACCATTGTTGTCGAATTTCATTGAGTTGATGAACCAATTCATTGAAGTTACGGAATGGTTTTCTTTTTGATAAAATGTCTTCTAATTTCAGGCGAATAAATCTATTTTCTACAGTAGAAGTAAAATTCTCCATTATTTGAAAGGACGCATAGGAGGTCATTTTTTTTATTTCAATATATTCCTTTTTGTGCTTTTTAACCTCCGAAAATTCTACTTTCCAATCATCGTTAAAATCAGTTTCAAACATCAAATCGGGGTCAGGAAAAGAAATAACTCGCAATGTTTTTTTATGGATATAACATTTCAGTCCCATGGATAGCGTATCGGCTAAGTCTTTTATAAGATCTTGCTCCATTGGTTCTTTGGATATTTCACTATGCAATTTTAATAAAATTATAAGTATCGATAAAGCATAAGTCTTATTTTTTGTAAATGATCCAAAAAGAAAACCCCAGAAATTTATTTCTGGGGTTTAATTATCTAGTGTCCAATATCTAGCATCTAAAATCTAACATCCAACTACTTCTTCAACAAGATGATCTGCTGTTGTTTTTCATTCATCAAAATAATCACATGATAAACGCCCTTCGCAATACCATCCGTATTTACTATTGCTGTATTAACACCATTGGTTGCATTTCCAGTTTTAGTAATTATTGTGCGTCCGATGTTGTCTGTCAAGCGTATGATATATTCTCCTTCTTCCTCTGCAAAGAATTGTACATTAACAATTTCTTGCGCAGGGTTTGGATAAACTAAAAGTTGAAATGAGTTCGATGCATCATCCACTTTTGAGCAATTGTATGTGGTAATTCCACCAACAGTTCTAATCGAACTAGTTCCACAACCATTCGATGTGGTCACAGAAACTGATTGATTTATGTATCCCGTGCTGGACCACTGTACGGTTGCGTTTTTAGTTCCTTGTCCTGCGGTAACATTGCCACCCTGAGAAATTACCCAATTGTAATTTATAGCGCCAACAACTGTATTTACGCTATAATTAGCCACGCTGTTTGTACAAATTAAGGTGCTTACATTTGCTATGAGACCCGCCTTAGCAGGTTTTCCAGAAACTGTTAAACTTCTTATAACACTTTCACCACAGTTATTAATTGCTTTCACTGTAATAGTAATAGTGTTAAAGTTTCCAAAATCAACAAGGATAGAATTAGTACCAGCACCTGACACAATCGTAGCTGGTCCAACATTCCAGACGTAACTATCAGCTCCAATAACCGGTGCAATTGAATAGGCCACACCGTTTGTATTACATAGTCCTGTACTTATGCCACTGATAACACTCGGGGTGTATGGCGTATTTAGCGTCATTGATTTTGTGCGATTAGGGCTGTTTCCACAAATATTTAATCCTTTCACTGTCAAAGTGCCACCTATATAACCACTCACAAATTCTGCAGTGATGATGTTTGTCCCTTGTCCACTTAATATATTAACTCCTAATGGTGTTGTCCAAATGTAACTGGAAGCTCTTGCTACCGATGCAATACTAAAGGTAGCTATATCACCAGCACAATTTTTACTTGGACCAGAAATAGATGGAGGCGTTACTGGAGCCGCTACTTGAAACTCGAGTGGTATACATGCCGAAATACTTTCAGCACATGAGTCTATTCCCTTCACACAAACCTTTCCAGCGATACCATTTTGGATGGCTATATTGGTCCAGTTTACAACAATGGTGTTGGTTCCTTGCCCAGATGTAATGGTGCAACCTGTAGGAACGGTCCATAAATAAGTATCGGCTTCAGGGAAAGATGGAATGGTAAATGTTCTCGAACCGGCAATTCCTGGAATACATCCTTGAGCTACACCACCTCCAACAGCTATTGGTCCTGGTGTTACAAGAACAATAGGTGAAGCTCCACTTATCATTTCGCCATTTACATACGAGACTACATAATTGGAAGGCTGTACCATGTTCACATTCGACGGAACAATGGAATAAAGACCTGGTGCAATTCCCGTGGTTGGAACTGGAATATTTAATGCATTTAGTAATACATAACTAGGACCAGAAATAACCAAATTGCTATCAACATCTTGGTATCGGTACCCTGCTACCGTATGTGTAAACGGATCTGCTACACCATCACAAGAGACATATTGATCACCTGCCGTAACCGTTAATTCAGCAGGAACAATAGTAAGTGATCCTAATTCATAACTGATGTCGAAGTTTTCGTTGAGTAATGCGCCTGGAACAATAGAATGTACTCCTACTTCCATTCCTGTAATTAAATTGATTGAATTGAAAGTAAGTGAATCGTCAACAGGTGCTGAAATATCATCTTCATCAATAATGATAAACATGTCATCATCATTTTCATCGGCAACCGTTTCGCCATTCACTAAAGCTCTTCCGTTAACTAAAGCTCTTGCATTAACAAGCGCTCTTCCATTTACCAAGGCTCTTCCATTCACCAAGGCTCTTGCATTTACTAAGGCTCTTGCATTTACTAACGCTCGTGCATTAACTAAAACGGTTGTGTCGTTATCATCTTGGTAATTGAATACAGAAGCTACCGCAACATCTACCACATGATTTGTATCTAAAACATAAGATCCATTTACTAAGGCTCTAGCATTGACAAGCGCTCTTGCATTCACTAATGCTCGCGCACTGGCCATGCAACTTAATTGATCGATATCCGCATTTACTAATGCTCTTCCATTCACTAATGCTCGTGCATCTACTAAAGCAACTTCACTAGCTAAATCAAGTTCGTGTGCCGCTTTAATTTCATTGGCAAAGGCTACTTTCTCCGAAAGCGTGATCATGCCATCAGGATAAGTATAGGTGAAGTTTAAATTTTCAATTACATCTCCATAGGTAATGGTAGTGTCATTTGGTTTTATCACCAATGGCATTTTTTGTAAAGATAATACACCGTCATCAAACTGATAGTTGTAAGTAGCAGCCAAGAGTTGAGAAGCGGGTAATGATAAATTCGTCACATCAGAAGCAGGACGAATAAAATATAATCCAGTATTACTGCTGCTTGTTGCTGAGCTCGTAAATGTAATATTGTTTTCTAAACCTAAATCAGCAAGTGTGATTGAAGTACTGGCTAGATCATGTCCATCAATAGAAATGGTAGCACTGAATGTGGGTAATTGCTCTCCATATTTCTTGATAGCATTATTAGCCGTGATCACAACATTGATGGCTTGTGTTCCCAATAAATATAAACTATCTGCAGAAGCACCTCCATCCAATCCTGTGAGCGATGCAGGCGGATTGTAAATTCTTAATGGTGGATTCCCAACGAATGGAGGAATAATTACGCTGAGTAATCCTTGATTAATAACAGTCGCAGGTAAAGTGTCATATCTAAAAATAACTTTTGCATCGTCACTTATAAACTTCCCTACAACCAGAACTTCAACGGTATCTGTGCCAGGCGTAAATAAGGAGTCTTGCAAGTATCTATTGAGTGCAATGGGTTGTGGTCGGCCTAGCGTTTTTAATGCAGAGTCAGGCTGCACAAATCCATATCCAGAAATTACATCATACCCCGGATCGTACATATTTAATGTCGTATTCAGTAAAGTCGATTTCATTTGTGCAGGACTAAGTTCTACACCGGAGAATTTCTTACTTGCTTCTTGAAGTAATGCGCTAACCGCTGCGATATGAGGTGCAGCTGCGGATGTTCCAAAGAAATTCGGAAACAAATCACCATCGATATTTTGTCCACCTAAGTAAACCGTAGTGTTAACACCATTTGGTGCCATAATATCGGGCTTTTGTCTAACTGCTCCTTTAACTTCCACACCTCCTCTTGAGGAGAAAGAAGCTGCGGAAGGTTGACTTACACCAAATGCAGGTGTGTTCGTATATAAAACAGCACCCACGGCTATAGCACCTTCTGCGTTGGGTTGTCCAACAACAGTAGCACCACCATTTGCATATTCATTGATGGTTGCATCGCCACGGAAAATTACATATTTGAATTTCACATTTTGTGATCCCCATTTACGTGTGATCATAATATTTGCATTCGTGTTTCCACTCACCACAAACGGAAGAATTTCTAATGGATCACCCCAAATATTATTTCGGTTGAATCCAAATAAGCGATTTCCGGCATTATCAATTAAATAAATATCTAAGTCGTTTACTACACCCGGAAGTTGTCCTAATGAGTAAATAGAATCTTGCCATTGTAGTACGATAGTATAAGTTCCTGCTTTTAAATTGATATTTTGATAGATGTCGCCACCTCCAAAATTATGTGCAGTTCCTACATATCCTACAGGTGCTGCAGTGGGCGCAAATACTCCTTCATATGATGCAGTACCAAAATTACCAGCTGCAGAAATATAGGTGGTGCCATTAGCTACCACTTTATCTACTGCTTTAGAAACAACACCATCATCAAAGAAAGGTTCGGTTATATAGGTAACGTCATCGACGATGATATCACAACCAATACTATCTAAAGCAACAATTCCTTCAGCAAAATTTCCTGCGCTCACAAATCCAGTATGAAATGCTAAGGTTGCTTTAGGTGCGATATCATGTATGATTTGCAACATTGCTCGCCCTTCGTCGGTTCTTCTTCCATAGGGATATTCTTCTACTATTTCTACTGGTGTAGTGAAATTTGGATTTCCTAATCCAGGAAGGTCGCCGTTCAATAAATCGGTGCCTGCAGGATCTCCAAAAAGTGTATTGTAACTGTCGGAAATAACTCCAATTTTAATTCCATCACCATATACGTCCCACGCTAAACTAGCCGTGTCCGAACGCATCGCTCTATCTCCTTGTGTTTTGGTCAATCCAGTGTTGATCGAGTTAACGACAGCTTGACTACTTACTAGCGGAGGATAATATGGTCTTACATAATTAATAAGTGTTGGAAGAGAATCTAATTTTGGTAAATTCATAATAGGAATCATTCCTGTAATGATGAAAGTAGTATCGCCATTGTCAATGAAACTATTCATTCCATAATTTGGTGTTTGTAATAATGCTAAAGCACTATCATGTTTTCCGAAATCTGTAATTACTTCAATTAATACTTGTGTGCTGTCAAGTAAGAAAACGGTGTTGTTATCTGTAATGGTGTCGGCTACATTAATTCCATTGGCTAACTGGAAAAGTTCAGACCCAATTAAATTGGGAACTGCTCCATTTGGGGGTGGTTCATAACCAGGAATGATACAAGGTGATGTTTCAAGAACAATTACGATAGAATCAGTTGCTGAACAAGTTTGATTGGTAACTTGAACATAATAGGTTCCAGGAGTAGTAATAGTAATTGTACTTGTCGTTTCATTGCTTGGTAACCATAAAAATGTTGCGCCTGGTAGAGAGTCTACACTTAAATCAGTAGAGCCTAAATCAGGACAAAGTAAACTCGATGAAGTTATCGCAGCATTAGGTGTTGCATCTTGGCCAACTACAAAAGTTGAATCATAGATACAACCATTGTCATTAAAAGTTAATGTATAAGTTCCTGGTGATAAATTTATGAAAATTCCTGTGTTATTTCCTTGTGCATAGTTATCGCCATATAAATTATACTCATCATATATACCTTCTGGATTAACTTCTCCGCCTCCACCTTCAAAAGTTCCGGCATTTACAATTCCTCCAATTTGACCAAA
>JANOAX010000139.1:0-3243 GCA_031411335.1 Bacteroidota bacterium
TGGTGATTTAATTTGGCAAGAAACCTATGGTACTGCCGCCGATGAAGGCGCTTGTCGTATACGCGAGGTAGCTGATGGTTATATTGCTTCTGGATTTAAAACATCATAAAATGATCCTACCTTGTTACTTGTGAAATTTGATGAATATGGCGACATGGAGTGGAATAGATCTTATACTACTTTAGGAGAATTGGGCATCATCAATGGCATGACCGTGGAGCCTTTATCTCAAGGTGGCTATATCGCTACGGGTATTTTTAAAGCCTACAATGATAGTTTGCAATCGATGGTAGTTAAACTAGACGTAGATGGAGATGTCGTATGGACAAAACAAATTAACGGAATCTGCAGTGAATCTATTTTTGATATAAAAGTTCTATCCAATGGTTATTTACTTTGCGGAAAAAGTTATCTAGACACCATAAATTCTTTCGATGCGCATATTGTAAAGTTAGACTTGAGTGGTGATGTGATTTGGGACCGATATTATGGATCCAGAAATAACGAGGAATTTAATCAAATTGTATTACTCGACGAAGGTGAATTTATGCTTACCGGCACCATTACCAACGATCAAAATGTAGCCATGCCATGGGTAGTACAAATGAGCAGTTGGGGTGATACGCTTTCTTCTGGAATCATTCCGGTGGATGGCTCGGGCAAAGGAGTTTCCATTACCGCCAGACCAGACGATGGATCAGTCATCCTATCAAATACAGTTTTCATGGACGAAGCAGTGTTGAGCAGTATCCAGATGGTTGCATATTTACTTCCCTGTCCCATTTGGTATCCACGGGCTCTACAAATTAATAACTTATGGTGTTTAACTCCTGGTAGTTGCTATCCTAACCTTCCTAAAATATTTACTGATGTAACCGGTGCTTCAGCTGATTCCTTACTTTCCTATTTGCAGTTCAATAAAATTAATACGTTACTGCTTGGGAATTTAGAAGACATGTTTTTTGAAGATGTAAATGGAAATAATTATGATGTGACTGTTAATGGAGCAGACTTAATAGATAGTTTAGCTGTGTTTATTTCTCGCGTACGATCCCTGCCTGATATAATAGATGTTGTTGCTGTCCTACGAGACAAAGAGGATGAAGATAACGCTGATACGCTGCTTAATACATCGCTATTGGATATACTCAAGAACTACAATCAAACAAGACCTGCTTCATCGCGATTTAATGAACTCAGCTTGGACTATGAATTTTGGCGCGACCAATATGGTGATCCAAACGGTAATGATCCCGCACAATATCCCCATCTTTTCACTGGATGGCTTCATTACAGGGCACTCGGGAAAAAGATGAAAACCATTTGTGCCGATACAGCTAACCACATTAATAGAATTAGCACCATTTTAGGCCGAATGGATCGAGATATCGATAGTAATAGCAATACGGGCCTCAATGGTGAAGATGAAAATTTACTCGTTGATTTTGCAGATAGTACTTTTAGCAGAGTGTATTTGTTTTTCTATATTCCGGATTTAACAAAATGGGATATTCAAAAACAACCAACTCTTTTCATGTCAGGTTGGGGAGATTATACCGAACTCGCCCAGCGAATTTATCATTTTGGAAATAACACCACCATGACCAATATTTGGCCTATGTTTTCGGCGGAGGATTCTGTATCGGTTAATGACTCCCTCATCTACTTAGGCAGATGGTTACAAGGAACTGGGACTGTTTGGTCACCACAACAACATTACTTAACCGAAGCTCAGAATATTTTTAGGGATCAAGTACCATATTATGTTCAAAATATAATTTTGCCAAATTATCCAAGTTGGAATGCTTCATTAAAACTCGAAGGTTATGCCTTCTTTAAATATGGACTTGCAACTTTAGACACCTCAAGAATACAAGATCGATCTCCTAATATCTATTCCAATTACGATTGTTTTTCGGCTCGCTATGCAAATAATAATTTACAAAATGGATCAGAAAGTAATTTTCAATCTACACCAGCTTCATCCTACTTAGAACCTAGTGAAAATTATTTAGTGTACACATACTTAGGTCAAGAATTTGGTAGATTAAGTTACATTCAAGTATTAGCATTACCTAAAGGAAGCTATATTTTAAAAAATGAAAATAATTTAGTGCAGATCATTTTTAACAACTATTGAAATCGATGAAAACGATGAAAAAAATAGTTCATTTAATAGGTTTTATATTGTTGTTTTGCACTAACCTTTTTGGTCAGCAAACTACTTTTAAGCGTATTTATCAACTTAATAATAATCATGTTGGAACTATTATTAGGGAGCTTTCAAATAAAAACATTGTCGTTGGAGCAAGATCAATAAATGCATCTGTATATCAAACTATGGTATGGCAACTTGATTCAATTGGTGACACGTTAAATACTTTTCAAATATGCGGATTAGGTGTGAAAGGGATGGAAATTGATGAGCAAAATAATTTAATTATTACTGGCATGCACACGGCTTGCAATGTTCCAGTTGGCGGAGATGTATTCATTTCAAAAGTCGATTTGTCAGGAAATGAACTATTCAAGTATACTTTCGGCAACAATGGAATTGATTCAGGAACTGACATCCTTCTTGAAAACGATTCCACTTTCCTCATCGCCTGTTACAACGACTCATACCCCGATTTACTAAAAGTAGATAGTGCGGGAACCATTATTTGGAGTCGAAGTTATGGTATAAGTGGGTTGTATTCGGTAAAGCATAGTTTAGATGGAGGATATTTTATTTGTGGAAATGCAGGCGGAAGTTTTGTGGATCCCATGTATGTAGCTAAACTTGATTCGATGGGATTTGTGATTTGGTATAAAACATTCTACAATAATAACATGTTTCTTTTTACGGATATTGAACCTACTCCAGATGGTGGAGTGGTAGCATTATGTGATGATTGGAATATTTATAAAGTATCATCAACTGGTGATAGTCTATGGAAGAAAAATGTATATCCTTCATATACTCGCATTACGACTGCATCAGATGGGAATTTAATAATGTCAGGAACTGGAATGAGCTTAACAAAAATTGATACTTCAGGGAGTGTTATCTGGGCTTATTATTATCCATATTACACGCCTAGCGTTGGATTTGGTTATACTAGCAACGATGTCATCCAAACCAGCGACGGAGGATATATGCTTTGTGGATTAATTGATTCCTTTGGTGTTCAAAATTTGTATGTAGTAAAAACAGATTCAATGGGGTTCGTTACCACTGGAATATTTGAAGCAGAAAATCAA
>JANOAX010000140.1:0-2603 GCA_031411335.1 Bacteroidota bacterium
TTTAATTGGCAACGATGCCAGCAAGCATGCAAGTTATGTAGGACTATTTAAGGAAGCGGTTCTAAATAATGTTTATGATGGAATTGACATGCGTTATTATTTCGACGAAGGTTCTTTACGTTATGACTACATTGTTCATCCAGGAGTAGATCCAAGTCAAATAAAATTTAACTTAGAAGGAAGCGATAAAAATTATTTGAACGAAAATGGAGAATTAGCATTTACCACTTGCTTTGGCGAAGTTAAAAATGTTGAATTGTATTGCTATCAACGACAAGATAAAATACAAGTCTCTGCAAAGTTTATCGAAAGCGCTAATAGTTTTTCATTTGCATTAGGTACATATAATAAGAATGAAACTTTGATTATTGATCCGTTAATTTATTCAACTTTTATTGGTGGACATGATCGCGATTTCGGTTATTCCATTGCTATTGATACAGTTGGAAATGCTTACATTACAGGCAATACGTTTTCTTCCACTTACGATTTAACTACTGGGACGTTTCAAAACACAATAGGTGGCTTTTTTGATACATTTATTTCTAAACTAAATGTAGATGGTACTTCAATTATATATTCTACTTTCATTGGAGGTAATAATTTTGATGAGAGCAAGTCAATAGCTATCGACATTTCAGGTAACGCATTTATTACCGGAAATACCATGTCTTCAAATTTCCCTGTTTCGCCTGGTTCATTTCAAGCAATAGAAGGAGGTGCGGGAGATTGTTTTGCAACTAAGTTAAATGCATCTGGCACAGCTTTATTATACTCCACCTACATTGGTGGCAATTACTCTGATCATAGCAATTCAATTGCAGTTGATGAATTTGGTTGTGCGTATATAACAGGAAGTACATGGTTTGCTAACCCAACAATTTTAAATAACTTTCCTACAACGCCAGGAGCGTATCAAACAACCGGAATATATTCAGAAGCATTTGTTACTAAAATAAACCAAACAGGAGATAATCTCATCTATTCATCTTTATTGGGAGGTGGCGAGGAAGATATTGGAATAAGTATTTTAATTGATGCGTTTAATAATGCTTATATTTCTGGAATTACGTCTTCAACAGACTTCGATACTACCTCTGGAGCTTTTCAAACTTCAATTGGCGGTGATCTGGATGCATTTATTGCAAAACTTAATATTTCAGGCTCTTCACTAATCTTTTCAACATATATTGGAGGAGGTAATGAAGACTATGGAGTATCAATAGAAATTGACGTATCAGGTAATACTTATATGACTGGAAGCACTCAATCATTTGATTTCCCCAGTACATCAGGAGCTTTTCAAACTTCTTTAGCGGGACTTTATGATGCTTTTATAACCAAACTAAATTCAACAGGTAGCGCTTTAATATATTCCACCTTTTTAGGAGGTTCTAATGATGAAAGTGGGCAGGCTATTGTGATTGATGATTTAGAAAATGCTTATATAACTGGCTGGACGAACTCTACTGATTTGGCTATTTCACCTGGTGCTATTCAAGCAAATTTTAATGGTAATAAAGATGTTTTTGCTTCCAAGATGAATCCTTCAGGAAACAATTTAACTTATTCAACCTATTTGGGTAAATCATCTGAAGAAATAGGGTATTCTATTGCACTAGACGCTTCCGATTATGTATTTATTACTGGTTATACAGGCTCTGCAAATTTTAACACTTCTAGTGGAGCTTATCAAACTACTCATGGTGGTATGAGTGATGTATTTGTTATTAAGTTAGATATGTCTGGACCCGTTTCTTTGGAAGAATATGCTACAAACAATTTTTTCTCCATCTCCCCCAACCCATCAGAAGGTATTTACCAAATCACTTTTGAAAAAGGTATTTCCTGTGATAGGTTCATTGAATTGTATGATATGCAAGGAAGATTAATACTTAATGAATCAATAGGTGCTGAAAATACACAACAATTAAACTTTGCAAACCAACCTAACGGTATGTATGTACTAAAAGTTAAGGTTGGTAATTCACTTGAAGTTGCAAAGTTGGTTAAATTGTAAATCTTATAAAACTAATTAAAATAATGAAAAATATTTCGATACTACTTATTTCATTCATGCTTATTGGGCAAACAAATAGTTTTGCTCAAAGAACCGAAAACAATTTAGATGCTCAACAAACACTTTCCAAAACGGACAAACATTTTTTCATTGAGAACAAAGGACAGTGGCCGAGTGAAGTACTCTACTTAGCACAGCTCGGTGGATTAAACACTTGGATCACTAAAAACGGAATGCTATATGAGTTTTACAAAACAGAAGAAATTACTTCTTCGATAGGCTCAGAGAACTATAACAAAGAAGAGACTGATTTACTTGATAATTCAGATGACCTCCATACTGAGAAATTTCAACAAAAAGATTACAAACGTTGGGGACATAGATTAGCATATACACTTTTAGGAAATAATACAGAGGTAAAAACACATGGCAAACAAAAGCAAAGTGGCTATTACAATTATTTAATTGGCAACGATGCCAGCAAGCATGCAAGTTATGTAGGACTATTTAAGGAAGCGGTTCTAAATAATGTTTATGATGGAATTGACATGCGTTATTATTTCGACGAAGGTTCTTTACGTTA
>JANOAX010000141.1:0-28231 GCA_031411335.1 Bacteroidota bacterium
TGTAATTCGATAATAGAATCACAACCGTTTATCGTTTGTAATGTATCGTAATATGTTCCAGATTGCGACAATTGGTTTCCACCAAAAATAAATGTACTTGAATCGCATGTAGTGACAAATTGTTGAGTAAAATAATTTGAATTTATATGTAGTGTCAAATTAAGAATCGAATCGCACCCATCACTTGTAATTAATTTTTGTTGATATATTCCATCATTATAATATTTTACTCCATTGAGAGCAAATGAATCACCTGGACAAATATTCGCTGTAATGATGGTGGGCTGAATTGAACAATTTATAACAGCATTGCTTGTTGTATTTGTGATTACAGGAGCATTAAAGTCGAAGAAAATATTGGCAGTGTTTTCAATCGTACTTCCGATAGTCAAACTATCCTTTGCTCGAATTTTATATTGTACATAGCCATGACTTGCCGGTTCATTGGTATTGCTGTCGGGTAAATGAATATTTGGAAAACTAAATTTTACCAATCCATCGTTATAAACTTGAGTGAGCGGTTGGTGGCTATAGCTAAGCAAATTAAAAGAAGACCAATCCAACGATGTACTCAATGTATCGGTTATAAAAATATGTTCGGCAGAAGCTATTCCTGTATTTTGAAAACGGATTAAGTAGGTAAGCCATCGATCACCGCTGATATCCATTGAAGCTGGAAAAACCGATTTGTCATTAGGATCAAAACTGCCTACCACTGTAAAACATTGAGATAGTAAATTATTGTTGTAATTTAATTCTGCAGAAGGAGTGGAAATAGAAACTTGAATGCAAATTTGACTACCTAATATTGCATTCGTGTCTACTATAATATTAAAATTAAAACTACTGTCATAACTTATTAATCCAAAATCAGCAATATTGTAAGTGAGAACATTCCCAATAATTGAATTTGGAGTTAAAGCACCTGCGCCCGGAGAATAATAATTACAAGCTCCGGAAATAGTAACACTAACTGTTCCGCTGATTCCTGCGGCACAATGCGCACCAAAGTAATTGGAGTAATCGCCAGCTTCAATTTTAATTTCTCTAATACTAGCTGGTCGTAAATTATTGGTAAAAATACTGGTTACAGCTAAGTCGACATCCTTGCATTTCAATCCAAAATCTCTGTCGTATTTCAAGGAGTCTATAACAGAAATGGTATCCAGGTAAAATCCTGATGATGGACAATACAATTCAAATGGTAATCCTGTTGTATCGAATTCAGTTTTATAAAAATCGAATGAGAAAGTATCAAAATCATAATTGCCATTTATTATGGAAAAAGTTTGTTGGTCCAACACTCCATTTTTATACAAATTTAATTTTTGGTTATTTAATAATGGTTCGTTAGTTCCAACGATGCAATTTGTGTCTATATCAAAAAAAGTTTTTCCTTCAATATTCCAAAAGACGTCGCAGCCGTTGGTGTTAAAGACGTCGCATATTGGAAATCCAACAAATGTAGGATTGCTCGCTTGCAACATTCCATATCCGGGTAGACAATTTATTTGGGTGCCATAAAAATATAAATTCTTAATATGATTTAATTTGGGTAAACAAGATAAAGGATTGTTATAGCAGTATAGTACTTGTAAATTTGAAGGTATGGTTGGCAAATTAGATATTTGATTATCACTGCAACTAAATAAATAAATTGATTGAGGCAATGATGGTAATGCGCTTAATTGATTTTGTGAGCAATTTAAAATTCCTAAATTATTTGGTAAAGCCGGCAATTGAATTAACTGATTATTTCCACAGTACAATTTTTTTAAGGAATTTGGTAACGTAGGCAATGTAGTAAGTAAGTTTCCATAGCAATTTAGTTCACTTATTGCAGGTAAGCTTGGCAAGGTTGTAAGTTGGTTGTTATGACAAATTAGATCGTATAATAAAATCGGTAAAGTGTCTATAAATGTTAGATTATTATTTTCACATTCAAGTATCCTTAAGGAATCCGGTAAAATAGGTAGTGAGTCAATGTAGTTATTTCCGCAATATAAATACCTTACAGAACTTGGTAAAGTTGGTAAAGAAGTAAGCAAATTATTTTCAACATTTAAAGTGCTCATTGAGGTTGGAAGAGTTGGTAAAATAGAAATCCCAGTGGAATTACAATAAAGTGTTGTTAATAATGGAGGCAAAGAGGGAAGAGTTGTAATTTGGTTACCACTACAAGCAAGTGAAGTTAAAGAAGGTGGAAGTGATGGTATTGTTGTAATATTGTTCGATCCAAAACCAAGATGTATAAAAGAAGCAGGAAGAGAAGGTAATGAAGAAATATTGTTTCCGATGCAGTAAAATACAGTTAATGAGTTTGGTAAATTTGGTATTGATGTAATTGGATTGTCACCACAAGATAAGTATGTAAGAAACGGTGGGAGAGAGGATAAAGTAGAAATCAAGTTTTGATGGCAATCTAATTTCGTCAAGGTTGAAGGTAAGGAGGGCAAAATACTGATTTGGTTATAATCACAAATTAACTCTTTTAGTGTAGATGGAAGAGATGGTAATGAAGAAAGTTGATTAACTCTGCAGTCAAGAATAGTTAATGAAGATGGCAATGGAGGTAAAGTGGTGAGTTGGTTATTTGAACAATACAGAAGAGTATCGTTTACAAAAACTTCAATTCCGCTCAAATCAGTTATTCCAAGATTTCTTACATCAATATATTTCGCAGCCAAAACAGCCGGACAATTGGGATCAATAAAACTCCCCGACATGCATGCTGAAAAGTTTTGATATAAATAGGATAGAAAATTTGGATCTGGAATATAAACAAGCTGCGCTTTAGTAGAAGTGTTAAGGCCTAAGACCAATGTAAAAATGCAACTAAGTTTCAGTAAAATATTTTTCATATTATAATATTTTTGAAATTAATACTTCACCACCTTTCCCGAAATATTATCTCTTTCGGTAATTAAATTCAACAAATAAATTCCCGCGTTCATTCCTTTTGCAGGGATTTCTACGTCGAGATTTCCGGCAGCAATATTTTCAATTTGTTTTTGGAAAATAATTCTTCCGCTAATGTCCATCAAACGCAACACGCCTTTGTTTCCTTTCAGTTTTTCAGCGTGGAGTTGAATCTGATCTGAATTGGAATTATAACGAGTTTGGAAAATCACATCAGCCCCAATGGAAGAAGGAAGTCCAACCATAGAGAATGAGAAACAGGACGAAGTGTCGATGCAATTTCCATAAGTGACCGCTACGGCGTAGTCGCCCGATTGAGTGGGCTGATAAGAAGGTCCACTTGCTCCAAAAATAAATTGATTAGTCGCACAATTAATCCAAACATAAGCTGATCCTGTTGCCTGAGTTTGAAGCGTGTTGGATGATTGTGTAATGACGTTGGATAAACCTGTAACATTTAGTTGAAGTGTGATAATAGAATCGCAACCGTTTGTAGTAAGTAAAGAATCGTAATAGGTTCCTGATTGCATCAATTGGTTTCCAGCAAAAAAATAAGAGTTGGAATCACATGTAGTGACCGATTGTTGTGTAAAGTAACTAGGATTTACTTGTAGGGTTAAATTAATAATTGAATCGCATCCAAGAAAATTCATCAATGTGTCCGTATAAATTCCAGGAAGAGAAACTAATTGTCCATTAAAATTATATATTGTTCCATCACAAATCGAAGCAAAAATTTGGGATGTTGAGATGGGTGTGGTTTGCAAATCCAATATTATTACAGAGTCACATCCCATCACCGTTTGAAGCGAATCGTAGTAAATACCTGCTTGGGAAATAAGATTGCCAGCAAAAAGATAATTATCATTTTGACAAATGCTTACTTGTTGTTGAACTTGATATCCGATTGAGAATTGTAAATTCAGATTAACAATGGAATCACAATTTAATGAATTTAAAAGTGTATCAGTATAAAACCCAGGTGTTGTTAATTGTAGCCCATTAAAATTATAGGAACTACTGTCGCAAACAACTAATGAAATTTGATTTGTCAGAGGAATTACATTTAAATCTAATTTAACGATCGAATCACAACCAACAGTTGTAATAAACTTCTGATCATAAATCCCATCATTTATATAAAGTACACCGTTGAGTGAATAGGAATCACCTTCACAGATACTCGCAATAATTATGGTTGGAGGAATTGAACAATTAATAACAGCATTGCTTGTTGTATTGGTAATTACAGGAGCATTAAAATCGAAGAAAATATTAGCGGTGTTTTCAATCGTACTTCCGATTGCCAAACTATCCTTTGCTCGAATTTTATATTGAACATAGCCATGACTTGCTGGTTCATTTGTATTGCTGTCAGGCAAATTGATAAGAGGAAAACTGAATTTTACCAATCCGTCATTGTATACTTGAGTCAGTGGTTGGTGGCTATAGCTAAGCAAATTGAATGTAGACCAATCTAAAGAAGCACTCAAAGTGTCTGTGATAAAAATATGTTCAGCAGATGCTGTTCCTGTATTTTGAAAGCGGATTAAATACGTTAACCAGCGATCACCACTGATATCTAAAGTAGAGTTAGGAAAAGCAGTTTTGTCATTAGGATCAAAACTGCCTACCACCGTAAAACATTGTGATAATAAATTATTATTGTAATTTAATTCTGAAGACGGAGTGGAAATAGAAACTTGTATACAAATCTGACTTCCTAATGCAGCAGTAGTATCTACCAAAATATTAAAATTAAAACTACTGTCATAATTTAAGACTCCAAAGTCAGCTATGTTGTAAGTTAGAACATTTCCAATGACTGTATTGGGTGTTAATGCACCCATAGCTGGTGAAAAATAATTACATGCACCGGTAATGGTAATATTCACTATGCCGCTTATTCCTGCAGCACAATGTGCGCCAAAATTGTTTGAGTAATCGCCTGTTTCAACTTTAATCTCTCGAATGCTAGCAGGTCTTAATCCACTTGAAAAAATATTAGTTACAGCTAAATCTACTCCTTTGCATTTCAATCCAAAATTGCGACCGTATTTTAAGGAATCGGCAGCGGAAATGGTATCCAAATAAAACCCTGATGATGGACAATATACTTCTAATGGTAATCCCGTTGTATCGAATTCTGTTTTGTAGAAATCGAATGAAAAAGTATCGAAGTCATAATTGCCATTTATATTAGTAAAGGTTTGTTGGTCTAACACTCCATTTTTATATAAATTCATTTTTTGGTTTTTGAAAAGGATTTCGTTAGTTGAAAAGTTGCAATTTGTGTCTGCATCATAAAAATTTTTTCCTTCAATATTCCAAAACACTTCGCAACCGTTTGTGTTAAATACATCACATAGAGGATATGAGTAAACGTTTGGCGTACTCAATGACACGCTGCCATAGTTGGATAAGCAATTCACTAGCGTATTAGAGAAAGATATAATTTTGACATTATTTAAGTATGGTAAACAATTTAATGGGTTGTAAGAACAAGCAAGAAAATAAAGCGAAGCTGGAATGGAAGGCAAGGAAGTGAGTTGATTATGGCTGCAATATAATTCATACAACGACGATGGTAATGCGGGCAATGAATTGAGTTGGTTTTCGTAACATTTAAGCTCAATTAATGATGCTTGTAATATAGGTAAATTAGTGAGTTGGTTAAATTGACACCAAAGTGTAGTTAACGATGTCGGTAATGCAGGCAAGGAAGTTAGTTGGTTATCATGACAATAGAGACGGATTAACGACGTTGGCAATGTGGGCAAGGAATTGAGTTGGTTTCCGCTGCAAACAAGAGTAATTAATGAGGTCGGTAATGCGGGCAAGGTAGCGAGATGGTTATAGCTGGCAATCAGAATTAACAATGATGAATTCAAATTTGGTAAGGAAATGAGTTGGTTCCCGCGGCACTGAAGTTGTGTTAACGTTGTCGGCAATGTGGGCAAGGATGTGAGTTGGTTAAGGTCGCAATGAAATTGTATTAATGACGTCGGTAACGTGGGTAATGATATTAGTTGGTTATTGTTGCAATAAAGATGAGTTAACGATGCCGGTAAATTTGGCAATGAAGTCAGTTGGTTAGAATCACAATTAAGGAAAGTTAATGTCACGGGCAATACAGGTAAAGAAGTGAGTAGGTTAGTAATGCATTCAAAATAATTTAACAACAGCGGTAAGTTAGGTAAGGAGTTGATTTGGTTTTGGCTACAATTCAGATAAGTTAAAGAAGTTGGTAATGTTGGTAAAGAAGTGAGTAGGTTGAAGTTGCAATCAAGAGAAGTTAACGAAGCCGGCAATGTGGGCAAAGAAGTGAGTTGGTTGTTGCTGCAGTTTAACAAAGTATCATTCACAAAAACTTCAATGCCACTTAAGTCTGAAATGCCATTATAACTGACATTAATATTTTTCGCAGCCAAAACAGCCGGACATGTCGAATCTATAGAATCCCCTACCATACAAGCTCCATAATATTGATTTAGAAAAGCTCTAAAAGCAGGATCGGGAATATGAACAAGTTGAGCTTTTGAAACAGTTGGCGCCCCCAATGAAAGAGCTAAAAAGCAAATAAGTTTCAGTAAAATATTTTTCATGTAATAAATTTTTTAAATTAATACTTCACCACCTTTCCCGAAATATTATCTCTTTCGGTAATTAAATTCACCAAATAAATTCCAGCGTTCATTCCTTTTGCAGGGATTTCTAAGTCGAGGTTTCCTGAAGTAATATTTTCAATTTGTTTTTGGAAAATGATTCTTCCGCTAATGTCTATCAATCGCAATACGCCATTGTTTCCTTTCAGTTTTTCAGCGTGGAGTTGAATCTGATCTGCATTGGAATTATAACGAGTTTGGAAAATCACATCAGCCCCAATGGAAGATGGAAGTCCAACCATGGAGAATGAGAAACAGGACGAAGTGTCGATGCAATTGCCGTATGTGACTGCAACGGCGTAGTCGCCGGATTGAGTGGGTTGATACGTTGAATTAGTTGCACCTGTAATGGCGGTATTCGTTGCACAATCGATCCACTGATACCCCGAACCACTCGCAGTAGTTTGTAAAATGGCCGACGATTGAGAAATAGTATTGTTAATGCTGTTTACTGTTAATTGTAGTTCAATGATGGAATCGCAACCCACGCTTGTAATTAATTTCTGCTGATAGGTACCATCGTTAAAATAAATTGCACCATTGAGTGTATAGAAGTCTCCATTGCAAATACTCGCAGTAATTATAGTTGGCGGAATTGAACAATTTATAACAGCATTGCTTGTAGTATTAGTAATCACAGGTGCATTGAAATCAAAGAAAATATTGGCCGTGTTTTCAATGGTACTTCCTAATGCCAAACTATCCATTGCTCGAATTTTATATTGAACATAGCCATGACTTGCGGGTTCGTTGGTATTGCTGTCTGGTAAATTGATATGAGGAAAACTAAATTTTACCAATCCATCATTATAAACTTGAGTGAGTGGTTGGTTGCTATAGCTTAGCAAATTGAAAGTAGACCAATCTAAAGAAGCACTCAAAGTGTCTGTGATAAAAATATGTTCAGCAGATGCTGTTCCTGTATTTTGGAAACGAATTAAATAAGTTAACCAACGATCTCCACTGATATCTAATGTAGAGTTAGGAAAAGCAGTTTTGTCATTGGGATCAAAACTGCCTACCACCGTAAAACATTGTGATAATAAATTATTGTTGTAATTTAATTCTGCAGACAGAGTAGAAATGGAAACTTGAATACAAATTTGACTTCCTAATGCAGCAG
The DNA here is from genome assembly GCA_031411335.1 of Bacteroidota bacterium. Lineage (GTDB taxonomy): Bacteria > Bacteroidota > Bacteroidia > AKYH767-A > OLB10 > JAJTFW01. The sequence goes on from JANOAX010000141.1 coordinate 7,708, forward strand.
TAGTATCTACTAAAATATTAAAATTAAAACTACTGTCATAACTCAAGACTCCAAAGTCAGCTACAATATAAGTGAGAACATTCCCAATAACTGTATTGGGCGTTAATGCACCATTGGATTGAGAAATATAATTACAAGCTCCGGTAATGGTGATAGTAACTGTTCCACTTATTCCAACGGCACAATGATCGCCAAAATAATTTGAGTAGTCACCTGCTTGAATTTTTATTTCTCTTACACTTGCTGGCCTTAATCCATTTGTAAAAATACTTGTTGCTGCTAATTCTATTCCCTTGCATTTCAATCCAAAATCACGATCGTATTTTATAGAGTCTGCAGCGGAAATGGTATCTAAATAAAAACCTGATAGAGGACAATCCACTTCAAATGGCAATCCAGAGGTATCTAATTCCGTTTTGTAAAAATCGAATGAAAAGGTATCGAAGTCATAATCGCCCTTTATATTGGAAAAAGTTTGTTGGTCTAATATTCCATTTTTATACAGATTTAACTTTTGGTTTTTTAATAATGGTTCGTTTGTTACAACGATGCAATTTGTGTCTGCATCAAAAAATATTGAGCCTTCAATATTCCAAAAAACATCACAGCCGTTTGTGTTAAATACGTCACAAACTGGATATCCAATAAACCAAGGTGAGCTATATGTTAATTTTCCATTTCCTGGGAGGCAATTAATTTGTGTATTATTGAAAACTAAGTATGTAACTTGATTTAAATCGGGGAGACAAAGTAAAGGGTTGCTACTGCAATATAAATCAGTTAACGATGCCGGAAATGCGGGCAAGGAAGAGAGCTGGTTTTGCTCGCAATCAAGACCTTCAAGCGACGCTGGCAAGCTGGGCAAGAAAGTGAGTTGATTGCCTGAGCAACCAAGACCTTCGAGCGACGCTGGCAAGCTGGGCAAGGAAGTGAGTTGATTGCCTGAGCAACCAAGAACTTCGAGCGACGCTGGCAAGCTTGGCAAGGAAGTGAGTTGGTTGTAGCCACATAACATTTCAACTAAACCTGTTGGCAGTGCTGGTAAGGAAGATAGTTGGTTATTATAGCACCTAAGATAACGTAGAAGCATTGGCAATGCTGGTAAGGAAGTTAGTTGGTTATTGTAGCACGTAAGTCTAAATAGAACCGCTGGCAATGCGGGCAAGGAAGTGAGTTGGTTGAAATTGCAATGAAGATAATATAACGATGCCGGCAAAGTTGGCAAGGAAGCGAGTTGGTTCCCGTCGCAATTCAGAAAAAATAGCGAAGCAGGCAATGTGGGCAAAGAAGTTAGTTGGTTCCCGTCGCAATATAAATAAGTTAACGACGTCGGTAATGCGGGCAAAAAAGTGAGTTGGTTATTGGTACACCACAGTTCCACTAGACCTAATGGTAATGCAGGCAATGAAGTGAGTTGATTATTATAGCAAAATAGTTCAATTAACGAAGTAGGCAAAACTGGTAAGGAATTAATTTGGTTTTGGTTGCAAAGCAGTTCAATTAACGACGCAGGTAAATTGGGTAAGGAGGTAAGTTGGTTCCGGGCGCAATCAATATAAGTTAACGATAGTGGTAAATTTGGCAAGGCAGTTAGTTGGTTATTGCTGCAAGAAAGAAAAGTTAACGACGTTGGCAAATTTGGCAAGTAAGTGAGTTGGTTCCAAATGCAATTTAACAAAGTATCATTTACAAAAACTTCAATTCCACTCAAATCGGAAATCCCTCTATTACTAACATCTATATTTTTAGCAGCTAAAACTGCTGGACAAGAAGAATCAATAGAATCCCCTACCATGCAAGCCCCAAAGTTTTGATTTAAATACACTCTAAAAGCGGAATCAGGAATATAAACGAGTTGAGCTTTTGTTGTTGTGTTAATGCCTAATGCCAGTGTGAAAACACAAATGAGTTTCAATAAAATTTTATTCATAAAGAGCAAATGAGGAGTAAAAATATTAGGGTTTGTTTTTCAAAGGTAATTAAATGTGCATTGCTTTGTTCGTTTTGTTTTTGATGATTTCAACTTATTTTGGTGAATGGAATTTATTAGCGGTTAATTATGTGCTTTTGATAGGTCGCCTATTTGCATTTCGGTTCGATTGGCTTTCCAAGACTAATTGCGAAAATCATGGCAGATGAGTAAATGTAAATAGTATTGCTTGTCATCTGCAGCAGTTGTTAAGTAATCCTTAATAACTGAATTTGACTCCAATTCATTTTCTTTCAAGATGTTAGATATGTGCATACTGAAGTTGGGGATCGAGGTGTCAAAAAGTTCAGCCAACTGACTTTGATTCATCCAAACAGACCCATCTTTCGCAAAAAGTGATACTGATGCCTTCCCATCATGCGTGTTATAAATGATGATGTTTTTCTCTTCCATGATAGGTTCTAAAATTATAAAAGTTTTCGACTCCGCTTAAGGCTAGCATTTTCGCCCTTTCGCATTTTCGTGCTTTTCGCATTCCTGCTTGCTGCAGGCAAGTTCGCGTCGGTATAGAACTGCGAATTAAAATTTAAGTTAATCCATTAAGTTTTTTCAAAAAGTTCAAAGCATAATATTGCCATTTTCCCATTTTGGGAAGCTTCCTTTTTTGAAAATGGGAAGGAATTGCCCAAACTTTGCTCTGATTTTATTAACCCTAAATATAATTAATTCACTGAATATCAATATAGTTATCTTGATAGTAGGGTAAGGGCTTGGGTGAATCATCATTTAATTTCTCTTAATTTGCGCCTCGATATACAAATCCCCTTAACAATAATATTACCCGAATGGCAGATAATTTAGTGATTGTGGAGTCCCCCGCGAAAGCGAAAACGATAGAAGGTTTTCTTGGAAAGGACTTTATTGTGAAGTCAAGTTTTGGTCACGTACGCGACCTGGTGAAGAACGATAAAGCGATTGATGTAAATAATAATTTCACTCCTTTATATGAAGTGAGTGAGGATAAATCGAAAGTAGTTGATGAACTCCGCCGACTTGCTAAGAAAGCCAAAATGGTTTGGCTAGCAACGGATGAGGACCGCGAGGGAGAAGCCATCTCTTGGCATCTGTACGAAGCTCTCGAATTGAAAAAGAGTAATACAAAGCGAATCGTTTTTCATGAGATTACGAAGAAGGCAATTTTGGATGCCGTAGCAAATCCGCGCTTTATAGATATGCATATGGTGGATGCTCAACAAGCACGTCGTATCCTCGACCGCTTAGTGGGTTTTGAATTGTCGCCCATCTTATGGAAAAAAGTAAAACCAAGTTTATCAGCTGGACGTGTGCAATCGGTTTCGGTGAAACTGATTGTAGAGCGTGAACGTGAAGTAGAAGCTTTCGATAGTAAATCGGCCTTCCGTGTCATCGCTTTGTTTAATGTAAAAGACAAAAACGGAAATTCATCTACCTTAAAAGCAGAATTGCCACAGCGTTTTGCGAAGAAAGGCGATGCAGAAGATTTTCTTAAAAAGCTTAGTAACGCCACTCATAAAATTGATAACCTAGAGGTAAAACCTGGAAAGAAAAGTCCATCAGCCCCCTTTACCACATCTACCTTACAACAGGAAGCTTCTCGTAAATTAGGATTTAGTGTATCGCAAACCATGGTGGTAGCACAGAAGCTTTATGAGAGTGGAAAGATTACGTATATGAGAACGGATTCGGTGAATCTTTCTCAAACTGCCATTGATGGAGCGAAGGAAGCCGTACTTAAGATGTACGGAAAGGAATATTCGAATCCGCGTCAGTATAAGAATAAGAATGCAAGTGCTCAAGAGGCCCATGAAGCCATTCGTCCTACCGATTTTCACAATACGTCCATCGACGGAGAAAATTCGGAAAAGCGTTTGTATGATTTGATTTGGAAGCGTTCTATTTCGAGTCAGATGAGTGAAGCCGTTTTGGAAAAGACAGTAGTAAGTATTGGAAATAATAAATCGAAAGATATTTTTAATGCCACCGGTGAAGTAGTTCGTTTCGACGGATTTTTACGTGTATACATGGAAGGAACGGATGATGAGAATGACGAGACCGAAAAAGTAGAAACGGGTCTGCTGCCTCCATTAAAAGTGGGTCAAGAGCTCGACTTGGATGTGATGACCGCTACCGAAAAGTTTTCGTTACCCCCTGCCCGTTATACGGAAGCGAGTTTGGTGAAGAAGTTGGAAGAATTAGGCATCGGCCGACCTTCTACTTACGCACCGACCATCTCCACCATTCAAAAACGTGGCTATGTGATTAAAGAAGATCGCATGGGTAAGGAGCGAAAGTTTGAAGTATATACTTTGAAGAATGGAAAAGTTTCGGGCGAATTGAAAACGGAAACGTATGGCAATGAAAAATCCAAAATGTTTCCTTCGGATATTGGTACTGTAGTTACCGATTTCTTAAGTCAGCATTTTCCAGTAATCATGGATTATAACTTCACGGCTACTGTAGAAAAAGACTTCGACGAAATTTCAGATGGAAATTTGGTGTGGACAAAAATGATCAAGAAGTTTTATGGTCCTTTCCATAAATCAGTAGAAGATACAGAGCAAAATAGTGAGCGCGCTACCGGCGAACGTGAATTAGGAACCGATCCTAAGACGGGTAGAAAAGTGATTGCGCGTATTGGAAGATTTGGTCCGTTGGTGCAGATTAACGCAGAAACGGAAGAGGACAAACCACAGTATGCACGATTGCGTACCGGTCAGCGTTTGGAGACCATCACCATTGAAGAAGCTTTAGATTTGTTTAAGATGCCTCGTAACTTGGGGCAATATGAAAATATTGATATCACCATTGGCATCGGACGTTTTGGTCCGTATGCGAAGATGGATGGATTGTTTGCATCACTCGGAAAAGAAGATGATCCGTACACCATCGATTTAAATCGTGCTATTGAACTCATCGAACTCAAAAGAAAAATTGAACGTGAACGTGTCATCAAAATTTTCAAGGAGCGTGAAGATGTGCAAGTGTTGAAAGGAAGATGGGGACCTTATTTGGTGGTTGACGGAAACAATTACCGTTTACCGAAAGAAGCAGTTGCAGAAAAACTAACATTAGAAGAATGTTTAGACATTGCAGCGAATACAAAACCGAGTCCGGGCAAGAAAAAATTTGCTAAGAAAGGGGCTGCAGCAAAAACGGCAGCGAAAAAAACATCAGCAAAAAAAACATCAGCAAAACAAGCTCCATTGAAACAAGCCGCCGCCGCTAAACCAGCTGCCAAGAAAGCAGCCAAAAAAAAAGTAGCGCCTAAAGAAGTTGTGGTTGCGAAAGCTCCTGTAAAGAAATCACCAGCGAGAAAATCTCCAGCGAAAAAATCTCCTGCGAAAAAAGCAACAGTGAGTAAAGCACCTGCAAAAAAAGTAGCCGCGAAAAAAAGTCCAGCAAAGAAAGTAGTGGCTAAAAAAGCCGTGAAAGCTCCAGCAAAGAAAGCGCCAGTGAAGAAAGCTCCTGCAAAGAAAGTGGCTGCGAAAAAGACCATAAAGAAAAAGCGATAAATCGATAATAGCGAGTAGATGATAGAAGGGTATTTTGAACCAATACGTCCAGAATTATTATTAGGTCAGCAATTGGCCACCTCGTCCGATTGCCTTGGGAATTTTGTTACCGCCTTCACCGATGAGCGTTCGTTTCCTTCGTTTGAGGGAGCTAAAATTGCACTGATTGGAGTAGGGGAGTCGAGAGGAAGTTTAGTGAACAAAGGCTGTTCAACTGGGCCCGATCGCATTCGTGAAAAATTTTATCGTCTTAAGCGACACCAATACCCCTTACCCATCATCGACCTTGGAAATTTACGAGTAGGTCATTCCATCAACGATACATATGCAGCCATTGCAACGGTAGTTTGTGAATTGCTGGGTGCGCGCATCATTCCCATCATTTTAGGAGGGAGTCAGGATTTAACGTATGGGCATTATTCGGGGTACAAATTAGCAGAGCAAATTATCAATATTGTTGCTTTAGATTCGAAATTTGATTTAGGGATACCAGAGGACGCTGTCAACAGTGATACCTATTTAGGAAAAATAATTTTAGAGCAACCCAATTACCTTTTTAATTTCAGTAATCTCGGGTATCAGAGTTATTTTACGGGAATCGAAAACGTAGCCCTTATGAAAAAGCTACATTTTGAAACCTACCGTTTAGGTCAGGTTCGAACCGATATTCAAGAGACGGAGCCTGTGGTTAGAAATGCGGATTTACTTTCGGTAGATTTATCTGTAGTTCGACAAAGTGATGCACCGGGCAATGCCAATGCTACTCCCAATGGATTATATGGGGAAGAGTTTTGTCAGATTTTGATGTATGCCGGACTCAGTGATAAACTAAGCGGTTTAGGGTTGTACGAATACAATCCCGAGTTCGACCGCAATGGTCAGTCGGCCGATTTATATGCACAAGGCATTTGGTATTTCCTCGAGGGAATTGGAATGCGGAAGATGGATTTACCCTTAGCCAATCCCAATAACTACACTACTTACCGGGTGACGATGGAAGAAATTGAGCAGGAGATTACCTTCATCAAAAGCATGAAGACCGAGCGATGGTGGATTAAGTTGCCCACCGACAATTCCAAAAATCGATATGTGAGTCAGCATTTATTACCATGCTCCTACAAAGATTATCAGCAGGCTTGCAACAACGAAGTTCCGGAACGTTGGTGGAATGCGGTGCATAAAATGGTTTAAAAAATTATTTATTTTCTCCTAGAAGGCCTTTTTATTTTTTAAATATTCACAATTTTATTCAAGGAAATCTTGCTTTTGAATCACTGGATCCTTCAATATATTTGATGTTTTCACACGTAAATGGCAAGAATTAGGTAGGCTATGGTACTTAAAGTACTAATAATCAATATATTTTAATAATTTTAAATTATTCACAGTTATCATCAAATCGCTATTTTAGTCCCATCTCAAAGAGCCCGAAGGAAGCGTTAAAAAAAAGCAAGCTTCCTTGTGCTTTTTGGGTATGTTGAGAATATTTATTTACTTTATCCCCCCAAACCAACTCGAAACCTATATCATCTGTATGAAGAAACTTTTAGCTGTAGTATTAGCAAGCACTCTATCCACGATAGCCCTGGCTCAACAAGATCCACAATTCAGCCAAAACATGTTTAACAGATTATGGGTAAATCCAGCCTCTGCAGGAAGTAGCGATGCTATTTGTGCGAGTTTGCTTTATCGTGCTCAATGGGTAAGTTTTGAAGGAGCTCCTAAGACGGGAGTTTTAGGAATTGATGCCCCACTTTTCAATAATAAGATGGGTGTTGGTTTAAGCATTAATACAGATGAAATCGGATTTGAAAAGGGATTAACCGCTAAATTAGCTGCAGCTTATCGTTTTGATTTAGGTAGCGGGAAATTAGCGATTGGTGTTGATGGATCATTAGTTCAAAATACAATTGATGGAAAGTTTACGGCTCCTGATGGAACGGCAAATGACCCAGCGATTCCACAAAGTTCGGTAAGCGGAACAGCTTTCGACTTAGGTGGAGGTCTCTATTTCAATTCAGAAAAGCTATACGTTGGAGTTTCTTCAACACATTTGATGGAAAGTTCAGTGGACTTAGATAAGTTCTCAAAAGAATACAAGCGTCACTATTACGGAATGATTGGATATACTATTGAACTAACGCCTAGCGTTTCTTTGAAGCCAATGATCTTCGTTAAAAACGTAACGGATAATACTACTATTGATGTTAACTTAAATGCGCATTTCAATAATCGTTTCTGGGCAGGGATCTCCTGGAGAAATGAAGATGCCTTTGTGGGAATGATTGGTTTAACCCTAATCGAAAATCTCCGCCTTGGATATGCGTATGACTTCACCACTTCAGAATTGAAGAATTACAGCGATGGTTCTCATGAAGTAATGTTGGGGTATTGCTTCAACGTAAAGAAGAAAATCCCGGTTTCTATCCGAAATGTAAGGTTCCTATAATAAATAGGAATTTAACTTCCCAGAAGAAACTATCTTTGAAAAGAAACGTATCATCGTATTGGAAATGTTTCGTATAATATTCACAAGTATTGTACGTTCGATGATAACGTCAAAAACATTTCCGAAACCCAAAAGCGAACAAAGTATGAAAAACCTGATGATTGCCTTAAGCATGCTGCTACTACTTAGTAGCTGTGGAGGCGGTAACCGTGGTCAACTAGTAGGAGTTCAAGGGCGCGAAAAATGGTACCAAGCCGATCCTTATGGCATGGTGTTCATTCCTCAAGGCTCTTTTAACATGGGTCCTAGCGACCAAGATGTACCCTACGCGCAGAATGCAGTATCGAAAACAGTTTCGATGCATGCCTTCTACATGGACAACACGGAAATCACTAACAATGAGTACCGTCAATTCGTGTACTGGGTGCGAGATTCCATGGCACACAGACTCCTTGGCGGCGACCACTTAATTGAAGAAGGCGAATACGGTGAACGTATCGAATGGAGTGAGCGAATTAAATGGGATGACGAAGAGAATGTCGAAACCCTAAGCGAACTTTATCTTCCAGAAAGTGAGCGCTATTACCGTCGTAAGGAAATAGATTCTAGAAAACTCAACTTTGAGTACTACTGGATCGATCTTATGGCTGCAGCCCAAAAAGATTATAGCCGCGACCGTGATCCAGCATCCGGAAGTTTGGCAAATCGTCCGCAGGGTCGAACCGATCGTTCGGTTTATATTAAAAAAGAAATTATCAATGTGTATCCAGACACGTTAAGCTGGATTCATGATTATACTTATTCCTTTAACGATCCCATTACGAAAGCTTATTTCTGGCATCCAGCCTATGATGATTATCCTGTTGTGGGTGTCAACTGGCTTCAGTCAAAAGGATTCTGCGTATGGAGAACTCAGTTATTGAATAGTTATTTAGAGTCGAACGAAGAAACATACGTTCAAGATTTTAGATTACCAACAGAGAGTGAGTGGGAGTATGCATCCCGTGGTGGATTAGCAAATAACCCTTATCCTTGGGGAGGTCCTTATACGCGTAATAGCAGAGGTTGCTTCTTAGCAAACTTTAAACCTTTACGTGGTAATTATATCGACGATGGTGGATTCTACACAGTTAAAGCGACCGCATACTGGCCAAACGATTATGGGTTGTATTGTATGGCAGGTAATGTTGCTGAGTGGACAACCAACGCTTATGATGAGTCGGCGTATAGCTTCATTCATGACTTAAATCCCGACTATACTTATGATGCAAAGGATACCGATCCTCCAGCATTAAAGAGAAAAGTAATTCGTGGTGGATCTTGGAAAGATGTAGCCTACTACATGCAAACAGGAACACGTACCTATGAGTATCAAGATACAGCGAAAGCATACATTGGCTTCCGTTGTGTGATGGACTTCTTAGGAAGAGATAAAGTCGATTTTTAATTAGATTTGTACATCGAGCCGGATGATTCAACCCCATCCGTCTAGAAAAAAATATTCAACAAAACACACAATCATTCTAACCAAAACCATTAAAAACACTAGAAAATCATGGGATTAGCTCAATTGACCCAAGGGAAAGGGTTCAAACAGCTCATGTCGAAACTTTACGGTTTCGGTGCGGCAATTGTAATCGTAGGTGCACTCTTTAAAATTCAACACTGGGAAGGTGCGGGTATCATGCTTACTATCGGTCTCTTGACCGAAGCAGTTATCTTCTTTTTCTCAGCATTTGAACCACCACACGAAGAAGTAGATTGGTCATTAGTATACCCAGAGCTAGCAGGAATGCATGAGCCAGGTACTGACCGTAAGAAAGCAGCGAAACCTGGTGATCCAGTAGCTCAGTATTTAGATAAGCTTATGGCTGACGCTAAAATTGGTCCAGAGTTAATCAACAGTCTTGGTACTGGATTAAAATCTTTAGGTGAAAACACAGCAAAGATGGCTACTATGTCTAATGCTGCCGTAGCGACTGAAGAGTATTCCAAAAATGTAACGGCTGCTTCTAAGCAAGTAACTACGTTAACTGCATCTTATGAGAAGGCTGCCACTGCTATGAATAGCATGAGTGCTGCTCATGATGATGTAAAAGGATATACAGAGCAGATGAAGTCGGCTGGAAAAAACATGGCGGCATTGAATGCTGTTTATGAACTTCAGTTGCAAGAAGCGAGTACTCGTATGAAAGACACTAAGAAGTTCTATGATGGAATTCAGGATCTTCTTTCTAACCTTAACAACACTGTAGAAGATACGAAGCGCTACAAAGATGAGGTTGGTAAATTAGCTAAGAACCTTAATTCATTAAATACGATTTATGGCAATATGTTATCAGCCATGAATCCAGGAGCCAATAAATAATTCTTTCCTTTTTTTGAATTCTTATTAATCAAACCAAAAACCAAAAGGAAAAGAAATGGCAGGAAATAAATTATCACCGAGGCAGAAAATGATCGGGATGATGTATCTGGTGTTAACAGCTCTGTTAGCCCTGAACGTCTCCAAAGAAATCATCAATGCATTCGTAACGATCAATGATAGCTTGGAGGTTACTGTAAAGAACCTTACAGGCAAAAATGCACAGGCATACTCAGCATTTGATGAGCAAATGCGTAACGATAGAACGAAAACTGAACCTTATTTTAACAAGGCTCAAGTTGTAAAAAAGCAGTGTGAAGATCTTGACAAATACGTATCTGCTCTGAAAGTAGAGTTGATTCGTGTTACGGACAAGATGGAACCTGCGGATAAAATGATTCCGTTGAATGAAATGAAAGCGAAGGATGATTATGATAATCCTACACGTATTATGTGTGGTGATAAGCAAGATGGTCGCGGACATAAAGCAACAGAATTAAAGAACAAAATTATTGCATTTAAGAAGAACGTAATTGCATCATTAGATCAAAAGGATCGTGCACAATTTACCAAGCGTTTGGATGAATTGTTTAATACCAATGATCCAAAACCAGGAACGTTAGAAGATGGAAAGAAGACCTGGGAAATGGCGAATTTCTATCATAACCCTGTTGTAGCAACGGTAGCGTTACTTTCTAAAGTGCAATCCGATGTGAAAAATGCAGAATCAGAAATCGTTGGTCACTTATTATCGTCGATCAACGCATCTGACTTTAAATTTGATAAACTAGCTCCTAAAGTAATTGCTCCTACTAGTTATGTGATCGAAGGTCAAGAATATTCTGCTGAGATTTTCTTAGCAGCGATGAGTTCGACATCAGATCCAGAAATTACAGTAGGCGGTAGTGCTTTAACGGTAGAAGGTGGAGTGGGTACTTATAAGGTGCGTGGTTCAGGTGTTGGTGAGAAGAAGTATGCTGGTGTGATCCGAGTGAAAAAACCAGATAATACTTTTGAAGAACATCCATTTGAAAGTTCTTATATCGTTGCGAAGCCAAGTGCTTCGGTAGCGGCTGATAAGATGAACGTAATTTATATTGGAGTTCCAAATCCAATTACTGTTTCAGTACCTGGTGTTCCTGATGAAAAAGTAAGAGCTACTCCTTCTGGATTTACATTGAGTCCAGATCCTAAATTAGGAAAAGGGCACTTTATAGCAGAAGCTAAAGGTCAACCTGGTCCTGGTAAAGTGGTGGTTTCCGCTGAATTCAATGGTAAGCCTATGCAAATGGGAGAATTTGCCTTCCGTTTAAAGCGTATTCCTGATCCAGTAGCTAAAATTGGTGGTAAGAAAGATGGTAATATTCCAAAAAGTGCACTAGCGGCTCAACAAGGTATTATCCCTACCATGGAAGGATTTGACTTCGACTTATACCCTCGTGTAATAAGTTTCAAGATGAGTCGTTATGGTAAAGGTCGTGACCCGATTGAAAAGAGTCAAGATGGTGGCGGATCATTATCAGGTGATATGAAATCCATCATCGATCAAAGCAGACCAGGTGATAAAATTCTCTTTGAATACATCAAAGTGAGTATGCCTGACGGAACCACAAGAACAGTAAACTCTATTCCCCTAACGGTTCAGTAAGGAATTGAGATTATTTGCAACTACAACGCATTCCTGACGTTTAAATTAACAGATTACGTTATAAACCTATGAAAAAACTGCTCCTGGTACTCATGATTTTGGCGATAGCTGGATCATCAGTAAAAGCACAAAACGTCCTTGACGGGGTGTATGTAAAGGAAAATAACCCGGCTCGCCGCGTAATTCCTTATACTTACCTACGTGAGGCGGATGTGATGTGGGCGAAACGCATCTGGCGCCATATTGATCTGAATGAAAAGATCAATGCTCCTTTACGTTATCCAAAAACAAATGAAACCAAGGATCGCAAGAACCTGATCAATGTTTTTATGGATGCTGTGAAGGAAGGTAGTTTGACAGCTTTCGATCCGCAGGATGATGAATTCACACTTCCCATGACCATGGATGAGTTTGGTAAGGTAGGTGGAGCTGATTCTCTTCAAATCCGTGTTACTAGTGCTGAACCTCCTTACGATGAGTATGACTCAACGGTATATCGTGCATTCAATCCGGATGACGTGATTCAATATCGTATGAAGGAAGAGTGGTTCTTTGATAAGCAACGTTCGGAATTGAAGTGTAGAATTATTGGAATTTGTCCAATGATATTAGCACGTGATCAAGAAGGAAACTTAATTGAAGGTGGACAAAAGAAACTTCTATTCTGGGTGTACTATCAAGAAGCAAGAAGAATTTTAGCCAATACCGAAGTAGGAAATCGTTTCAATACAGCGCAACGTATGAGCTTTGAAGACATCTTCCAAAAGCGTATGTTCAATAGCTACATCATTAAAGAAGATAACGTATACAACCGTCGTGTAGATGATTACAGAGTAAATCCATTAGACGCCTTATTGGAGTCGGAGCGTATCAAACAAGAAATGATCAACTTCGAAATTGATTTGTGGGAATATTAATCTTCAAATAAATTATTTGATACAGCCTAGGGTTTAAACCCTAGGCTGTATCGTTTAAACCCTAGGCTGTATCGTTTAAACCCTAGGCTGTATCGTTTAAACCCTAGGCTGTATCGTTTAAACCCTAGGCTCTATCGTTTAAACCCTAGGCTGTATTTGTATATTGTAAATGATTCTAGTCAATCATACAATCAACATCCAAAAAATTCGTTCATAGTTGATGGATCAGATGTATACACGCATGAAAAGAAATTTATTTTTTTACATCCTGTTTGCTTTCTCATTTCTTTCTACTCAGGCGCAAACGCCATTTCAGACACAATCTCCATTTCAAGCTTCAAGTCCATCATTAAGTGATGATTCCATTTGCTCGATTAAGAGTACACTTCATAAGCCTCTGATTGGGCAATTTATTCTACCACTTGCGATGTTTGGGACTGGTTTTGCCTTTAGCAGTGATAATGACCTATTGGATAAATATGAGGTCAGAGAAGAGCGGAATGAGCGATTAGGAGGTTTTCATACCAAAGTAGATGACTATCTTCAGTTCGCACCATTAACTGCTGGATATGGGATGATAGCCTTGAATGGAAAAGGCAATGCGTGGCATTATACACGTCAAATTATTTTGACAGAGTTTATTTTGGGAGTCAGCGTCACGGGTATTAAAACCTGGACCAAAGTGCTGAGACCAGATGGTGGATCCAAAAATTCATTTCCCAGCGGACATACCGCCCAAGCATTTGCTTCCGCTACCTTGTTTGCCGACTATTTTGCTGGAGACAATCCTTGGCTCAAAGCTGCTGCCTATTTAACAGCTACGAGCGTCGGTGTTCTGCGAGTAATGAATAACCGTCATTGGGTTCCAGATGTCATTGCTGGGGCTGGGATTGGCATTATCTCTGCCAAACTAAGTGCTTTTGTATTTGAAAAGAAGTGTAAAAAGAAGCATCGATCTACCGTAGCTATTTTTAATGGATTTTAATAAAGGGGGAATTACCGCCTTTAAATCAAAAATTAGTTTGTATGCTAATTTTTTAAGGTTAAATTTGTATAGAATTTAAAAACCGTGAAAAAGTTTTGCTGCATCATTCTCTTAGTCTCCTATTTGGTTCCGGCCGTTGGAGTAGGAGTTAATTTGCATTGGTGTGGTCATATTTTATTTGCAGTTTCTATGGATTCTGATGCGCATCAAGATTGTTTATGTGCACAGTTTAAAGAAGCCGGAGAAAATGCAAAATCAGATTGCTGTAAGGATGATTATGTGTATTATAAGCTTTCACAACAACATACTTCAACTGATGTTTTTAGCTTAAAGCAATTTGTCAAATCATTTGAGCAGAGTTTTATCAATACTATTCCAATCATTTCTTTTTGGGATTCCAATTGGAATAAAGATTTTTATTTAAAGTCAAAGTACAAAAAAGACAGGCGACCACCTGATCTTGAAGAATTGAACATTTTAAGAGTTTGATTTTATTTCACGTTTTTTTAAACGTGAAATTGCCATTTCTTCCTTTTTGAGAATTACTAATCTTCAATTTTAATTTAATGGACTTTATTGAATTATATAATTTACCCGGTATGGCCGGGCGACCTAAAGGGTTGGTCAAATTAATAAATCTAGTTTCCCGGCGGATGGGGTTTAATTATGAACTTACCAAAATTCCCGATGGTAAATTACATATGCATACGGTTGAACAGCGAATGAATTTCGCAACGCTAGCTTCGTGTAATTTGGCTTATGATGTGCCCGGAGAATGGGCAGAATTCGGATGTTATAATGGGCAATCTGCTATGGTGTTTCAAAAATTGTTGGATGAGTTTCGGCCAGGAAAAAAAATGAAATTGTATGATAGTTTCACTGCCAAGTATGAATTACAACAAGATATAAAAGAAAGTTTGCTTCAGAATTTCAAACAGAATGGATTGGGAACACCAGATCTTATCGAAGGAAATTTTTTTGACACGGTGCCGAATCAATTGGTAGATCAATATTCTTTAGTCCATATCGACTGTGGTGTTGGTGGTGATGCAGGATTACATCAAAAGATAATCATTCATTTATTGAACAACATTTATCCTCGTTTGTCTAAAGGCGCAATCGTGTTATTTATGGATTATCATGATCCTGAAAAAACGTTAAGAGGACAACCTATTAATATTGGTGTGAAAGCGGCATGCGATCAATTTTTCAACGACAAAGCGGAAAAAGTAATCACATTAAATGGAAATCATTATTCTCATGGTTATATTATTAAAAAGTAAATGGAAATGAAAGAGAAATCAGTTGTAAAAATTTTCGTAGCGCTTGTTATCGCACTAAGTATTCATGCATGTGGAAGTAAACATGTCAGTGTGCGAAGTTCAGCTGATCCAGAAGTCGCTTACTTCTGTCCAATGGATACCATGATCAATGAAGCAAAAAAAGGACATTGTAGCGTATGCGGAATGAATCTAATAAAAAATCCGAATTATACTGGCGTGGAATTAGATACAGTGGTGGTAACTTCCACTGGAGATACATTAAGTGAATGATTAAAAAGAGAAAAGGGCGATGTAAATTACTTCGCCCTTTTCTTTTTAGTATTTGAATTTGTTATTTTTTTACTTCAACGACCATCATTTCAGTACGACGGTTTAATTGATGCAATTCTTCAGAACAAGGTGCGCCATCACCACAGTCATTCACCAAAACAGATTCTCCTGACCATGATACTTTAGCTAATTGTTTTGAGTTGACACCTTTGTCAATAAGGTACTGACGAGCAGATTTAGAACGGTTGTGTGAGAGTTTTTCATTGTACTCCGCTGTAGCACGACTATCTGTACTCGAAGAAAGTGAAATTTTAACGTTTCTGTTTTCAATTAAGAAGGCCGCTACATCATCTAGTATTTTGATGGCATCTTCACGAACACTATATTTATCTAAATCGTAATAAATAATTTTAAACCAGTTTTCGAAAGGAGTAAGGTCGCTTGCTTTGGTTAATTCAACTACGTATTCATGATTCTTCGGAGCTTCACCGTTTTGCCCTTGTAGCATAAGCACCTTTGGACGATATCCAGCCATCGAAATAAGCAATTGCTCATCTTTTTGAGGCACGATCGGTTGTGTATAGCGCCCTGCTAAATCTGTAGAGCCAATGTCTTTTTGTGCTTCGTCATCTCTGATCATTGAACCAGGTAGTGGTTGTTTTGTTTCAGCATCAATGACAAGAATGGAAAGTGCAAATTCAGCTGATTTTTTTCCGAGTTCTATTCTTACAAATGGATCTCCAGGATAAGTTCCTGATGTTTGTAAGTACACCGTCGAATCACCTAAGTCTGTAGCGCTTCCTTTTAACACATACTCTAAATCAAAGTCAGCAGGAAAATCGAATCGACCATTCTCCATAGTAGTGAACGCTTGTGCTTTGTCACCTGTTTTTAATTCTACTCGCGCTTGATTGATGGGTGTACCATCTTCTTTGCGAACTACAATACCTTTTATGCGCAGACTTTTCTTTTTGAAAGTATATAAATCATCATCAAATCCTTTGTTCGCACGATTCGAACTCAAGTATCCAATTTTGTTTTTTAAGTCATACACCATGTTGAAATCATCATCATACGTGTTGATGGGATACCCCACATTCACCGGAACAGTAAATCGATTTCCTAAATCGCGAGTAAAGAAAATATCTAATCCTCCTAATCCAGGTAATCCATCTGATGAATAGTAAAGTGTTCCATCATCCATCACGGCAGGGAATAATTCATTGCCACGAGTGTTTACGGTGTCACCTAAATTAACAGGTCGACTCCATCCATTTCCTTGTTTTGAACACATGAAAATATCCATTCCACCTTTGCTGCCGGGCATGTCAGATGAAAAGTACAGACGTTGTCCATCTGGACTTAAAGCCGCATGTGCACAACTGTAGTTGTCGCTATTGTATTCAAATGATTCTAACTTTCCCCATTCACTTCCGCCGTTGCTGTTAGACTTGAATAATTTTAGTTTAACGATTTTATCTGAGCTCTTATGAACTTTAGTTCCAACTATATTATTTCTTGTTACCCAAAGTTCATCGCCTTTTTTATTGAAGGCAACAGGACCATCATTTAATTTGGTTTGAATCTCTGCTGCAAACATTTCTGGTGCGCGAAATTTGTTTTCTTGTCCTCGACTATAGTATAAGTCTAAGAAAGGTTGATTCGTCCACGCATGTTTACGCTCGATCATTTCTGTTTTCGGACGTGATGAAGCAAATACAATCCCTTCTTGATACAAAGCAGCACCGAAATCAGCATTACTTGTATTGATATCTAATTTTGTAATCGCATAGTTTGATGAGTCGATAAAGAAATTTTGATAGGTGTCAATCGCTTTAATAAAGGCTTGACCTCTTCCATCTGCAGTGTTATCGATAACAAAATCGGTCATCCATTTTTTAGCTTGTGCAAATTTGCCGTTGTTCATTAAGGCTTGACCATAGTAAAACTTTTGGATAGGTAAAACAGCAGGCATTTTTACAGCCTTCGCATACCATTCTTCCGCCTTGGCGCGATTGTTAGTTAAACGATAGCAATCGGCTAATTTGAAAACAGCTTCTTGGTAGGTGCTATCTTTTTTTACCGCTTTCAAATAAAAAGGAATCGCTTTTGGATATGCCATTGCTTTGAAATGAAAGTCGCCTTTTCTCGTCTGCGATTTTTGCGCGTGAGACGGGAGTACTCCAATGAGTAGAAAGAATAAAAGAATATATTTTTTCATGTTGTTGGTTGGATAATGTTGGGTTTAGAAATAACGTGGAGTAACTACCTTCTTTTTATCGAAGGAGAAGTCATAGCCAAGTGTGATTTCATGGGTTCCAGAATTAAATTGATTAAGATCTGTTAATGTATAATCGTAAGAGTAACCGATTCGCATTTGTTTGTTCATTTGGATCGCCATTATAGCCGACCACGAATCAGAGGTACGGTAAGAAGCACCTAACCATAAAACTTCATTCATCAATATGTGCAATCCTAAATCAGCGACTACAGGTGCTCCACTCACTGCTTTTACCATGGCAGTAGGTTTTAGTTTAAATGACTCATCTAAGTCAATAACATAGCCGCCCATCAAATAGTAATGCCAATATTCGAATTGTACTTTATTAGTTGCTTTCGTGGTTACCGCATCTACCGAATTATGTAACATACGAGGAATCGATAATCCAACATAGAATTTTCTGGTGTTGTAGTAAGTACCAAAACCCATATTCGGAACTGTTAGTTTCGGTGTTCCCATAAATGAGTTATCACCTTGGTCTTGAATTTTTACTTCCAGCAATTGTTCTTGATGATGAATCACCCCTCCAGATACAGCCATCGAAAACGCTCCCGTTTGCGTGGGAATGCGATAGGCATAGGAAGCGAAGGCTGAGAAATCTTGTGTGACTCCAATCTCTTCGTGAAGAATGGAAAGGCCAATACCAATTTTCTCATTTCTAAGCGGAGTGTGTCCGCTGAAGGTTTGAGTTTTTGGCGCACCTTCAATTCCAACCCATTGGTTGCGGTAAACGCCGGTCATCGACATGTGTCCACGTGATCCAGCATATGCTGGGTTAATGAACATCTCGTTAAACATGTATTGAGTGAACTGTGGCTCAAACTGGGCTTGCGCCTGGAAACTGAGCAAGGACACTAATCCAAGCAAAAAGAGATTTTTTCTTACATTCTTATTCAACATCTTCATGATAGTTGGCTATTATTAAACTGGTAATTTTTTATATATTATGTTCCTTTAAAGTCTAGCGTCGTATAACAACGTAGCTGTTAAGCGGTTTTTCGTCAATATTTAAATCTAGTATATAGAAGTAGGTTCCGTTGGGCAATTCTTCCCCAAACATTACACCACTAACATTCGATCTTCCATTCCAATCATTTGCATAATCTTTCTTTTTGTAGACAAGATTTCCCCAACGATTATAGATGTAGAGAATGTTTCCTGGGTATCCATCAATTCCATCAATTACAAAGTTGTCATTCGTTCCATCTTCATTGGGCGAATATCCGTTAGGAATGTCGAGGGTGTCACAGATGACAGAAACGGTAACCGAAGCAGTAGCAGTACAACCATATTGATCTTTCACAGTTACTATATATTCAGTAGTAACAGTTGGTGATGCGATTGGATTTGGAATGGAAGGATCACTTAACCCAACCGTTGGCGACCAAGTATATTCTATTCCACCACCTGCATTTAATGGAGTCGTTTCTCCAGTGCAAATGATGACACTATTCGTTATACTTACATTGCTCAAGACACGAGTTGTTATTTCGATTGGATTCGAAGTGTAAACTCCACAAGGTGTAGTTGCCATTACCGTATAGATACCGGCCACTGGTGTAGAGAATGCATGGGAAGTGGCGCCTTGAAGTGCAACTCCATTATAATACCATTGTAGCGTTCCATTCGGTACCGAGTCAGTGGTAAGATGAGCCATATCGCCCATACATATTTGAGGATCTCCTGTTGATGTTAATTCCAAATCGGAAATATCGTTGATAACAAAGTTTTGCGTAGTCTCGCAACCGTTAGCATCTGTTGCTGTTGCTGTGTAGGTTCCTGGAATTTGATTGGATATAGAATTTGTGTTTGCACCGTTGCTCCATAGAATAGAGTAAGGGACAGTACCGCCGCTTGGTGTGGCATTTATACTTCCCAATTGACCTGTGATACAATTTGCATCCGATGTGGTGGCTGTAATTGCTAGTGAATTGGTAGGTTGTACAATTTGTGTAGTGTATTGATTGGAACATCCATTAGCATCTGTTACTGTTACTGTATAAACTCCAGCTCCCAGTGATGTAATATTAGATTGTGTAGAACCAGTATTCCATAAGTAGGAATATGGCATAGTTCCGCCATTTACTGCCGATTGTATAGCTCCATTCTGTAGCCCAGTGCAACTTACTGGTGTAGTGGTTCCACTCACAGACGGGAATGCTGCTGGTTGCGTAATGGTTGCTGTGATCACCGAGTTACATCCGTTTTGATCCGTAACTGTAACGGTATATGTTCCCGCTGTTAGTTGTGAAGGATCTTCTGTAGTTCCTCCCGTGTTCCATAAGTATGAATAAGTTCCAGTACCACCTAGCACATTTAAATCAACCCATCCTGTAGGTTGACCATGACATGATAAATGTCCAATAGAAAGTCCGAGTTGTAATGCTGAATTAGGTTCTGCAACTTGCATGGTGCGATTGGCAACACATCCATTCATATCAGTAATAGTCACTGAATAACTTCCTGTTGCTATTCCTGATGGACTTTGTCCTGTTCCACCTGTATTCCACAAGAAATTGTAAGGCGCGGTACCTCCATTTACGTTTAAGTTAATGGCTCCAGTACTATCTCCAGTACAAAGTACATTAGTAATTAATTCAGATGCATTTAAAGCAGCTTGAGGTTCCGAAATAATTACTGTTTCAGAATAAGTGCAGTTGTTGGAGTCAGTAATTAATGCAGTATAAGTTCCAGCTTGAATTCCAGTTAGGTCTTCATTGTTGCTACCGTTATTCCAAGTATAAGTATAAGGTGCAGTTCCTCCAGTTGCAGTTAAGTCAATGCTTGCGGTGCTGTCTCCAAAACATAATACTTGTATTGAAGTGCTCGTAGATGCTAATGATGC
>JANOAX010000142.1:0-25567 GCA_031411335.1 Bacteroidota bacterium
GTATCAATGGATTCATTGTACTGCAAACGTTGCCATAGTAGGTGCAATAAATTCCTCCTACCAACCTCCCTTTTCCGGCGACTACGCTGTTGTGGTCACCTATGGTACTTGCATCGACACTTCGTCTTGTTTCTCATTCTCCATGGTTGGACTTCCTTCTTCCATTGCTGGGGATGTAATTTTCCATACTCGTTACAATGCTAATTCAGATCATATTCAACTCCATACTGAAAAGTTGCAAGGCAACAAAGGCGTGTTGCGATTGATAGACATAAGCGGTAGAATCATTTTCCAAAAACAAATTGAAAATATTGCTGCAGGAAATCTCGACATAGAAATCCCCGCAAAAGGAATGAATGCTGGAATTTATTTGGTGAATTTAATTACCGAAAGAGATAATATTTCGGGAAAGGTGGTGAAGTTTTAATACGTTTTAGCGCATTAGATTTCCAGGTAAATGTTGAAGATTTAATTATTTCTGTGGCAAAAGAGCTTATTTATATTAAAAAAGGCCTTTTTTCCTTTAACTTTTCATGATTTTTCTTTAATTTTTAGTCTGACATCTTGTCAGTAGAGTGCTATTTTATGTATCTTTGCAGTCCATAATTTGAAGATGTTGCACGAAGGAAATAATGTGATCGATGAAAAGCGTCAGGGTGAAGCACTCATGCTGGAGGTGGCTGCACCATCAAACGGCAAGAAACTGTTTTTGGAAAGTTATGGCTGTGCCATGAATTTTTCGGATAGCGAAATTGTAGCGTCGATCTTAACTGGCAACGGATTTGAAACGACAAAGGATTATAAACTAGCGGATGTGATTTTTATAAATACATGCGCTATTCGTGATCAAGCAGAAACGCGTGTGCGTACTCGATTACAAGATTTTAAAAAATTAAAGAAACAAAATCCTTCGTTGATAGTGGGTGTCCTCGGCTGCATGGCAGAGCGATTAAAATCGAAGTTTTTAGAGGAAGAGTTGTTGGTAGATATTGTTGCAGGTCCAGACGCTTATCGCGATTTACCGAATTTAATTGAGCAAGTGGAAGGCGGACAAAAAGCAGTAAACGTGTTGCTTTCACGAGAAGAAACGTATGCAGATATTAGCCCTGTACGTTTAGGAACAAATGGAATTATCGCCTATGTCTCCATCATGCGTGGTTGCGACAACATGTGCTCGTTTTGTGTGGTGCCTTTTACCCGTGGACGAGAGCGTTCACGTGATCCAGAAAGTATAATAGCGGAATGTAAAAAGCTTTTTGAAGATGGGTATCGCGAAGTAACTTTACTCGGACAAAATGTAGATTCTTACCTCTATTGGGGCGGCGGACAAAAGAAAGATTTGGAGGAAGCGTTAGTGCATGCAGCACTGAATCATCAGCTACCCGAAGAAGAACAAAAACGTTTTACCACTTTCGCCGATCTATTAGAGTTAGTTGCCGGCGTTCATCCTGATTTACTCGTTCGTTTTTCAACCAGTAATCCGCGTGACATGACGGATGCCGTTTTGCATTCCATTGCTAAACACGAAAATATTTGCAAATATGTGCATCTTCCTGTTCAAGCCGGAAGTAGTAGCATGTTGGAAAGAATGAATCGCGGTTATTCACGCGAACAATATATTGATCGCATTGAAGCGATACGTCGCATTATTCCTAACTGTGGTATCAGTACGGATATCATTAGTGGATTTTGTGGAGAGACGGAAGAAGAACATCAAGAAACCATCAGCTTAATGAAATGGGCCGGTTATCACTTCTCCTATATGTTCAAGTACTCTGAGCGTCCGGGAACAGCCGCTGCAAAAAAATATGATGACGATATTCCCGAAGAAGTAAAAGGAAGAAGATTGCAGGAGATTGTCGATTTACAACAAGTGTTATCTGCAAACCGCTCAGCGGAAGCCATGGGAAAAACATACAAAGTACTGATCGAAGGATTTTCAAAGAAGTCGAAGGAAATGTATTCTGGAAGAAATTCTCAAGGAACGGTAGTTGTATTTCCATGCGGCGATTTAAAGCCCGGCGATTGTGCCGATGTGCTCATCACCCGAGTAACGGTAGCCACACTGATTGGAGAAGTAGTGAAAAAATATCCAAAAACTGATTTTCAATTTACGGTATGAAATTACAAGAGCTAAAAAATAGATTTGGAATTATCGGTAACTCACCGCTGTTAGATCATGCCATCGATATTGCACGACAAGTAGCACCTACCGATCTTTCGGTTTTAATTTCTGGAGAAAGCGGAACTGGAAAAGAAATTTTTCATCAGATCATTCACTTCTTGAGTAGCCGAAAACACGGACCCAATATTTCAGTGAACTGCGGTGCTATTCCAGAAGGAACCATCGACTCCGAATTATTTGGTCATGAAAAAGGTTCTTTCACGGGTGCACACGAAGCACGCAAAGGATATTTTGAAGTAGTAAATGGCGGAACTATTTTTTTAGATGAAGTAGCCGAGTTGCCACTCATGACTCAAGTGCGTTTATTGCGCGTATTAGAAACGGGTGAATTTATTCGTGTTGGTTCTAGTAAAATGCAAAAGACCGATGTGCGTGTAGTAGCAGCATCCAATGTGTTATTAACCGAAGCCATCGAAAGAGGAAAATTTAGAGAAGATTTATACTATCGACTAAATACAGTTCCCATTCATGTTCCGCCATTGCGTGATCGAAAGGGAGATATCTTTTTACTGTTTAGAAAATTTGCTGCCGACTTCGCCGATAAATATAAAATGCCTGTGATTCATCTTTTACCGGAAGCACAGCAATTGTTGATTAATTATCGCTGGCCCGGTAATGTGCGACAATTAAAAAATGTGACGGAGCAACTTTCCATCTTAGAAAAAGAAAAAGAAATTACGCCCGAAATTTTGTTGAAATATTTGCCAGGGAATGAGAATAATTCCATGGCGATGGTATTGAAAGATGTGACCAACACCAATGGTGAATTTACCGAGCGAGAATTACTTTATAAAGTACTTTTCGAAATGAAAAAAGATTTGACCGACTTGAAAAAAGTAGTTTCGGGAATCATGTCGGGAAATAACAATACGTTGAAAGATCAACTAAATTTTGAACATGAGTCGTACACCGAGAATGATCATGATTTAATACATACTGAACCTGGCGTTACGCTTTCAACGAAAGCCATTAAGATTGATGCGCACGAATCGTTTGCGGATGAAACCTTGTCGCTTTCTGATAAAGAAAAAGAAATGATTACTAAAGCGCTCGACAAATACAAAGGAAAACGAAAAGATGCCGCCAAAGAATTGGGCATTTCTGAACGCACTTTGTATCGCAAAATAAAAGAATACGATATCAACGGATGAAAAAACTAATTCTAATTTCTATCGTTGTCATGCTCGCTATTTGGTCGGGTTGTGGGATGTATTCCTTTTCCGGTGCATCCATCTCCCCAGAAGTAAAAACATTTTCGGTGCAATATTTTGCGAACCGTGCACCGTTAGTACAGCCTACCTTAAGTCAGGCTTTTACCGAAAGAATTAAAGATCGTTTCATCTCCCAAACCTCCTTGCGGCAAGTAGATCGCGATGGAGATATTCAATTTGAAGGGTACATTAGCGACTACCGTGCACAGCCTGTTGCGATCCAAGGCACAGAGACGGCTGCATTAAACCGCCTAAGTATTAGTGTACTGGTAAAATTTACCAATACAAAAGATGCTACACAAAGTTTTGAAAGTACTTTTACACGCTATGCCGACTATGACAGTCAGAAAAGTTTAGCCGAAGTAGAGTTAACTTTGATTGATGAAGTGAATAAGCAATTAGTAGACGATGTATTTAATAAATCCGTGAGCAACTGGTAATGACAAAAGAAGAATTTTTATCACTGATCCGTACACCTGATGAGGTCATTCATCAGCGACCTGAGGCTATTTCCTCGTTGGTCAAGGAATTTCCTTATTGTCAGGCTTTGCGTTACTTCTATTTAATGCAGTTACACGGACAAAATCATATTTCCTACGCACAGCAATTGAAATTAAGTTCGGCGTATGCTCCCGATAGAAAACGTTTGCACCAGTTGATTCATCCTGAATTAATGATGCACGATTCGGTGGCTTGGAATGAAAACATTGCCTTGGAAAATGAAGGGATGATTGATACTTCCAGCGAAAAGACAGAAGTTTCTTCCATTGATATTGTTGAAGTTCCAACCGATGAAACCATCGGCACCCATCAAAATCATCCAGCTGAAATCAGTGAAGAGGCACCTTTCTATTCTCCTGCAATTCCATCTGCAAAAGAAATTGAAAAAGATATAGAGGATGAATTAAGCGATGAAGATGCTTTGTCAGCAGAGGAAATTGTTATTCAGCGTTTGAAAGAATTAAATATTTGGACCGAACCTGAAACGATTTCACCAAAAGTAGAAGTGCATTTTCAAGATGTCGAAGAAGTGGAAACCGAAGGATTGAATGAAATAGAATTTGAAAAAGAGAAAGAAATAGAGGAAGAGGAAGAGGAAGAAATAGAGGAAGAAAAAGAAGAGGAAGTAGAAACAATTTTAGTTCCGCATGGGATGATTGATGAAAATGATAGTCCTGATTCAGAAGCGGAAATTGAAGAGTTAGAATATTTATCGGCAAAGCGAGAAGAAGAAATAAAAGTCGAAACAAAACCGGCTACAACGAAAGAAAAAGAATTAGATCCGATTGAAGAACTAATTTTAGAAAACATTGTTACTTCGCAGGTAAATAGTACTGATTATTTTTCAGAGGAGAAACAGGTTGAAATTGTTTCAACTGAAATTGCGGAGGATGAGCATTTATCAGAAAGAAATTTAGATGACATTCCAGTTGCCACTCTAAAAATTACACCAGCCCCAACTGATCCTATCCCCCATCAACCGGGAGAAGTACATTCTTTTGCAGAATGGTTACATCTGAATCAAAAATCGGATTCGATAAAAGAAGAGAAAGTAGAGAAGAAAGAAGTAATCGTTCAAGCTGAAACTCCCTTACCTGTTGCACAACCATCTCCAAAAACGTTTGAACCAAGAACGATCGTTTCTGAAAAAGAAACAACTCCTATTTCAACAGCGGAAGTAAAAAATACGAGAGAAGAAATACAAATCGAAGTACCCGCAGAAAAGACAATTACTGATCCAGCAGTAAGTACTCCGAAAATGTTGTATGTAAAATCAACCTCTCCTCAGCCATCTATTACTCCTGCTTCGCATCAAAAGGAAACAAGTGCTCCCCATTCGAGTCCATCTCTTCCGGCTGAAAAAATTCCATTTAGTACTATTTCCAACACACCTTTAGATACAGATCCGAATTTAATTCCGCCTAAAAAACCCATCCCGGACCCATCCTTAGTAGACACCGATCCGCCTAAAAGTAAAGTGCCTGCCGACCAGCTAATCGATAAATTCATTAAGCAAGAACCGAGGATTACCCCATCCAAAAGCGCTTTTTATAGTCCGATAAACATGGCTAAGCGAAGTATTATTGAATCGGACGATATCGTAAGTGAAACATTAGCAAATATTTACGCGCAACAAGGAAATTTTCAAAAAGCAATTTCATTCTATACGAAATTAAGCTTGAGATTCCCCGAAAAAAGCCGTTACTTTGCAGCCCTCATTAAAGAATTAGAGAATAAATTAAATACTTGAGCTTAAACCATGTTCACACTCGTACTTGTCCTCGTTATTATTGTTAGCTTCCTACTAGGAATCGTTATTTTAGTACAAAACTCTAAAGGCGGAGGTTTATCTTCTGGCTTTGCTGCCTCTAACCAAATTATGGGTGTGCGCAAAACCACCGATTTCCTTGAAAAATTAACTTGGGGATTTGCTATCACGATGTTGGTATTAGCCATCGTTGGTAATTTCGTAATTCCAAGAAATACAGCTACGAACAATGCATCGATCATTGAAGATCAGATTCAAAATGTTCCTGCGGCGCAAGCTCCAGCTGCACAACCTGCAGCTCAACCGGCTCAACCCGCTGCACAACCTGCACCTGCAGGAGGACAGCCTAGTGCTGCTCCAGCTCAATAAAATATTCCACTGACAGGTTGTCCAACAATTTGTCAGAGAAATGCTGTCAATTGACCTATCCTAGGAAGAATTGACAGCATTTTTGGTTTATAGCCTCGTGGCACAATTGCTGTTAGTTCTTTTACAGGGAGAAAATCCCTTCAATAATTCATTTAACAAATCCTTAAATAAACTCAAGAAAAATGAGCAAAGTAAGCATCAAACCATTAGCAGACCGCGTGATCGTTGAAGTATCACCAGCTGAAGAGAAGACCGCTAGCGGACTTATTATCCCTGACACAGCAAAAGAAAAGCCTCAAAAAGGAACTGTAGTTGCTGTAGGAGAAGGTAAAAAAGACGAGCCTATAACAGTTAAAGTAGGTGACACCGTTTTATACGGAAAGTATGCAGGAACAGAAATTAGCGTAGACGGAAAGGAATTTTTAATCATGCGCGAATCCGACATTTTCGCAATCATTTAATTGAATCACTCAACCTTTAAAATCAAAAAAAACTAAAATAATTATGGCAAAAGAAATCTCTTTTAACCTAGAAGCACGTGATGCTTTGAAGCGTGGTGTTGACGCATTAGCGAATGCAGTGAAGGTGACATTAGGTCCAAAAGGACGTAATGTAATTATCGATAAAAAATACGGTGCTCCAAGTATCACTAAAGATGGTGTTACGGTTGCGAAAGAAATTGAATTAAAGCATCCAGTAGAAAACATGGGCGCTCAAATGTTGAAAGAAGTTGCATCAAAAACAGCCGATGTTGCTGGTGATGGAACGACTACTGCAACAGTATTAGCACAAGCTATTGTTACTGCTGGATTGAAAAACGTTGCTGCAGGTGCAAATCCAATGGATTTAAAACGTGGTATCGACAAAGCGGTTTTAGCAGTTGTAGATAGCTTGAAAAAAATGAGCAAGAGTGTTGGTGACGACATTCAGAAAATTGAGCAAGTAGCCACCATTTCTGCTAACAACGATAGCGAAATTGGAAAGTTGATTGCACAAGCGATGGAGAAAGTGAAGAAAGAAGGAGTAATCACTGTTGAAGAAGCAAAAGGAACTGAAACTACAGTGACTGTAGTAGAAGGAATGCAATTCGATCGTGGATACATCAGTCCGTACTTCGTGACGAACGCTGATAAAATGGAATCTGTTTTAGAAAGCCCATACATTTTACTTTACGACAAAAAAATCAGTAACATGAAAGAATTGTTACCGGTGTTGGAGAAAGTAGTTCAATCAGGTCGTCCAATGTTGATCATCGCTGAAGATGTAGACGGAGAAGCGTTAGCAACTTTAGTTGTAAATAAATTACGTGGATCATTAAAAATTGCTGCAGTGAAAGCTCCAGGATTTGGTGATCGTCGTAAAGCGATGATGGAAGATATCGCCATTCTTACTGGTGGTACTGTTATCAGTGAAGAGCGTGGATTCAAATTAGACGCTGCTGACTTAACGATGTTAGGTTCTGCTGAAAAAATTAGCATCGACAAAGACAATACTACTATTGTTAATGGTGCTGGTGAAAAGAAAGATATCACTGCACGTGTGAATCAAATCAAAGCACAAATTGAAACGACGACTAGCGATTACGATAAAGAAAAATTACAAGAGCGCTTAGCTAAATTAGCAGGTGGTGTTGCTGTTCTTTATGTAGGTGCTGCTACTGAAGTGGAGATGAAAGAGAAGAAAGATCGTGTTGACGATGCATTACATGCTACGCGTGCTGCGGTTGAAGAAGGAATTGTACCAGGAGGTGGAGTTGCTTACATCCGTGCTATTGCAGCATTGGAGAAAATGAAAGGAACGAATGATGATGAGACTACAGGGATCAGCATCGTGAAGCGTGCTTTAGAAGAGCCGCTTCGTCAAATTGTTTCGAATGCAGGAATGGAAGGATCTATCGTGGTACAAAAAGTACGCGAAGGAAAAGATGACTTCGGTTACAATGCTCGTACTGATGTGTACGAAAACATGTTGAAAGCTGGAGTTATTGATCCTACTAAAGTAACACGTGTTGCTTTAGAGAACGCTGCTTCTATCGCTGCGATGTTGTTAACTACAGAGTGTGTATTAAGCGACATTAAAGAAGACAAACCTTCAATGCCACAAATGCCAGGTGGTGGAATGGACGGGATGTACTAAAATTAAATTTCAAAGATTGAATAGAGAGCTGCTCCGGAAGGGGTGGCTCTTTTTTTATGGATACGAATTACGAATCGATACGAAAATACGAATTACGAATTCGCTGATCTATGAATACGCGAAAGATGCGAAATGCGAATGATATCGAAATGCGAAAATTGCGTCGCGAGGCTTGCCCTGAGCTTGCCGAAGGGCGAAATGCTTGCCCTGAGCTTGCCTAAGGGCGAAACTAGAAGATTTGCCAATTTGCTCAATCGACTCCCGATAGCTATCGGAACCAACCATCCAACCATTCACCAATCCGCCAATCCACCAATCCACCAATTTGCAATTTTCCGGAGCTGTAAACATTATTATTAAAACATTTTCCATCCGAAGCGTCATTTTATTCCTTTTCCTTACTTTCGTGGGATGGTGAACACGGAGCAACTTTATAAATATTTTCTAGAGAGTCAATTGGTATCAACTGATACACGCAACCTTCCTTTGGAATGTATTTTCTTTGCGTTGAAAGGTCCTAGTTACAATGGGAATTTGTTTGCTATGCAGGCCTTGGAGAATGGCGCATCTTATGCTGTTGTGGACGAGAACGTAGGTGATGATCCTCGACTCCTTCGTGTAGAAAATGTGTTGAAGAGCTTACAAGATTTAGCAACGTATCACCGACAAGTGCTCGATATTCACGTACTCGCCATAACCGGCAGCAATGGAAAAACTACGACGAAGGAATTATGTCACGCCGTTTTGAAAAAAGATTTTGAAGCGATTGCTACGATCGGAAATTTGAATAATCATATTGGTGTTCCCTTAACGTTGTTGCGTTTGAGCGATGAACACGATTTTGCAATTGTGGAGATGGGCGCTAATCATCAAAAAGAAATTGCTGAACTCTGTCAAATAGCTCAACCTGATTATGGATTGATCACCAACATTGGAAAGGCACACCTCGAAGGATTTGGAGGTATAGAAGGTGTGAAGAAAGGGAAAGGTGAGATGTATGATTATTTACGAAGTGCTGGTGGACTCATCTTTGTTCATCTCGACAATACCATACTGCGTGAACAACTTCGCGGCTATGATAGCATCGTTACCTATGGTGAAAGCACGCAAGCGCAGTACAGAGGTGGAATTGTACCGAGTCTGACTACGAATTTGGAAGTGGAAATAACGCATCCTTTTGAATTAAATATCAAAACAAAATTCACAGGCGATTACAATTTTCAAAACATCATGTGTGCCGTTGCTATCGGTGCCCATTTTGGTGTGGATCCGTTCGACATTAAAGAAGCCATTGAAAATTATATTCCCGATAATCAACGATCACAAATTATCAAGAAAGATCAACTGACTATTGTACAAGATGCATACAATGCGAATCCAAGTAGCATGAAAGCTGCTTTGGATAATTTTAAAAAACATTTTAGCGGAAGTAAGATTGTAGCTTTAGGAGAAATGTTGGAGTTAGGAAATGAATCAGCTGATGAACATTTAAAAGTGGCGGAAGAAGCAGCAGAACTATCTGAAGCGACCTTACTTTTAGTAGGGAAATTATTCGAAGCTTCTTCAAAAAAAATCAAGAGTTTGCATTTTGAATCCTCACAGCAATGCATGGAATGGTTGAAAGAAAATAAACCTACTTCGGGAAGTATTTTAATCAAAGGTTCGAGAGGATCACAGATGGAAAAATTACTAGAAGCTTTTTAATTTCATCGACATTTAACCGCAGCGATCGCAACGTTTATGCAGCGGTCGCAACGAATATTTACTTCTAATGAAGCCTTTCTTTACCACAAAGAGCACAAAGGTTTTCACGGAGCACACGGAGAGATTAAAGAAATTTAGAATTATGAATTAAAAATTCTGCATTCTGAATTCTGCATTCTGAATTAAAATGGCATCCATCGCCTCCACCCCGCTCTCTTCTTAGCCTCGGCTTCTTCTCTTTCGTCATAGTAACCAGCATTTCCGTCTAGGTATCCGTAATGATGTCCGTAGCCGGAACCCGTTGAAAAATCTGAATCGTTTAATACAATGGAGGCATTTGGAATTTTTCCATCTCTATAAAGATCATCCAATGTTTTCAAAAATTCTAATCTTGAATAGCCTTGTCGAACCACATACAAATTAACATCCGATTGATTCAATAAAATAAATGCATCAGAAACTACGCCGATGGGTGGAGTATCAATGACGATGAAATCGTAACGTTTTTTTAATTCAGCCAACATTTCACCCATCAATGGTTTTGAAAGTAATTCCGCTGGGTTAGGAGGCGTTGGTCCTGAAATAATAATATCTAAAAAAGGATTTTCTGTTTTACGAATGACTTGATCTAACGTATGCGCCCCTACTAAATAGTTTGAAGCACCCATATCATTCTTCCATCCAAAGTCGTTGAATAGTTTTGGCTTTCGCAAATCCAATCCAAGCACCACCACTTTCTGCTGCTGCATGGCAATGATACCTGCCAAATTCAACGTGATAAACGATTTTCCTTCTCCACCAACCGATGATGTAATCAATATCGTTTTACATCCATCGCCTTGGCCATAGTATTGCAAATTGGTACGTATCGTTCTGAATGCTTCTGCGATGGCTGATTTTGGTCGATTGGAGACGACTAAATTCAAACTCTCATCCGAATGTCCTACTACTCCAATGACAGGAACTTCTGTATAAACTCCGATATCATCACGATTTAAAACCGTATTGCGAAGTAGGCTTTTTGTTGTAATAATCGTCGTCGGAATGATCAATGTTAAAAGTAAAATCACCGCTGCAATAATCTTCTTACTGGGTTCTACAGGCTCATCGGCTAATGCGGATGAATCTAATATTTTATTGTCAGATACAGCAGTTGCCTTTGCAATACTCGTCTCCGCTTTCTTTTGAAGAAGATAAGTGTAAATATTTTGGTTGACTTCAAAATTCCGTTTGATACCTAACAACTCACGTTCCATTTCTGGAACTTGCTTAATGCTTCCTTCGTATTTATCAAGTTGAATATTTAAAGCATCACGTGTTACAACCAATCTTTTTTGAATCGACTTCACATTCTCAATTAATGCCGAACGGTTTTCAGAAATTTGCTGATCCAATACTCGTACAGCGGGAGCATCATTCTTTACACCAAAAGAAACACTCTTTCTTTTTGCTTGTAACGCTTGAAGATTTGTAATTAATTCTATCAATAACGGATCTGGAATTCCAAGACTCGTAGGAGCTAAATTGGTAATATCGTCGTTAGTGGTAAGGTAATTAAAAAGATTTTGTAAGGATGTAATTTCAATATTATTCTTTACACGTTCGAGGTCAAGGACATTTAATTTTTGCAATACTGCTTTCGACTCTTCACTTAAATCAACGGTCTTATTCTTCTCTTTAAAAGCCTGCATCTCTTGCTCATTGGTACTTAGCATGGACCCAGTATTACTCAATTGCTCATCTACAAACTTTAAGGTAAGAGAAGCCACTTCGGCCTTATCCTGAATATCTAAATCAATATACACTTTTCCAATTTCGTTTAAGATGTCTAAAGCACGAACCGGAATAACATCCAAATAAGTAAGGCGAACGATATTCGCTTCTTTATCGAGAGGTTCAGCGGTAAGATTCTCTAGCATCTCTGCAATTAATTTATTCGACGAGCGAACTTTAAATTCGTAGGTCGCACCGATTGCCGGTAGAAGAGAAATTCCTTTTTGCAATTTAAAATTAAAATGATCTGTCTTAATTTCTTGACCAAAAGCAAACTTTTGATTTAAATAAAAAGCAGGAAGTTTATCTCCGTCATAATCCACTTCTAAATTAAAATGGTTGGAGTCAAGTATGGTGACAATAAATGGTAAGTCTTTATATTCACGAATAAAAGTATCCACTTCCACTTTGATAGGTGATTTAGGATACAAAGGTTGTGACGGGTAATTGGTAGTAGACCAGTATTGAGTCTCTAAGTTTAATCGTTTTATCGTTTCTTGAAGAACAGTGCGTGAACGTAGAATGCCAATCTCAGTAGGTAAATTTAAATTGGTACCAAACAAATCACTCGACAACAAATCAGTAACATTGGCGGGGGATGAATTTTCATCATCAATTAAAATACTAGAAGAAGCTTGATAAACGGGCAAAGTAAATCGAATATAAAGCAGAGCGAGTCCTGTAAATAATACACCAGCAATCAAAAAATAATGCCACTTTCGTAAAATATCACGAAACACATTTAGAATTTGAAATTCGTCTTCCTGTTGACTATTATTTTTCAGAGGGTTCATTGGGATCGGAAATATGCCGTAATTATTAAAGCCATAGAAGTCAATAACGATGTAAAGATTGCCGCCGCAGGAGAAACTGCTGTAAATGCTTTCTTACGAGTTGGTGGGACATATATTACATCATCTGGATGTATATACTTTGTTTGTCCGGTGAACGATTCTTTCTGAGTTAAATCCACGTTGATTTCAATAGTGCCGTTTGAAGTTTTACGTAGAATTTTCAATTTGGTTCTATCTCCGAAATTATTTAAATCACTAGCCATTGCTAATGCCTCCAACAAGGTTAATTGCTCATTGGGAACGTAATATAATCCAGGCTTATTCACCTCACCCAACACAGAAACTTTGAAGCTTAATTTTTTCAAAACGACCACAGGGTCATCAATAAATTTTTTGAAGCGATTATTAATTGTATCATGCGCATTATCTAATGACAATCCTGCTACATGCATCGTTCCAATATAAGGCAAGGTTAGGTTTCCACGTTGATCGACAACAAATCCCTTTTCATAAGCATTGCGGGTGTCGTTTCCTTCTCCTATAACTGATGAATTCGCAATACCTGGAAACGCTTCTTGATTGATGGTAAAGAGCTGCACCGATAAGATATCACCTGGAAAAAGATACATTTCAAAAGTGGTCGTGTCCGACCAAATATTAGCATCCCCTTGCATATAAACTAATTTTCTTTGCGGGGTACAAGCCTGCACAAGTACTAAAAGTAGAAAGCCAAGTAGAAATCTTTTCAGAAAGGTCATAGTTTATATTTATTGGAGTACGCTACGAGCAATAACAATTCGCTGTACTTCAGAAGTACCCTCGTAAATTTGAGTAATTTTTGCATCACGCATTAAGCGTTCTACATGGAATTCTTTTACGAATCCATAACCACCATGAATCTGTACCGCTTCAACAGCTGTCTTCATCGCGACTTCGGATGAAAATAATTTAGCCATGGAACTGGCTTGGTTATAATCTTGTCCAGTATCCTTCAACCAAGCCGCCTTTAAGCAAAGTAATCGAGCGGCTTCAATCTCCGTGGCCATATCCGCCAACTTAAACTGAATCGCTTGATGATTACAAATTTCTTTGCCAAATGCTTTTCTTTCTTTTGAATATTTCAACGCTAACTCATAGGCGCCACTTGCAATTCCTAAAGCTTGCGCTGCAATACCAATTCGACCACCAGTCAACGTTTTCATGGCGAACTTAAATCCGAATCCATCTTCCCCAACTCTATTTTCCTTGGGCACTTTCACATCTTGAAACATCAAAGAATGTGTATCCGATCCGCGGATTCCTAATTTATTTTCTTTGAGTCCAATCGTAAATCCAGCCGCTCCTTTTTCTACAATCAAACAATTAATTCCTTTGTGACCTTTGGCTACATCGGTTTGTGCCATCACCAAATAAACAGAAGCAGTACTTCCATTGGTAATCCAGTTCTTGGTTCCATTCAATAAATAATAATCGCCCTTATCTTCGGCAGTGGTACGCTGAGAAGTTGCATCTGATCCAGCCTCTGGCTCACTCAAACAGAATGCACCAATAATTTCACCTTTTGCCAATGGCACTAAATACTTTTGCTTTTGAGCTTCTGATCCAAAGGTCTCGAGGCCCCAACAAACTAAACTATTGTTCACCGACATCACCACCGACACGGAAGCATCAATTTTGGAAATTTCTTCCATCGCCAATACATACGAAATAGCATCTAAACCACCTCCACCATATTTGGGATCTACCATCATTCCTAAAAAGCCCAACTCGCCTAAGCGCTTGACTTGTTCGGTTGGGAACTTCTGGTTCTCATCACGTTCTATCACTCCGGGTAATAATTCTTGCTGAGCGAAATCACGTGCAGCTTGTTGAATCATTAAATGTTCTTCACTCAATTGAAATAGCATAATGTCTAATATTGAAGGTCAAAAATAAACCTTTCACAGTCTATATCCATTGTCTAAAAGAATATTTTCCTTTGCATTATGTTAACAAACGAAAAATCACCTGTAATCAAGGCCGTTGGACTCATGTCGGGCACCTCTTTGGATGGTGTCGATTTAGCCTTCTGCACTTTTTCTTTGGTTGAGGATAGATGGACTTTTACCACAGAAGTTACTGAAACCTACTCTTATACAGACGAATGGCTGGAGGTTTTAAGAAGTTTACATCTGCAATCTGCTCCACAAATCTTTGAAGTAAATGCTGCTCTTGGTCGCTATTATGGAGAACTTATTAAAAATTTTATTGAAAAAAATAATCTCCACCCCGACCTGATTGCTTCTCATGGACACACCTTATTTCATCAGCCTGAAAAGAATTTTACAACTCAAATTGGTTCTGGCGCTCATATTTCTGCAATAACTGGACTCAATACTATCTGCGATTTTAGGAGTAAAGATGTGGCATTGGGTGGACAAGGCGCTCCTTTGGTTCCAGTGGGTGATCACTACTTATTTTCAGATTATGCTGCTTGCTTAAACTTGGGAGGCATCGCTAATATTTCAATGGTTTCGGAAGATGGGCGAAGAGTGGCCTATGATATTTGTCCAGTGAATATGGCACTCAATTCACTTGCTCAAAGAGTAGGTAAACCGTTTGATAAAGATGGAATTTTGGCTCGATCGGGAAGCGTTATTCCTGAATTATTAAATCGATTAAATGCACTCCCCTTTTATCAGCAGAAAGGAGCAAAATCGTTAGGACGAGAATGGTATGAAAAGGAGTTTAGCATCCATCTTAAAGAAGGAAAAGTAGAAGATTTAAGTAGAACTGTTGTAGAGCACATAGCCCATCAACATAAAAATGCTTTTTTATCTATCCCTTCAAATGGAAAAATCTTAGTGACCGGTGGCGGAGCTTTTCATCAATTCTTACTCGAAAGAATGAAAGAGGTTAGCAATAAAAATTTGCAAGTACCCGATAAGGAACTTGTCAATTTTAAGGAAGCGATGGTATTCGCTTTCCTTGGAGTATTAAATTACGTAGGGAGAGTAAATGTTTTCGATAGTGCTACAGGTTCAATAAAACAACATGTGGGTGGAGCGATGTACAGAGGCGACCGACTATAAATCGTCGTCGTCGTCATCAAAATCATCATCAAAACCCTTAAAATCATCGATCATTTCGGGATCCAATTGATCGCTGTCTTCATCTTCATCTTCAAAATCATCGAACTTCTGGTTTTTTTGTTCTTTTGATTTTAAAGGTTCCATCTTACGCGTCTTGCCGCTTGGAACCGCCTTCTTTGCTTTGTCGGCATTAGGCTTTGCCGTTTTTTTTGGGATTTTCATTTTTTAATTCGCAAGAATTAGATCAGTTTTTTTATGTTGATTTTATGTTGTTTTAAATAGCTGAACTATCCACCACGCGTGGTGATAGGACAAATGTAAAAAAGAAATAATCGAAAATCATCATTTGAAAAATTTAATTTATTATTAAATATTTAATAAACAAGTACTTATATTTGCAAATAAATTACTGATTCTTATTATGCTCCAAAAATCAACTCTTCAATTCCTTAAAAACCTCAAAAACAATAACGATCGAACCTGGTTTGAAGAGCATCGTACCGAATTTGAAAAGGCGAAAATGGACTTTGAAGAATTTGTTACTAAAGTAATTTCTGATTTAAGTAAAGTGAATCCACCCATTGGAAAGTTACTTCCTAAAGATTGTATTTTTCGGATATACAGAGACGTTAGATTCAGTAAAAACAAATTGCCCTATAAAGCACATTTCTCTGCTTCGATTAACGAAGGCGGTAAAAAATCAAACTTATCAGGTGTCTATGTTCACATCGAACCCGGTGGTGAATGGGGGAATTTTATTGGAGGTGGTGTATGGAATCCGGAATCCGAAAACATGAAAAAAATTCGACAAGAAATTGAATATAATCACGCAGAATTTTTTAAAATCATCCATCATAAAAAATTTAAAGAACTGTTTGGCGACTTATCTCAAGAGAATAAATTGAAACGTTTACCGAAAGGCTTGGAGCCCGGTCACCCTGCTGAAGAATACTTAAAACTGAATAGCTTTACGGTGATGTGTCCCATCAACACCAAAGATGTTACCACCGAACAACTGCGAAAATCAATTGTTACATCCTATAAAGCAATGATGCCGTTTTTAAATTTTATTAATCGGGCGATTGAATAATGAAAAAATTATTGCTTCACAATTTGTTGCGATAACATGATCTCATCATCCACTACCACACGCACTACAAAATATCCATTCCTTTTCAGGTCTATTTCGGAAAATCGAATGGTATTTTCCCCTCTTTGATGTTCTATTCTCTTTCTAGCAATTAATTGTCCTAATACACTCCAAACTTCAATCACAGAAGCACCGTCATTTTCCGATTGGAAAGTAATCTTACTACTTTCTCTGATGGGATTTGGCGACACTTTCAGTTTACTTAACATCACTGAATTACGAATGGAAACGGGGTCAAACATTTTTGTGGTTCCATCAAAATCGGTTTGTGACAAACGATATAATAAATCACCACTCGGAGCAGATCCATCCGTAAAATTATACTCATGAACGGAGTTACTGTTACCATTACCTTTCACTTTTCCCAACGACATATACTCACCCTCATTCACGGATCGATAGACAGTAAAGAAATCATTATTCTTTTCATGAGAGGTGGCCCAGGACACCACCACCTTCTTATTTTGTTTGAGGGCTTTCGTCCATAATAAAGTAACGGGTAACGCACTTCCACCGCTGTAAATAGATCGCTTTTCGACGGTCACTCGATTACATGCATCCGTAATCACAACGGTTATCGTTCCCGTTTGATTTGAATTTGATAAGGTGGGTGTAAATGTGGTAGACGAACTACTAGGACTCCCAAAAGTGCCCGGAATAGTACTACTCCATGAATATGAATAAGGCGCTGTTCCTCCTGTGATGTTGACAGAAACATTTCCTGTCATTCCAGAAACAAATGAACCTTGAATAGAAGAACTACTAATTTGGGGTGCTCGCTCTTTCCCAGCTAACAAACAAAAATTTAAAAATGCGCGTTGAGCGGCAACTTTCTCAGTGGTCGTTCCTGCTGCGTTTAAATCATGACCACCTTCATACATAACCCAACCGTTGGATGCGTTTCCAAAGGCAGGACCATACACTAAAAGTACTCCTTCGTTGGGACTTGATCCAGTACTTGTAGTTACAAGACGAGTAGTTGTGCTTCGCCACGAACTGGTCGATAAGGGAACATACCATTGTTCAGATCCACCTAAACAAGCTCCCGACATACTGCCCATAAATTGCATAACAGGATTCGTTGGAAACAAATGTGTGTAGGGCGAAACTGGAGGCTTAACGTGCACTTCGCTAACACCAACACATTTACTATTTCCATAACATTGCAATCCACTTGTCGATAAAAAATTCATTTTCTGTGCACTGTTGGATGGGTTGACAACACTCTCCAACATCGATACAGAATGGCATTGCGACCAAATAAATCCTTTTTGATTGAGTGCGAAATTGT
The DNA here is from genome assembly GCA_031411335.1 of Bacteroidota bacterium. Lineage (GTDB taxonomy): Bacteria > Bacteroidota > Bacteroidia > AKYH767-A > OLB10 > JAJTFW01. The sequence continues at coordinate 17,954 of JANOAX010000142.1, forward strand.
AAAGATTTCCGTGAGTAGCCCACGTAGGATCTCCGTGCGGATTCACCCACAAATCGTGACAACTTGTAACTGAATTCGGGCTGCCAGTGGTGTAAGCAGAAGATGGAATTCCAGCATTATCAAAATAAGTCATAATGATCGCCTGATTCCCACTCAATGTATCAATCACAATTCTTGGAAAACTATTTATTGTGTAACTAACCGGGACGGCTATAGGCGAAGTAGTATACACGCCCTGTACACCTTGCGTCAACCAATACGCAATTCGAGTTTGAATACTGATATCAATCAAATCTCCAGGAATCACAAACGATCCTCCCTTGTAATTAATACTATTATAAGTAAAATCGGTTCCATCTTTTACTTTGGTTGTATTGATACACCATTTTACAGGTAATTGATAAACTGTTATCATTTCATAAATCATCCCATAAGGCTTGAGTCCACTTCCAATGGAAGGAGATGCACTTCCCATGTTGATGATGAAAGATCCGGCGGGAACAGTTTCTGTTGCTCCGTTTACTTTAGTTGAGGTTCCCAATTGTAAGTAGAGAAACCAACTAAATGAAGTTACAATGGCAAAGATCGCCATGGTAGTAGCTACCATTTTAAATGTGATTCGTGTGCGTAACTCTTGACGAATAAATCTCTTTTTCATGATTACAAAATATGCTCCTTTGTACGATGAAAATAAAAAACAGTTCGGGCATTATAGCATCAATTTTTGAGGATTTTACATCTAAAAACTACATAAATCAATAAGTAGGGACAATAAATCACAAAAAAAACCCTGTAGCGTGTTTACACAGCTACAGGGCTTTTCAATTATTATAAATTAAGCCATCAATGACAATTGCTTAGCCGCTTTAGGCGTAGACTTCACATTAGCTGCAGGCTTTGCTTTCGCTTTTATTTTAGTAGGAGTTTTCGCTACACTTTTCACCACTGACCCATTTATATTAAATGCTTTTTTCATGATGTCAATAGCATTTAATTTCTCCCATGGGAACAAAGTTACTTTTACTTTTTTCTCGTTCTTTTTTCCTTTGTTAAACACTTTCACTACTTCTTTCGACTCACGACCCATGTGACCATAAGCGGCAGTTTCGCGATAGATAGGAGTACGTAAAGCAAAACGCTTTTCGATGAAGTAAGGACGCATGTCAAATGCTGGAAGCTTCTCAATGATACGAGCAATTTGTCCGTCCGTCATCGCTACTTTAGCAGTACCATAGGTATTTATATACAATCCTACTGGCTTCGCAACACCAATCGCATAAGCCACTTGCACCAAAGCTTCATCACAAACTCCAGCTGCCACTAAATGCTTCGCGATATGACGCGCTGCATAGGCTGCAGAACGGTCAACTTTGGAAGGATCTTTTCCTGAGAATGCACCACCACCGTGAGCACCTTTTCCACCGTAAGTATCTACAATGATTTTACGTCCTGTTAAACCCGTATCACCATGTGGACCACCAATCACAAACTTTCCTGTTGGATTTACGTGATAGTTGATTTTATTATTGAACAACCCTTGAACACGCTTTGGCAATTTCTTCATTACACGAGGAATCAAAATATTTTTAATGTCCTCATTAATTTTAGCTAACATTTTTTTCTCGGCACCAAAATCATCATGCTGTGTAGAGATCACGATTGAATCGATACGAATTGGTGTATGATCATCGCTGTACTCAATCGTCACCTGACTTTTTGCATCTGGACGAAGGTATTTGATCGCTTTGTTTTCGCGACGCAATACTGCTAATTCACGAAGTAACAAATGCGCTAATTCCAAAGGAAGTGGCATGTAATTATCCGTCTCACGACTAGCATATCCGAACATCATTCCTTGGTCACCGGCCCCTTGCTCTTCAGGCTTGCGACGCTCAACACCACGGTTGATGTCTGCCGACTGCTCATGAATGGCTGAAAATATTCCACAAGAATTTGCTTCAAACATATATTCGCTCTTGGTATAACCAATTTCGCGAATCACTTCACGTGCGATCTCTTGTACATCTAAATAAGCTTCTGACTTTACTTCACCAGCCAAAACAACTTGTCCAGTGGTTACTAGGGTTTCACAAGCTACTTTCGAGTTAGCATCATAAGCTAAAAAGTAATCGATAAGGGCGTCTGAAATTTGATCAGCCACTTTGTCTGGATGGCCTTCTGATACTGATTCTGAGGTGAATAGATACGACATGCTTTATTTATTTATGTGTTTTATTGTATTTTTTGGAAGCCCAAAGATAGAAATTGAAAAAAGATATTGAACAACTATTTATTAACGGTTAATTGACGGAAAACCGACTCTAGATTTCCCTCTTCTTTCTGCAATCCCATCACCGTTAAATTCTGATCAACAGCAAAACGAAAGAGCTCCTGACGAATATCGATATCGCCTTCACTTTCTATTCTCCAGGTCTTATCCTTTTCTTTATGAACGCTTAACACGCCTTTTATCTTCATTAATTGTACTTCATTCGCCTCTTTGTCGAACTCCACATGAATCACATTTCCGTGTTTCGATTGCTGGCGTAAAACGTTAGCTGAATCATCAGCTACTATCTTCCCTTTGTTAATAATCAACACGCGATCGCAAATGGCTTCAACCTCTTGCATAATATGCGTAGACAGTATTACGGTTTTTTCCTTGCCAATGTTACGAATCAAGGATCGGATCTCTACCAGCTGATTTGGGTCGAGGCCCGTGGTAGGCTCGTCTAAAATCAATACGCTCGGATTATGGATCATCGCTTGAGCAAGTCCCACTCGTTGACGATATCCCTTGGAAAGCGCGCCAATTTTTTTATGCTGCTCTACGCCTAGTCCCGTCAATTCTATCATCTCTTTGGTGCGTTTTACGGCTTCTGCTTTGGGTAGATGGATTCGTCCTACAAACTCTAAAAATTCCTTGATGTACATATCCGTGTAGAGGGGATTATGCTCGGGCAGATAGCCCACCATCTCACGCACTTCCATCGATTGATCGACCACATCATAACCATTCACGGTCACCGAACCGGAAGTTTGAGGAAGGAAGCAAGAAATAATTTTCATCATGGTCGATTTTCCGGCACCGTTAGGTCCCAAAAATCCGACTACCTGTCCGGGATGCACTTCAAAAGAAACATCATCGAGTGCTTTTTGCTCCCCGTATAATTTACTGATTGACTTAACAAGAATTGACATTGCCCGCAAAGGTAATGGATCAATCGGTTTGTACTGCCGTCTACTGTCATATATTTGCACCGTGAAGGGTAGAGTATTAAAATCGACTGGAAGCTGGTTTCTGACTGAAGATGAGCATGGAAAAATCATTTCCTGCCGTATCCGAGGACAACTACGCCTTCGCGATATTGGCTCTACCAACCCCATTGCGGTGGGCGACTTTGTACATTTTGAGTTACAGGAAGATGGTACAGGCACCATTCTAGAAATTGAAGACCGTAGAAATTACATCATCCGCAAGTCAGTTAACCTAAGCAAGCAAACCCATATCATTGCTGCTAATATTGATATGGCGTGGCTGATGGTCACTCCTGCTCTACCCAAAACCTCCACCGGATTCATTGATCGTTTTATTGCAGCCGCTGAATCGTTTCGCATTCCCACCGGATTAATATTTAACAAAAGCGATTTATTTAAAGATGATTTAGCCCATGTGCAAGATGAGTTCATTCGCATTTATGAACCCTTGGGCTATGCTTGCATAAAAATTTCTACTGTCACTTCTGAAGGAATGGAAGACATCCGAAATGCATTTCAATCCAAAGTCAATTTGCTCGCCGGACATTCGGGTGTTGGAAAATCGAGCTTGCTTAATATTTTAGAGCCTGCACTACAACTCAAAACTGGTATCATCTCAAAGCAACATCTCACGGGAAAACACACGACCACTTTTGCCGAGATGCATTCATTAGGAAATCAAACCTATTTAATCGACACACCAGGCATCCGCGAATTCGTAAACATCGATTTCAAACCTTCCGAAATTAGCCATTACTTTGTTGAATTTCGCGAGCGCATGAATCAATGTCACTTCAACAATTGCCTCCACGAAAACGAAAAAAAATGCGCCATCAAACTCGCCGTAGAAAAAGGCGAAATCAATCCCGAACGATATTATAATTATTTAAGTATGGTGAGGAACGAGGATATTTTTCGCTAAAAATTTAGTCGTTACGATTATGATTGATGGAACACTGATTTATTAAGATGATTAAGATTTTTTATGATTAATCCTCTTTCCTTAGTGCTTTAATTTCAAATTCGGGTATTGGCGCTTTCGCGTATTCGTAATTCGTACATTCGTAATGATTCGTAATTCGTAACCCATCAATATTTCATAGGATGCCTAGCTCTCAAATACCTATTTTTACATAATGAGAATTATCCTCCAACGCACCACTCGCTCGAGTGTACTCATCAACGGTAATGAAAAACGATCCTGCCAAGGAGGATTATTGATTTTACTGGGAATTGAACATGCCGATACCGAAGAAGACATCGAATGGCTTTGCCCCAAGATTGCGAAGCTGCGCATCTTCCCCGACGAAAGCGGAGTGATGAATAAAAATATTATTGAACGCGATGGAGAAATTTTACTCATCAGCCAATTTACTTTGCACGCAAACACCAAGAAAGGAAATCGCCCATCTTACATAAACGCCGCCCGACCGGAGCAAGCCATTCCGCTTTACGAAAAGTTCATTTCATCCTTAGAAAAAGAACTTGGTAAAAAAATTACCACAGGAGAATTTGGAGCTGACATGCAAGTAGAATTAATTAACGACGGACCCGTCACCATTTTTATGGATAGTAAAGATCGCGGTTAAAATATTCATCTAAAAAAAGCAATCTTAAAATTATATTTATCTTTCTTTGTTTATCAAGTCGTCCATCTCACAAAACCCATCTTAAAAAAATGAACCTAACCCTAAGCCAAGAAAAAGTTGATCAGTGGATAAAAGAGCACGGTGTTCGTTATTTTAATGAGTTGACGAACATGACGCTTTTAACGGAGGAAGTGGGAGAATTGGCGCGCATCATGGCTCGCAAATATGGAGAGCAAAGCTTTAAAGCCGGTGAAGAAAACACCGATTTAGGAAATGAAATGGCCGATGTTCTTTTTGTGCTCATCTGCCTAGCCAACCAAACGGGAGTCGATTTACAGGCTGCACTCGATAAAAACCTCGAAAAGAAGTCGAAGCGTGATGAGCAAAGGCATAAAAACAATGATAAATTAATATAAGACCGACGCTAGAATGTTATTAAATTAAGTATAAACCTCTATTTGTTAATTACTTCTACTTTTTAAAAAGTCTCCATTCCAATATAAACGTATCTTTGCTGCGGATCTATAATCCATCGAATGATTGCTGATATATTAATTACTACATTACTTGTACTTTTAAACGGATTTTTTGTCGCTGCTGAGTTTGCAATAGTGAAAGTTCGACAAAGTCAAATTGAACTTAAAGCCAACCAAGGGAATTCGGTCGCAAAGGTGGCGATGGGCATTTTGAATAATATGGATGGCTACCTCAGCGCCTGCCAGCTTGGAATTACTTTAGCAAGTTTAGCATTAGGTTGGATTGGAGAACCCGTAGTAGCAAATATGGTGCGTGGATTCACGGGCTATTTTGGAGTGGACATCGATGAGGAAAGCCTACACCATGTAAGCATTGTTATTGCATTCGGTTTAATTACCGTTTTGCATATTGTATTGGGCGAACAAGTTCCGAAGACGGCGGCCATTAAAAGCCCCGCGAGTTTTACAATGTACATAGCACTTCCTTTGCGTGCATTTTATATCATCTGCTCTCCTTTTATTTGGGCTTTGAATGGAATGTCGAGAGGCGTATTGAATATTCTAGGATTAAAAGGAAAGGAGCATTCTGAAATACATACAGAAGAAGAAATTCGGATGTTGCTTACTGAATCGGAAGAAGGCGGAGCTATTAAGCAATCGGAACATGAGTTGATTCAAAATGTTTTTGAGTTTGATGATCGTGTGGTTCGACAAATTTTGATTCCAAGAACTAAAATTTCAGCCATCGATGTAGAATCGACGAAAGAAGAAGTAGTACAGAAAATTATTGACGAAGGATATTCTCGCATGCCCGTGTATCAGGATTCGCTTGATAATATTATTGGATTGATTTATTCCAAGGATTTAATCAAAGCGCTCCACGAAAAAAGTTTTAAGGGAGTGAATGAAATGTTGCGTCCTGCCTATTACGTTCCTTACAATAAACGCATCAACGAATTGTTGAAAGAATTCCAAACGCAACATATCCAAATGGCGGTGGTAACGAATGAGTCGGGCGGTACTGCTGGAATTGTGACCATGGAAGATATCATCGAAGAATTAGTAGGCGAAATTCAGGATGAGTACGATGATGAAAAGCCACTAGTCGAGAAGAAAAGCGAAACCGAATTTATTGTGAATGCTAGTGCATCGGTGAGTGATGTGAATGATGTATTACCCATTGCTCTTCCCGAAAGTCCTAGCTACGAAACTGTTTCTGGATTACTCAATTATATTTATGATCGCATTCCTGCGGTGAATGAAAAGCGTGTTTTTGGTGGTTATGAATTTACCATCGTAAAACGTTTCAAGCACAGTGTTGATTCCGTGAAAATGGTAGTGGTTAACGAAAATTCGGTAAACGAAGAAAATTAATTACGAAGCTTCTCGATTAATTATTGTTTTATGCAAACTGCAGTGGCACTTTGTCCGTCGCTAGTATAATTCAAATTCATTTTCTCATTGGCACCTTGCGTAAAATACAATCCCGATCCCTGTACAGTAATTAAAGTAACACCAATTTGCTGATTCGGGATCACAATACTTTTTCCGGAAACTAATCCCAATGCTACAGCTGTAATACCATAATTCGAAAAATTGGAAATTTGGAGTGAATCGGATTCACCATAAGAAGCAATATTAATTTCGAAAGTGGAACTCGAAGATCCGATAGTTTCGGCGCAACTCCATTTGCCTATAAATTTATCTCGATCGTCTATAGTTGGATCGGGCGTATCTTCATCGGAGCAAGCACTAAGCATAGCCAGTGCGACCATTGTTAACAGAAGTTTGTAATTCATAAGATTTTGGCTAAACTAAAGGTATGAGCGCCAAAAAACAAACCAAAATGATGCCAATAGCCCATTGTTATAAAATTAGAAAGTTATCTCTATAAATAAGTACAAAGGTTTTTAAATTTGTACAAATTCCATCGATATGAAGCAATACCATGATCTCCTCCGCCATGTTTTAGAAAATGGGGTCAAGAAAGAAGACCGCACTGGAACTGGAACGATCAGTGTTTTTGGCTACCAGTTAAGATGCAATTTGGAAGAAGGATTTCCGCTGCTCACCACTAAAAAGCTTCATACCAAGTCGATTATTCATGAGTTGCTCTGGTTTTTAAAAGGCGAAACAAACACCAAGTATTTAAAAGATAACGGAGTTTCCATATGGGATGAATGGGCAGATGAAAACGGGAATTTAGGTCCGGTTTACGGGAAGCAATGGCGCTCATGGCCTACTCCCGATGGAAAGAATATTGATCAGATCTCGGCACTCATCTCCCAAAT
>JANOAX010000143.1:0-3305 GCA_031411335.1 Bacteroidota bacterium
TTGGTGGATATACTCAACACCTAGTAATGGAGTGTTCAATATAAATCCATTTTACACCTACTTAATTACTCCCGCAGGAATTTTATTAGATACGCTACAAAGCATTGGCGAACTAACAGGAGGAGGTTTCATTGAATTCCGCTGGAACAAACAAGGAACTAAATTGGCTTATGTTAATTACAGTGGGTTAATTCAGGTATTTGATTATGACCGTTGCACAGGGCTTCTTTCTAATCCTATTACACTTGATACGATGAGGCCAAGCTCGCCATTGCCTGGGTATGTTACGGGTGAATTTTCTTCTAGCGGAAGATATTTATATGTGAGTTCTAACATTTTAAATTCTTATATTCATCAATTTGATTTAATTAATTTACCGACTTCTTTTACTCGAGATACTATTTGGTCAACGACATTTCCAGTTAATACTGCTGGTGATTTAAAGAGAGGACCCGATGATAAAATTTATCTTTCTTGTATTTATATAGATAGCATGAATAATTGGGCCTATCCCTATGCTGATTCTGTTTATAATAATTATAATATGAATTTGTCAGTAATCAACGAGCCGGATTCCGCATTCCCCGCTTGCAATTTTACACCATATAGTTTTTACCTTGGAGGCAAACGTACTTATTGGGGATTACCTAATAATCCCAACTACGATATGGGCGCAGTAGCAGGTAGTCCGTGTGATACGTTAACGGTGGGTATTGAAAATACACCAACCGAAAACAAAGCTATATTTCAAACATGGTACAATCATGCATGGAATCTCATTCATGTAAATGCATCACAACTAAAAGGTAAAACAGGTATCATTCGTTTACTAGATTTAAATGGAAGAATCTTGTTTGAAAAAAAAATAGATAATTTTCACGGAGGCTATTACACCAGCGAAATTTACATGAATGCATTTTCATCCGGAATCTATTTTGTTCAATTAATAACCGATAAAGAGCAGGTGACTGGTAAGGTGATGAAATGAAAAAGAAAAACTTAACTATTATCTTAATAATTGGTTGCCTTGTCTAAATTAAATTCATTCCTTTTAGTAAGTGTAAATTAGAGACTTTGAATAAAGTAATATATACTTCAGGGTAGGCTAAATCCTTGACTATGATAGGCCTATTTATAGCTTTTGAACAACCAGTTCGTTAGTTGAACACTTCTTTAAGAGGTACAATGCCTATTTGGACATAGCTAAATATCAAAGTGTTATGTCCCAAAGAAGAGGCTTTTCATTTATTTCTCCTAACGTCTAGCCTATACTATATTTTTATACTTTAGTCCTAATCAAAATCTATCAAATGGTTAAACCACTTAAGAATGAAAAATGGAAAGTGATCAGCTTCAATAAGGGCATTTTTCGCTGCGAATATGCTGTTTCCGATCACGGTCGACTCGTAAGTTACACGACCAGTATTCAGGATGGTTCCCTCTTAAAAGGAACGTTGATGGGTGGTTATCCAACACTGAAATTGAAGCCTGATGGAAAAAACATGACGCTGTTCATTCATCGTTTAGTAGCAGAAGCTTTTTTATCAAAGCGAAGTGATCGTTATGAATATGTAATCCATCTTAACTTCAATAAAGAGGACAATCGTGCAAAGAATTTAAAGTGGGTGACTAAGGATGAGATGGAAAAACATCAGCAGAAAAGTCCTGCCGTGTTAGCCTATCGATCTGTTAACCGTAAACAAGGCCATAAACTGACCGATATGATGGTGAAAAAGATCAAACAGATGATGGATGACAAGAAAAGAACTAAAACCATGAAACAGATTGCTGCCCATTTCGGAATCAGTGAAATGCAGCTTTATCGCATCAAAAGCGGTGAAAACTGGGGTCATGTGAAAGCATAAATAGAAAGAGCCGGTAATTGCCGGCTTTTTTCGCCTTAAAGCCGATCGGAAACTTCATCATAGGCTTTTGGAAATGAAAAATAAGAGGATTTTTGATCTGAAAATTCAATTTTTTGGACTCAAAAAAATATTATTGTTTGAAAATCAGTGTTATAATATTTAAGGCGGTGCAATTCTATTATTTATTACTTTTGCCCCCTGTCTTAACCAATTCAACAGAACAATGTCTGACATTGCAACAAGAGTAAAAGCCATCATAGTTGACAAATTAGGCGTCGACGAAAGCGAAATCACTAACGAATCAAGTTTCACCAACGACCTCGGTGCCGACTCACTGGATACAGTGGAGTTGATCATGGAGTTTGAGAAGGAATTTAACATTGCTATTCCTGATGATCAAGCCGAGAAAATTTCTACGGTAGGTCAAGCTGTAGATTATATCTCAGCTAACGTTAAATAAGTCTTTCTTTCTTTAACAGGAGTGGCATGCAACTTAAACGCGTAGTCATAACAGGATTAGGAGCTCAAACTCCGCTCGGTAATAACGTAGCGGATTATTGGGCAGGATTGCTCGCTGGAAAAAGCGGTGCAGGTCCTATTACCCTGTTTGATGCTTCTAAGTACAAAACACGTTTCGCCTGTGAAGTAAAAGGATTCGATCCCAGTCTTTATCTCGACCGAAAGGAAGCGCGAAAGCTCGACCGTTTCTCCCAGCTTGCCATTGCGGCTTGCGAAGAAGCAGTGAACGACGCCAACTTGCTTACGGATAAACCCGATCCCGACCGTGTAGGTGTAATCTGGGGTTCGGGGATTGGCGGATTAAGAACTTTTTTAGATGAAGTGATGGACTACGCCAAAGGCGATGGTATCCCTCGCTTCAACCCTTTCTTCATTCCCAAAATGATTGCCGATATCGCAGCAGGACATATCTCCATGCGCTACGGCTACCGTGGACCGAATTTTTGTACCGTTTCAGCTTGTGCCTCTTCTACTAATGCCATCATAGATGCATTCACTTATCTCCGATTGGGGAAAGCGGATATCATTTTATGTGGAGGTAGTGAAGCTGCAGTGAATGAAGCCGGTATTGGAGGATTTGGTGCTATGCACGCACTCTCCCAAAGAAACGATGATCCAACAACTGCCTCTCGTCCGTTCGATTTAGATCGCGATGGATTTGTTTTAGGCGAAGGCTCGGGTTGTTTGATTTTGGAAGAACTAGAGCATGCACTGAAAAGAGGAGCAAAAATTTATGCAGAAGTTGCAGGTGGAGGCATGAGTGCCGATGCGTATCACTTAACTGCAACTCATCCCGAAGGACTTGGTGCCTTTAATGTAATGCGTAATGCTTTGGAAGATGCAGAAATGCAACCTTCCGATATCGATTATATTAATGTGCATGGAACTTCAACTCCTGTAGGTGATCCGAGCGAAACTAAA
>JANOAX010000144.1:0-14738 GCA_031411335.1 Bacteroidota bacterium
TCAAATTTCACAAGTAACAAGGTAGGATCATTTTATGATGTTTTAAATCCAGAAGCAATATAACCATCAGCTACCTCGCGTATACGACAAGCGCCTTCATCGGCGGCAGTACCATAGGTTTCTTGCCAAATTAAATCACCATCATCCTCCACCCGAAGTATGAAAATATCGTTGCCACCATTCCCATAAGAGGCCGTACTTCCTCCTACTAAAAATCCTCCCGTAGAGAGTGGGACTACAGATTGTCCTTCTTCATTTTCCACCCCGCCAAACATCTGCGACCAAACCTCTTCCCCACTTTCGTTTAATCGAATCAACAAAATGTCGCTTTGTTCTTCTACTGAATTATAAACGGTACCTACCATAATTACATCACCATCGGTGAGAATTTTTATCTCTCCCGAAGTATAGGATAATTCGTCATTCGTTAGAATATGTTCCCAGTTGAGTTGAACTTCTTGGGCAATGGCTTTGGATAATGTAGAGAGAGTTGTCAAAACAACCATCATCACTAAAACTAGATTTTTCATTGGTATATATTTTAAAATTATATTAAAATGGATGGAAATGATAGATCAAATATAAAAATAATTTGCCTTTATCCAAGGATTATTTAATTTAGTGTTAATTAATCGAATAGCAAAATTATGCACATATTTGAAATTAACACTAAAGATGAATTACTAAAAGTAGTCGATGTAATGTCCGCCTTACGCCCACAACTCAACGAGGGAAACATCGAAACCATTATTGGTGGAATGATGCAGCGTGGATATCGCTTGATCTATTTAGTAGATGGGAATGATGTAAAAGCAGCTTTAGGATTCCGATTTGCAGAGCATTTACATTGGGGAAAATCTATTTATGTGGATGATTTGAGTACGCTTCCCGGCGAAAGAAAGAAAGGGTATGCAAGAAAATTGTTGGATCATGTGATGGCTATTGCAAAGGAAGCACATTGCAATGAACTGCATCTTGATTCAGGATGTAATCCCCAACGATATGATGCGCATCGTATGTATTTAATGTATGGATTTAATATAACCAGCCATCATTTTGCAATGAAGGTGGTATAGATATTAGCTTCTAGAGAGGTTTTGTGATTGGATGATTTCTGTTGGTGAAAGTGAATCTACAGCTGGATCAAGAAAAATAAATTCGCCCTGATTTTTAAACCAAGTAATTTGTCGCTTTGCATAGTTGCGGCTGTGTTGCTTTATTTTGTCGATAGCGTAATCTAATGTGGTTTGTCCGTCAAGGTAGTCGAATAATTCGCTGTAACCTACGGTATGCAAAGTGGTAAGCGCTTTATGTGGAACCAATGATTTCACCTCTTCTAATAATCCCATCTCCATCATTTGATCTACTCGTTGATCGATGTTTTTATAGAGGACAGTGCGCTCAGGATTTATCACCAATTTTATTACATGGTATGGAAATTTCTCTTTCGCTTTCCCGAGTAAAACAGAATATTTTTCATTGGTTTGCAGAATGATTTCAGCAGCACGCATGAGTCGAGATGGATTTTGTTGATCGACTTTCGATAAATATTCAGGATCTTTCTCACGAATAATTTGGAGTAAAGCTTCAATTCCTTTTTCTTGGAAGATGGATTTTACTTTTTCCCTTGTGCTTATTTCAACTGTTGGCAATTCATCTAAGCCATCGGTCAATGCTCGAATATAAAGTCCAGTTCCACCCACAACAACTACATATTCTTTTTCTTTAAATAATTCAACCAATACTTTCTTCGCTTCATCTGCAAAAATGCCAGCGCTGAAATGCTGATGAATGGAATGTGAGTTCACAAAATGATGCTTGATTTCATCCAGATCTTCTTGTGATGGTTTTGCTGTGCCGATGGTCATTTCTTTAAAGCATTGGCGGGAGTCGGCAGAAATAATTTCTGTGTCTAAATGACGCGCAAAATTCATCGCTAAAGCCGATTTGCCCGAGGCGGTGGGACCTCCAATGACGATGAGTTTTGATTTCATTTCTTTTTTAATTTACAAGAGATAAGAAGAAATTAAGAATAATTATAAACCACACAGGGGCAGAAATAATTCTGCCCCTGTATGGTTTATTTATTGCTATAATGGTTAAATTAAAAATCTTCTTTTTGATCTTCTTCTGCATCATCAAAATTCATTTCAGCATCTTCTTCGTCTTCGGTTACCGCATCTTCTTCTCCTTCTTCGCCCATACCATCTATTTCTTCAATATCAACTCCCGTTTCTACCTCACCTAATATGCTATCTTCTTTTTCGATTTCATCATCGATATCATCTTCTTCAATTATTTCTTCAGATCCATCATCGTTTGTAATTGTTTTTACGGGAACTGAAATGATGTATTGACGAGGTGCAGTACCTGTACTTTTAAAGCAATAAGGATATGTTTTTGCGGTGTCATCTGCAGGGAGAATCTTCATCAACTCAATCCTGAATGTCCAGTTGGAATCATGATCACTCAAGTAATAAATTTTTTGATGTGGATCAGCGATGAAATCACAAAGGCGAGCGTTTTCCATTAAGATGGATTCTTCACCTGCTTTATTTTTTCGAAGGATGGTCGATATTTCTTGTCCTTTGATCCAATTGTCGTTGCTTATATAAAATGAGCTTGGCTTTAAATTGTCAAAGCTGATGGCAGTTTGAATGCAAGTATGTAAATCACTAAAGAATTGAGTGCTTTTGATTTCGATGTCTCTAGTGACTTCGTCATAATCTTCAAAGGTTACTCGGAATCGGTATACGGTAGGCATAGCTTATACTTATTAATGCAAATATAAAACCGTCAATTTATTTAACAAGGATTATTTTCTGCGTAATTCTATTTTTTGTTAACAGGCTGCAACCCTAGATCCTTTGCTTTTTCCAAAAGATATTGATAGGCTGCATCGTATTCATTTGGAATGATTCCATCAAGAATGGCCTCGCGAATGGTGTTTTTGAGTATTCCTATTTCACGTCCAGGCTTTAGCTGGAATATCTCCATAATCATTTCGCCAGTGATGGGAGGTTGCCAGTTTCTGACTTTATCTTTTTCATCGACTTCTACCAGTTTTTGTTTGACCAGCTCAAAATTATTTCGATATTTTTTCTGCTTAAATTCATTTTTTGTAGTAACATCGGAATAACATAATTTCATTAAATCATCAATATCATCACCTGCTTCAAAAAGTAACCTGCGCACTGCTGAATCGGTTACCTCGCTTTTTGCTAAGACGATGGGACGTAAATGTAACAAAACTAATTTCTGAACGAATTTCATTTTTTCATTCATGGGTAATTTTAACTGGCGAAAAATTCCGGGCACCATGCGGGCTCCTTTGTCTTCGTGTCCGTGAAAAGTCCAGCCGTGTTCTGGATCGAATCGCTTGGTTGCAGGCTTTGCAATGTCATGTAGCAGGGCTGCCCATCTTAACCATAAATCATCTGTTAGTTTCGCGAGATTATCCAATACTTCAAGGGTATGAAAAAAATTGTCTTTATGACTTAGTCCTTTCATCGTGTCCACCCCTTCGAGTGCAGCTAGTTGTGGGAAGATGAGTGGTAAAAGTTGGGTTTTATGCAAAAGTAAAAATCCTTTAGATGGCTGTGGAGTGCAAATAATTTTGTTGAGTTCGTCAATCACTCTTTCGCCACTGATAATTTTTATTCGATCCTTTTGTTCACGAATTGCATTCAATGAACTTTGTTCAATTGTAAAGTTGAGTTGAGTTGCAAAACGAATGGCTCGAAGCATCCTTAGTGGATCATCTGAATAGGTCACCACTGGATCTAATGGGGTTCTTAATATTCCATCTTCCAAGTCTGAAATTCCATTGAAAGGATCAAGGAGATGACCGTAATCTTCTTTGTTTAAACTTATGGCTAAGGCATTGATGGTAAAATCCCTTCTTTTCTGATCATCTTCTAAGGAACCACTACTCACACTTGGCTTGCGGGAATCGCTCGAATAGGATTCTTTCCGTGCACCCACAAATTCAATGTCGTACTCATGATATTTGATCATAGCCGTACCGAAAGTCTTGAAAACGTTTACTTGATTGGGAATACCTAAAGCTTTAGCAGTAATCTGAGCCGCTACGATACCATCTCCCAAAACACTGATGTCGATGTCTTTGCAAGGCCGATTTAAAAGCATGTCACGAACAAATCCACCAATGAGAAAACCCTGAATTCCATTCGATTGGAGGGCTTTGGCGATGGTCTCAAAAACGGGATTTGCTTTTGAAATTGCGATAAAGGGTGTTGACAGGGACATTTGATGCAAATTTAGTCAAAAGACAAACGTTGTTGATTATTGAAAAAATAATGAGATTCATATTGTAAAATATTAAATTTTTTTATTAACTTTATATGGCAATTTGGAGATGATGTTTATCATGCATTCCTTGATAATCATCAACTTTTTCATCTCTTAATTTTCAGAGTTTTGTATCGAGATATACCTAAAATAAAATATTATGGAAAAGAAACTTATTTATGATTTGCATGAGGAGCATGTACAGTGGATCAACAAAATGCTATTTTATAAAGACGAAATGAAGGTGATGCAAAACCGTTTGTCGGAAGTGGCTGGAAAAAACACGGATCGTGAAGTTCAAGCTATGGTGGAGCACTTTCAGAATCAGCTAATCGTTCAGAATGAGCAAGCTGATATTTTGAAACATACCATCAAACAGTATGAAAATACGATTGAATCTCACCTTAACAAAAATGACGTGGCTGCTGATAAGCTGAAGTGGGACGATCATTCTGATTTGAGAGAAAAAGTGGAAATGTTTGAAAAGATTATCAATGAGCTAAGAGGCGAATTAATCGACTTTTTAGCAAAATATATCTAATTCGATTTGTTATTTATTTTAATTTCTTGAGTTGGATTGATTTTCGACTTAAGTGGTAATGCTTTGTCTTTGGAAATGGTCTTGAAGATATATTGGTAAGCAACCGATGGCTTGTTTAATTATTTACAGGTGCAAAAACTAGGCATAGAACTAATACAAATGAACAATTTAGGCAATGGCGATTTGGTGTTTTGTTGATTTTCTGTATTTAAACAGGAGTTTCCCAAGAATTTTATAAATTTACACGATCTAATTTAGCGTTATGAATTTGACTGATATTAATTGGGCAGGATTTTTCTGCTCATCCTTCCTTGCCATTGTATTCCTTCAATCGGGAATTGATAAAATTGTAAATCATAAAAAGGAACTAGGATGGATTCAACAAAAGTTTACAAAAAGTGCGCTTTATAAATACGTCGGACTATTATTTTATGTGCTTACTTTTTCAGAATTGATAAGTGGATTGCTCTCTTTCGGTGGGATGATTCACTTGCTTACAAGCAAAGGTCCATATATTGCCCAATGGGGTGCCTGGTTTTCATCATTAACTTTATTGATGCTTATTTTCGGACAAAGAATTACCAAAGACTACAGCGGCGCTGCTACCTTAGTTCCTTATTTCATTGTCAGCTTAATTGGATTGTTTTCACTGACCATGCAATTTAATTTATTGGTTCATTAGTTTTTTGATGGTGTTTGTCTTGCCATCATTAATTTCAATAAAGTAGCAACCTTTCGATAAATTTACCTGTAGATCAATTTTATTTAAAGCCCCTTGTATGGTATTCATTTCTTGTTGTAATACCATCTTCCCACAAACATCATAAATAGAAAGTGTAGCCGAAAGACTATGCTGTGCATAATATACCAAATGTATAGTTTCTCCATAGGAAACTGGATTTGGGTATACATGAAGAATAGTATTTTGAGGGATATTAATATCGCCTAAGTTTAACAAACTATTAGCAAGTGATAAATTTGGAATGCCAAATCCCAATAATGTATCTGGATTTGAATATTGATTGGCACTGCGCTTTATTACTTGAATGATATCCATGTTTGATTTTTGTGACCATGCTTGCCATAAGCATGCTGCAGCACCACACAACACAGGTCCAGAGAAGGAAGTTCCGTTACCTTGTGTTACTTGATTATTGCTAAAAGGAGTATACAGCCAAGTATTTTGCCCTTGGGCAGCTACATCAGGTTTCACTCGATTATCAAAGGAAGGACCATTACCGCTAAAAGAGGCGTAGGCGCCACTGAAGTCAACTGCACCAATGGCAAGTATAGAATCAGCATCAGCAGGAGCGCTAATGTAGTTCCAAGGGCTGCTGCCTTCATTGCCAGCACTGTTCACCACCAGAATTCCTTTTTTTGCAGCCCAATCAGCTGCAATGGTTACAGGATTCGTATTTCCATCCATATCCGAATACAAATGATTTTGTGAAGCGTCATTGAATTCAGTATAACCCAATGAAGAGTTAATTAAATCAGCTCCAGCAGAATCAGCAAATTCGGCACCGATGGCCCAATTATATTCTTCAATAAGAAATTCCGAATTTGCATCTTCCGTTCTCAGTAAAATGTAATCAGCCTGCGGAGCCGTTCCCACTAAAGTGTCTGGAACATTGGATGCCATGCAAGAAAGCACTGCCGCTCCATGATAGTGATCGTCGTAAACATCGGATTCGTTATCCACAAAATCCCAAGTGTATTTAATTTGATTGTTATTGCGAATGCTATCAAAACAAATCATGAATGGTACATCTAAAAATCCTGCATCTAAAACTGCAATTAATCTGCCTGCACCTGTAAATCCTTGGTTGTGCAATGAAACGAGTCCAAGCATATTGGCTTGAATAAAACCATTGCCATAATTCAACGATTGCGTACCAAAAGTTCGTTGTGCGGTTGTAGATGGGTTTATATCTTTAATTAAGTTATCGAATTTGTTGGTTAGGTCGGGGTTAGGTTTAGGTTTGCTAACATTCTGCACATTCATCACATAAGGTAGTTGACTGATGGCAGTAAGAACTGTTGAGCTTGTAGTTTCGATGATGGCAGCATTAAACCATTTACTCGAACGCATCACAAAAGCTCCTGTACCCGCTACACCAGAAATGTATTGTGGATTAACCGGAAGATCGCTTTGATCAATGGAAATGTTTTGATTGATGCGTCTGTCAATGGCCCGTTGAGATAGAAAATCTAATGGAGATGAAATTGAAAATGGCGAGTTGTTTTTATCAGTAAAAAAAATGACATATCGATCTTGAGCAAATACTTGATGTATGCAGGAAAAAGTAAGGAGTGTAAGAAGTAATTTTAGTTTCATGGAGTGTAAGCAGTTAATTTTTCGGTGTAGATATATCCAGCTATGGTGTCAATAATTGTTGAGCCCTGTGATTGGAATTGAAGATCGGAAATTAGTCGATAATACATGCCAATGTTTTTCGCATATCTTTCTTCACCGTAAAGATCATACATATTATTGAAAGGTTCATCATCTTCTTGAATTTTGATGATTTCTTTAAAAATGAAGGTGTCTGTAGTATCGGATGCTCCAACAGCCAAATATTCAAAATTTTGAGGGTTTTGGGTGTTATAAGTATTTCCATTCCACGACATACCTTTGTAAGCAGGGAATATTAATTTTAAGATTCGAATATTATTTTCCACAGATTCAGCCTTTTGGTTATCTCGATAGGAGGTGCCTACGTTAAAGATGATCCAATGGCCTTGTTGATTCATTTTATATCTTTCAATTCGTTGCGCCATTCTGCCTGTGAGATCAATAAAAGATCCTGCAATTACTTCTTTAATTGCATAACTGATGGTATCACGCGTATGAGCAAATTCATCCCAATAAACGGAATCTATTTGGTAGTACCTCGTCAAGCCTGAATCAATCGGGAAATACAATAAAGTGGGATCATCAATAAGAATAATATTTCCATCTTTTTTACAAGCGGAAATCAACCAAATGCAGATAATGACGAATCCAAAAATTTGATATTTTTTCATTTGATAATTGCTTGCTTATATTTCCTAGATGAATCCATCTAAAGTAAGCAAAAAAATAGCAATTCAGGATAAAAGAAACGAGAAAATGTAATGAAGAAAGCAAAGATTATCCAATCCTGACAAACTGGATGAACTTAACTGAGTATTTTTATAGTTTTAGAATAATTTAATTGAGAAAACAGACTGATCAACGCAAAATTTTAAAGCGAATAAGAAGACATCTTTTCTGTGTAAATGTAACCAGATGTAGTATCCCCTGAAATAAAATTGAATTCAATGTCAGAAATGATACGATAATACATGCCCACATGCCTCGCGTATTTTTCTTCGGCGTAGTAATCGTTCAGTAAATTGGCGGGTTCGTCGTCTTCTTGTACTCGAATGGTTTCAGTAAAATTCAAATTTCCACTAGACCCTGGTGTGTTTATAGCGATGTATTCAAAATTTCTTGGCGTTAATGTGTTGTAAGCATTTCCATTCCAAGTAACTCCCTGACTTACCGAAAAAACTAACTTAACTAAACGAATATTGTCTTCAACTTTTTCTGCACGTTGTCCATTTCGATGTGATGACCATACTTTGTAGATGATCCAATTTCCAAATTGATCTTCTTTGAATCTTTCAATACGTTGAGCCAATCGACCTTGATTATCAATAAAAGTTCCTGCAATTACTTCTTTCAATGAATATTGAACGGTATCACGAGTTTGAGTGAATGGATCCCAAAAAACAGAATCTACCTCATAAAATCGAGTTAATCCTGAGTCAATGGGGAAATATTGCTGAGTCAAATCTTCAGGAATGACCGTTGAACTATCATCTTCCTTTTTACAAGAGGAGATGAATAAAAGTAATGCGATTCCTAATGTCGAAAGTAAGAGTTTTTTCATGGTATTGATTTAACGCCTTTTTTACGTGTGAAAGAATAAAAAGTTTAGCTAATAGTCGATTTTTCAATAAATCCACCCGCAACAACATCATCTCCCTCATAAAATACAGCACTTTGGCCTGGTGCCACCGACTTAACAGGAGCATGGAAATGGACTCTCATTTCTTTTCCATCTTGAATAATGGTACTCATGGTACCTGGGTCTTTATACCTCACTTTGGACAGTACTTCCAATTGATCAGGAATGGTGGCGTACTTTACCAAATTAATATTTCGGACTAACATTTCTTCGCGATTTAAGTCTGCCATTTCACCGAGGATAACCGTATTGGTTTCCGGTTGAATTTCGGTAACAAATAACGCTTCGCCAACAGCAATTTCCAACCCTTTCCTCTGTCCAATGGTATAGAAAGGATAGCCTCTATGCTTGCCTAATATTTTTCCATTTTTATCAATGAAATTCCCACCCTCTAAACTCGTTTCTAATTCGGGAACTCTGTTTTTTAAGAAGGCCCGGTAGTCGTTATCAGGAATAAAACAAATCTCATAACTCTCACTTTTATTGGCTAATTCATGCAAGCCCATATCACGAGCCATCTGTCGAATAGCACTTTTTTCCATGCCGCCTACTGGAAACATTGTTCTCGACAAACATTCTTGCGTAACACCCCATAAAACGTAGCTTTGATCTTTCGTTGGATCTTGTCCTTTTGAAATCACATAGCGACCGTTTAACTCTCTAACTTTTGCATAATGTCCAGTTGCAATAAATTCACAATTCAACATATCGGCACG
Organism: Bacteroidota bacterium; assembly: GCA_031411335.1. Taxonomy (GTDB): domain Bacteria; phylum Bacteroidota; class Bacteroidia; order AKYH767-A; family OLB10; genus JAJTFW01. The sequence goes on from JANOAX010000144.1 coordinate 9,564, forward strand.
CTTCAATAAAGCCTCCCATTTAATATGGGTATTGCACATGACGCATGGATTTGGCGTTCTTCCTGCCAAGTATTCATCAACAAAATTGTCAATCACCGACTCGCCAAATTCGCCTCTGATGTCTAAAATATAATGCGGAAAACCATACTCAACAGCAATACTTCTCGCATCATTAATGGAATCTAAACTGCAACAGCCGGTCTCTTTTGAATTTATGCCGGAAGAGGCATAATCCCATGTTTTCATGGTCAAGCCAATTACTTCATATCCTTGTTGATGAAGCATGATAGCTGCCACCGAACTATCGATGCCGCCACTCATTGCCATTAAAACTCTACCTTTTTTATTCATGAATTCCTGCAAAGATAAGCAAAAACAATTTTATTGAATCGTAAATATTTAACTGTCAAAAGGTTAATTGTTAATTGGCAATCAATCCTTTAAATTGGATTTCAAATAAATTCTTGTAATGACCACCTTTCGCTAAAAGTTCTAAATGATTGCCGCTTTCTACAATTTCGCCTTTCTCCATAACAATGATTCGATCGGCATTTTGAATAGTTGCCAAACGATGTGCGATGACAATGGATGTTCTTTTAGAGGTTAAACTTTCTGTAGCCTTCGTAATAATTTCTTCTGTGTCGGAGTCGATGCTAGAGGTAGCTTCATCGAGTACTAAGATGGACGGATTATATGCATAAGCACGAACGAAGGAAATTAATTGTCGTTGCCCTGTAGATAATACACCCCCACGTTCTTGAACAATGAAATTATATTTCCCAGGAAGAGATTCGATGAAATTAGCGGCGCCTAAATCCTTGGCTGCTTTTTGTACAGTATCAAGTGAGATGGAATCATTTTTTAAGGTGATGTTATTCAAAACAGTGTCTGAAAACAAAAAAACATCTTGCAAAACAACTCCAATTTTACTCCTCAAATAATGCAAATCGTAATCGTTGATATTGATATTATCAATTAAGATTTCTCCTTTACTGATGGTGTAAAAGCGATTTAACAAATTGATGATGGTCGACTTTCCTGCTCCTGTTGCACCTATAAAGGCAACCATTTCATTGGGTTGAATTTTGAAATTAATTCCTTTTAAAATCCAGTTGGGTGTTTCTGTTTGGATGGATGCTTCGTCGTAAGTGAACCAAACATTTCTAAATTCGATGACGCCTTCTATTTTTTCAGGTTGCAAAGTGCCTTCATTTACATTGATTTGATCTTCGTCCATCACTTTAAAAATTCGCTCCGAACTTACCATGCCCATCTGCAACGTATTGAATTTATCTGCTAATTCTCTGATCGGTCGGAAGAGTAAGTTGATGTACATGATAAATGCCACTAAATTTCCAAAGGTGACTTCATTGCGAATAACTCCTCCAGCACCATACCAAACAATGAGTCCAATGGATACTGCAGAAAGTATTTCGACCACAGGAAAGAAAATAGAGTAGTACCAAACAGAGCGATTGTTTTCATCGCGATGCATTTTGTTGATTTTTTTGAACTTTTTGTATTCTTCCTCTTGTCGACTAAAAATTTGAACAATGCGCATTCCGGTAAGGTGTTCTTGAACGAAAGTATTTAGCGCTGACACTTGTGTACGAACTCCTGAAAAAGCAGATTTAATTTTATTCTTAAAAATGTTAGTGGCAAGAAGTAGGAGGGGAATGGTACTTAAACTGATGAGCGCAAGTCGCCAATCGACCACAAACATCACTGTAATAATTACGGCCAACTGTAAAATATCACCAATGATAACAATCAATCCTTCTGAAAAAATATCGGCGATCGTTTCCATATCCGAAACACTTCTGGTTACGGAAGCACCTACAGGCGTTTTGTCAAAATACTGGAGTCGGAATTGACTCATTCTTTTGAACAACACTTCGCGCATATCACGAATTACATTTTGCCCTAATAAATTCGTGTTCCAAGAATGAAAATATTGCAAAATGGATTGTGTCACCAACACGAATAACATCGCAGTGCTCATCCATAATAATCCTTGAATATCACCCGGTGATAAATAATGATCGAGGATGTACTGCGTCATTAAGGGACGAAGTGGTCCAAGTAAAGCCAATGTGATGGTCAACCCAATGGATGCATAAAACACCCTTCGATAGGGCTTCGAGAAAATAAATATTCTCCTGAGTAAATTAGAGTCGAAAGCTTTACCAGTTACGCTCATACTTGAAATAGATATTGACGTTCAGCAGTGAAGTATGGATACTTTACTTCTTCTAAAAACAAACCATGAGCGGGCACTGTTTTTCCAGCTTCAGTTCGATCTTTACTTTCCAAAATGGATTTAAATTCGTCCACCGAAATTTTTTCCAGACCTACTTCGTAAAAAGTCCCTACCATCGCTCGCACCATCCCTCGCAGGAAACGATTCGCAGAAACAGTGAAACGTAGATCATCACCTTCTTCCATCCATCGGCATTCTGATACTGTACAGTTTTTGGTAACTTGATTACCGCCACGCTTAGCAAAGCATGAAAAATCGAGTTGAGATAAACATAATTTGCAAGCTTCATTCATGGCATCGATGTTCACAGCTTGACGGTTAAACCAGAAATAATTATTATTAAACGGACTAGGTTTTCTTTTGATGTAATAACTATAGGAACGTTGAATACCATCAAAACGTGCATGTGCATCTGAAGCCACCGGAATCAAATCATAAACGCGAATATCTCGTGGTAGGAGAGAATTGATTTGAAATAATACTTTCTCTACGTTTTCAATTTCTACAGATAAATCGAAATGGGCATAAAATTGAGAAGCGTGAACACCTTTATCGGTTCGTCCGCAGCCTGTAGTTTCAATTTTCTCTCTAAAAACCATGGAAAACACCTCGTTGATGAATTGCTGAATAGAAACATCTTTGGGTTGAATTTGCCAGCCATAATAGGCGGTTCCATCGTAGGCGAGACTAGCGAAATAACGGTGCATTTGCAAAGATACTCAGGCAAATCTTTCTTTTTGTAAGATTTGATGAAACATCCCTAATTCATTGGCGTAAAAAGCATTAAATTAATCTCAAAAATAAACGTATGTTCAATCCATTCCTCCCTTCAGCGATCAAACAACATTTTATTCAGTATGATTCAGTGGATGCTATTCCACAGGAAACATTTGATCGAATAAGAAATGGTTTTGAAAAACAATATTGTGAAAATCCAATGGTTAGCATTGTTGTCATTGCCTACAATGAGGAGAAAACTATTTTAAAATCTTTGTCATCCTTGTCTTCGCTTTCTTCTAAGTATTCTTTTGAAGTAATTGTTTCAAATAATAATTCTAAAGACCGAACCCAGGAGATTTTAGATAAGTGTGGAGTGAAATCTGTTTTTCAACCCATACAAGGAGTAGGGAATGCACGTGATGCAGGTTTGCAAATTGCAAGAGGAAAGTATCATTTGTGTGCAGATGCTGATAGTATTTACCCTGTTAATTATATTGATGAAATGATAGAACCTCTTGAAATTGGTGATGCGATTTGTACTTATGGTCGTGTTTCTTTTTTGCCTGATGGTGATAAATCAAGATTTTCTTTAAGCTTATATGAAATTTTCAAAGACATCGCGATAGGCTTACGTGCTATCAAGCGACCTGAACTCGTTGCAGGTGGTGCAAGCTTAGCATTTTTTACAAGAATGGGAAAGCAAATTGGATGGAGAACAGATGTGGCTAGGGGAGAAGATGGTCAAATGGTGTTAGCCATGAAACGTTTTGGTAATGTGAAGATGGTGAAGACAAATGGATCCCGAATTTGGACAACCGCAAGAACCTTAGATCGTGATGGAAGTTTTCTAAAATTGATTGGAAAACGAGTTAAAAAAGAAATCTCCCGAGTTCATTTTTACTTTATTCCATCAAAACAAAACGCCTAATCTAAGGAAGCGATTTAATAATATTTACAAAGCTTCTTGATTTCAGAGAGGCACCGCCAATTAGTCCGCCGTCAACATCTGGAAGAGCAAAAATTTGGGTTGCATTTTGATCGTTACAACTTCCGCCATATAAGATAGAAGTATGTTCCGCAATTTCTTGTGCGTATTTTTTGCTGATGGTAGCTCGAATAAATGCATGCATTTCTTGTGCTTGCTCCGGACTCGCAGTGAGTCCTGTACCAATCGCCCAAACAGGTTCATAGGCGATAATGCATTTTTTGAAATCATCGGCAGACAGATGAAAAATTTCATTGGTCAACTGTTGCTCAATAATTTTAAAATGAATGGCTGAATTTCGCTCTTCTAGCGACTCTCCAATGCAAAACACAGGTGTGAGTGAATGCTGAAGTGCAATATTAATTTTTTGCAAAAGTAAATCTCCGGACTCTTTAAAATACAATCTTCTTTCGGAATGTCCAATTAAAACATGATTCGCGCCGTATGATGCTATCATACTCGCTGCTATTTCACCAGTAAAAGCACCGGCTGCATGATCGTTGCAATTTTGCGAACCTACATGAATTCTTGGATCGCCCGCACACAGTTGAACAATGGCACCAATGTGAACGAAAGATGGAAAGAGAATCACTTTTAGATCTCTGCCTTCTTCATCCTTTAACATACCATTGATTTCAGAAACTAAAGCAAAAGCTTCGTCTCTATTCAAATTCATTTTCCAGTTCCCTGCAACTATTTTGCGAGCCATATTTCTATATCTTGAAAGACGGGCAAAGATAGTAAAAATTGCCGATGTACTATTCTACAAAAACTGATATTTTTACCAATGAACTTGTCATCCTTTTTCGAATCATGAGGAAATTGAGCCCGGGAAGTAAAACGTTTCCGTTAATAGTCTTTAATTGCATTCCTTTTTCATAGTAAACGCGATCAATCGTTTTAATTTCACCTCCTGATTGATTGACCAAAACAAATTCAATCCAACCTTCGTCTGGATTGTCAAAGTGAATGGTAGTTTTATTCGCGGTACTCACTGGATTTGGAATCGCATTTTCTTTCGAATAATTATCGACACTGTTATTTCTCAAAAATGTAGATTCAAAAGGTCCAATATCGATACCACTTCCAATAATTCTTAGTTGATCGTTAAAATCGAAATCGATTTTTAAATGTTCTAGATTTGCCCCACCATCTATGAGCGCTGACCCTTCTTCTACAGTATAGTTGTCTTGTAACGAGTTATTAAATC
>JANOAX010000145.1:0-13800 GCA_031411335.1 Bacteroidota bacterium
GCGCCTGATTCGACTTTCAGAAGCAGACGATAATGCGTCCAGCTCAATTCTCCACGCAGTGCGTGGAGAATCTTAAAAGTATTGAAGAACTGTCTCATATACCATAAGTTACTATTGTTAAAACCTCTGCCAAATTCAGCATTTAGCTTTTTAGCCAGTTTTTCTATCAATTCTTTTCCGTATTCCGCTTTTTTTTCGCCGCTCTGTTCATTTTCTACAATCAATTTCCCGATATGCCAATAGGTTTGAACCATAGTAAAATTGACTGCTCGGAAGGCATTGCTCTTGCCGTTTTCAATAATTAGCTTTATTTCTGAGTAGAGGGTATCTACACTTTTTAAAGGTGTTTTATTCTTCATAATTTTAAAATGGGTTTAATAAAATAGTTTACAAAATCAGTACAAATTTATTTATTTAAAACTAAATAGGCAAGGGGAGGAAGCATTACTATTAAAAACAGAAAGTCTATTCTAATATCACTACGAGAGAATTGGATTTCGAATCACTAAACGTTTGCTAAATTATCGACTTCTTCAATAATCTTCACTTCCATCAATGGATGAATAAAATATTTATGTTTTGTTTGTAGATCAAAACACTCAAAGTTTTTACGGAGCTGATGACCTTTAATAAATTGTTGTCCGTTGCGAGTAGTGAATGATGATTTGAACGGGATTTCATCTAAATGAATCCATTCATCGTTGTAGGTATTATGTACATGCAATGCTTTCATCAAATTCACATCACCACAACTGCTCGCGGCTGGATTTCGCATATAGCCAACGACAGCTTTTGCAATTTCTTCGGGAAATATTTTCCGTTCTAAAAAACCATACATCAAATGTTGAAATTCTCTTTTCCATTCCATGCCATGCGGAGCTACTGAATTTCCAAAGCGTAAAAAGCAAGTGAGATGGGCTACTTCATGCGTAAATGTGATTAAGAAAGCGTAAGGGTTTAAGTCGTGGTTGATGGTGATGGTATGACTCTTTCCCTCGTGCGGAGGTCGGTAATCGCCCAGTTTGGTTTGACGGCTTTTCTTGATGCGAACTCGAATGCGATATTTTTGAATCCAATCAAAACAGGTATCCACCGAATTAGCTGGAATGTATTTCCCAAGCGCTTTTCTTAAATCTTCTGCTGTAACTGCCTTCGCCATAATCTATCTTCAGCAAATTTAGGAAATTGAAAGAAAAATTCTAGTTACTGAAATAATAAAATTTCTTTATCAATTACTTCAATAACTGATAAGCCAAAAAACTACTCAGCCAAGCTAATGCCGACATGTACCCAAATTGTAAAATGGGCCATTTCCACGATCCTGTTTCTCTTTTCACCACGGCCATGGTACTCATGCATTGCATCGCAAATGCATAAAACAACATCAACGACCATCCAACAGCGGCTGTATACCGAGGTTCGCCCGTTTCTTGGTTGATCTCTTTGCGCATTTTTTCTTTTACGGTCTTGGTGTCGGCGTCATTTTGTCCCACACTGTAAATCGTACTCATGGTGCCCACAAATACTTCGCGCGCTGCAAACGAGGTAACCAATGCAATTCCAATTTTCCAATCAAATCCTAAAGGTCGAATAACGGGTTCAATAAAATGTCCGAGCTTACCCGCATAAGAAACTTCTAACATTTTGGATTGGATTACATACAGCTCGGCTTGCTTGCTTTCTCCCCCTTCATCCAATACCGTAGCTTGTTTTTCGAGTTGGTCAAATGTATTTCCCGGACCTCGAGAAGATAAGAACCAAAGAACAATGCTTATGGCAATGATAATTTTTCCAGCATCAAAAAGAAAAATCCTCACTTTTTCAGTGATGGAATATAAAATATTTTTCCAGCGTGGCATTCGGTAAACCGGAATCTCCATGATGAAATACGCTTTTTCTTTTTGCTTGATGAAATTCTTGAACAGTGCTGCCGATGCCAGTGCTGCTATAAACCCAATTAAGTATAGTGACATCATCACCATGCCTTGCAATCCAATAAAACCAAAAACTAATTTTTGCGGAACTACCAATGCAATGAGTAAGGTGTAAACCGGAAGTCGTGCCGAGCAACTCATTAATGGAAGTACGAATATGGTGATTAATCTTTCTTTCCAACTTCCAATGGTTCGTGTTGCTAAGATCGCAGGAACCGCGCAGGCTGATCCGCTAATCAATGGAATGACCGATCGACCATTCAATCCAAATTTACGCATAAGCTTGTCCATCAAAAAACTGACACGCGCCATGTATCCTGTGTCTTCCAGTATCGCAATGAACATAAACAAGAATGCAATTTGTGGAATAAAAATGACAATGCCACCCACACCTGCTAAAATTCCATCTACAAATAAATCATTCAATACTCCCGCAGGCAATGCATCTCTTGCAATATCGCTGATGTTGGCGAAAGTTTCATCAATAAAATTCATGGGAAATTCCGCCAACGTAAAAATCGCCTGGAAGATTAAAAATAAAATGAAAAGAAAAATAACAAATCCCCATACAGGATGCATTAAGAAGCGATCGATGTGTTGAGAGTTCGATTGCTTCTTTTTGCTTTCTCCTCTGGTTACGGAATGAAGTAATACATCTTGTATCACTTTATATCGTTCCAGTGTTTCATGCGATTTCAGATTTTCTAAATCGACACTATCCATCGCAACAAAGGAAATTGCTTTTTCGTTTTGCTCCTTTGTAAAATGAAAATCATCAATCGATTCAATATGATGCGCAATTTGTAATGCGGTATAATTACTCTTTAAATGGAGAATATCTTTTAATCCATTCAATAATTTAGGTGCAAGATTGGATGTTTCAAAAATATCATTGATCGGAACTGAAATCGAACTTAACAATACTTGTTTTAACTCTTCAATGCCTTCTTCATCGCGCGCATTGATGGGAATTACACGCACACCTAATCTTCTTTCTAGTTCATCCAGCTTAATGGTGATCAATTGTTTCTTCACCATGTCCATCATGTTCAAAGCAAGAACACATGGAATTTTTAAATCGATAATTTGACTGGCTAAGAATAAACTTCGTTTTAGGTTGGTACCATCTACCAGTAAAACAACAATGTCGGGATGACTTTCATTGAGTGGATCACACAACACTTCAAAAGGAATTCTTTCGTCGGGCGACTTCGGATATAAACTATAGGTGCCCGGTAAATCAATAATTTCAAATGAAGTAGGTTCGCCTGTATTCGAATTATAAAAGCGACAGTGTCCAGTTTTTTTTTCGACAGTGACACCAGGAAAGTTGGCTACTTTTTGATTGAGTCCGGTGAGTACATTGAAAAGTGAACTCTTGCCGCTGTTTGGATTTCCGGCGAGTGCAACTTTTACATAACGCTTAGGGGTATCCGAAGTTATTGGATAGGAGGAAGACAAAACAAAATACTACACAAGTGGTTTAACAACGATTGACTCCGCTTCTTCCATACGAATTCCAAGCGTAGCCCCATTTAAAAGGATGGCCATGGGGCAACCAAAAGGTGCAAAACGATCGATGGTGATTGTTTCGCCCGGTAAGCATCCCATTTCTAAAAGCTTTTGTTTTATCACTTCATCATTGAATGAATCAATGATCGCACTTTCTCCTTTGAGTAAATTTGACAATCGCCTAGTTCCAACTTGCATATCCTCTCTTGTTTAGAATCATTCTAAATATGATGCTAAGATATAAATCCACAACTATTATCAAACCAACTAAAATCATTTCTTTTGTAAATAATTGAAAAACAAGCTTGTGAATCACATGATTCTTGTCAACTTGGAAGTGTTTTCCCCGCTTTGTTCCCCTTTTCCATACTCCAATTGGGGCAATGACACTTTTTATTTTGTGTTTTACAAGCACTCAACCCCATCGAAAAAAGGAGAATAAACAAAAGAAATAGCCTGCTCTTTGATTTCATTTCTCAAAGATAGGAAGATTGGGAGAAAATTAAGAATTCAGAATTAGGTCGCGAAGCTTCGCGATCAGAATTGGAAGGGATGTACTTTCGATAAATCATAATCCTAATAGACGAATAGATGAAATCGGAAAATAAATCTGCGAAAATCGTGTTTATCCGTGTAATCCGTGTTCAATTTATTGAACATTAAGGAAAGTAGATCAATCATAAAAAATCATAATGACTTAATAAATCAGCGCCTGCCTACCGAAGCTTTAACGAAGGTAGGGCCTGAAAAGCATTAAAGAAATAATAGAAATGTTATTACAACAACTAGAATCAAGATGCAGACAGATTATATCTTTCCAAAGTATTAATTTTGTCAAACAAAAAAAATCTAGCAGCTAGAGGCTAGCAGCTTTCCAAAAATGAAAATAAATCACAAATACTTCCTTCAATTTTTCATCTTAGTCCTTCTATCCCTCCACGGTTGCAAGGGTGTAAACAACAAAGAGAATGACCAGCCAATCAAAGATACCATCATCACTTCTTTCGATGTGAAATCTAATTTTATTTTGGATTCACTATTTTTCGATTCACTAGCTACTGCCCTTCCCGATCTTGTTACCTACACCGAGCAAGCCCATCGCTTTTATTCGAATCGCGATTGGAGTTATGCTTGGTTTAAGGAAGATGGATTACGTGAGCATGCCGGATTCTTGTTTCAGTTTTTGCAAAGTGCAAGATTGGAAGGAATCCAAGATTCACTTTCGATTTTACCAGCTCTTTCGGAACGATTAAGTATTTATTCGGTGAAAGATTCGCTCTTGCAACCCGATCGATCGTTGGAGGCCATGTTGACGATTTCATTTTTTTGGTATACCGATAAATCCTGGACAGGATTACCCGAAGAAAAGTCGAAGGCGATGTCATGGTTCTTACCACGCATGCATATTGATAAGGAAGAATGGCTCGACTCAGCACTCGTACATTCTCCCGATGGAAGTTTATTGTCGAAGGCCGTATTTCGTCAGTATTATTGGTTGCGAAAACAGTTGGTGCAATACGATAGTTTGTCAAAAGCAGAAGCATGGAGTCCGGTGGTTTATCCCGAGCGCGTTCTGCGTATAGGCGACAGCGATAGTATCTTACTTGCCATTGGTAAAAGTTTGTTTTTGCATGGCGATTTGGATTCAATGAATTCTACAATTCAGTTTGATTCAACTTTGTATGTCGGTGCCGTTCGTTTTCAAAAGCGACACGGACTTACTCCCGACGGTGTACTCGGAAAAAAATTTTACGAAGCGCTCAATGTATCGGTAGAAGATCGCATCGAACAAATTTTAATAAACATGGAACGTAGTCGCTGGATGCCTTCCGATTATCCGCAACGTTATTTGATCGTAAACATCCCCGATTTTAATTTGTATGCTTACGATAAGGGCATTCAAATTTGGAACATGAATGTTGTGGTGGGAAAAGAAATTCATGAAACGGTTTCGTTTTCGGGCGAGATGCGTAATGTGGTGTTTAATCCGTATTGGGTGGTTCCTCCCGGAATTTTGTATGATGAAATTATTCCGGGAATCATTAAAAAGCCCAATTACCTAAGCAGTCACAATATGGAGATGGTAAATGCATCGGGAAAAATAATTTCAAGCTCCACAGTTGATTGGAAAAAATATACCAAGAGCGGTTTTCCCTATGCCATTCGACAAATTCCAGGAACTTCAAACTCATTGGGGAAAGTGAAATTTTTATTTCCGAATTCGCATAATATTTATTTGCATGATTCACCAGCTCGCTCTTTGTACAAAGAAGAAAATCGTGCTTTTAGTCATGGCTGTGTTCGATTGAGTGATCCCGAAAAATTAGCCAACTACGTATTAGAACCCGAAGGCTGGACACCCGAAAGAGTGAAGAAAGCATTACTTCCTGGAAAAGAATCGTGGGTGAAGCTCGAGAATAAACTGCCTGTGTATATTGTTTATTTCACGGCTTGGGTAGAAAGCGACGGACAGCTACATTTCCGAAAGGATGTGTATCACCGCGATGAGAAGTTGAAGAATGAATTGATTCCACCTGCTGTAGTGGATAGTGCTTCTTTTACAATTCAGTAGTTCCGCTGCTCATCCAAGTAAGGAAGTAAATCAAACCAGTAATTAGGATAAATACTCCAATAAATAGAAATACGGGAAGGACTAAGGAGACTAATAAGAAAAATGCATTGTACGGTCCAATCACCCATTTCAACAAAAGCAGTAATACCCCCAAGAGCATACTTACTTTGAGAGGTTGAGAAAAATATAGTCGAATAGCCCGCATATGTATTAATACGGAAAATTAGAGGATTTGTTATTTAAAACTGTCTTTTTTTTGTAATCGTTTAACCTTCTTACAAGATGATTGGTTCGATAATACGGTTTTCTTTAACACTAGGCACTAGAGGTCACTAGAGTACACTATGATGTTTGTATAATAATAAAACTCCCTCTCCACTGGAGAGGGCTGGGGAGAGGCTTGAACTTTAATTTGATTATAATTTGTTTTCAGTCGAGTATTTATTTTTAACTGAAAGAAATTTTCTCGCAAAGGCCTGACTGCCGGCAGGCAGGCGCGAAGTCGTAAAGGCTGTGCAATGACTATTTATCGCAGACACAAAGTGCACTAGAGTTTGCCTTTAGTGTTCTCTAGTGACCTCTAGTGCCTCAAGTGTTAAAACTTCTCTCTAAATCACATACGTTATTTATCCTTTGCGACTTTGCGCCTTCGCGAGAAAAATTAGCGAAGAGAAACTGTCTAAGAGAAAAGCATTAGTCGTTTGCGATTAAATTATTGCAATCATATTGTTCAAGCCTCTCCCCAACCCCTCTCCAAAGGCGAGGGGCTTTTAAAAAAATCAAATTTCTCTAGTGCACTTTGTGTCCTCAAGTGTCTCTTGTGTTAAAACTTCCGCTCCAAAAGAAGGATTATTTATTTTCTTCTACTCGCAAAACAAATCACTAAACTGAAAACTCTTCCCATCAAACAATCCCTTATCACTCAATTTTAATTGTGGAATCACCAATAAAGCCATAAACGATAAACTCATATACGGCGCTCTAAGTTTCGATCCTAATTCCTTCGCTTTTCTATCGATGGAAGAATAGGCCAATCCAATACTTTCACAGTCTAAATCACTCATTAGTCCAGCCACAGGAAGTGCGATAGTATGAATCACTTCTCCATCCACTAAACTTAATCCTCCTGTTTGTTCAATGATCGAATTCACCGCTTTTGAAATAGAAAGATCATCAACCCCCACCACAATAATATTATGTGAATCATGAGCAACACTGGAAGCGATGGCTCCTTTTTTTAAACCGAAGTTTCTTATGAAAGCAATGGCAGGTGGTTGTTTCGAGTAACGATTTACGACCGCAATTTTTAAAATATCATTTGCAATGTCTGTAACAACTTCCCCATTTACTTCCGTTACCTCAACCTGTGTTTCACCTGTGATGAGTTGTCCGTCGTAAACTTCAATCACACGAATTTTATTTCCCGATTTTTTGATTTTGAAATCTTCAGGCTTGGTGATGGATGCATTGAAGTTATTTACGACTTTATGTTTCTTGGGAGGTAAAATACTCTTTCCATTTTCAGCAACGCAAATGCCATCAACAAAAGTTTTTTCAACTTTAAAGTCTGTCAAATCTTTGCAAATGATAAAGTCGGCAGCATCACCAACACGAAGTTGACCTACATTTAATTTGTAATGTTCGATAGGATGGATACAAGCTGCATAGAGCACATCAAACAAATCATAACCTAGCTCAATTGATTTTTTCACTAACAAATTGATATGACCCAAAAGTAATTCGTCAGGATGTTTATCATCACTACAAAACATACATTCACGTGGATTTGATTTTAACAAGGGATGTAATGCATCATAATTCCGCGCTGCCGATCCTTCCCGAATGAGAATTTTCATTCCGTATTGAATTTTCTCTAGCGCTTCTTCTAAAGTAAAACACTCGTGGTCGGTGCTGATGCCGGCATCAATGTAGTTTTTTGCATCGGCCCCACGTAAACCCGGCGCATGTCCGTCAATCGGTTTATTGTATTTTTTAGTGATCGCTATTTTTTCCAACACCTCAGGATCTTTAAAAAGTACACCCGGGTAATTCATCATCTCACTTAAATACTTGATGTCGTCGCGTTGAATTAATGTTTTTATGTCTTTTGCATCGAGTACAGCACCCGCACTTTCAAAAGTTGTTGCAGGTACACAGGAAGGTGCACCAAAATTGAATTTAAGCAATGCGTCTTTTGCATTTTCTAACATGTAGTAAACGCCATCTAACCCCAATACATTCGCAATTTCATGCGGATCACTAATGGTAGCAAGGGTTCCATGGGTTAAAGCAATTCGAGCAAATTCATAAGGAACCAGCATGGAACTTTCAATGTGGATATGTGCATCAATAAACCCAGGGAGGATGTATTGTTTTTCAGACACCGGCTGCTCCATAAAAGAATAAATTCTTCCATCCTTAAGAGTAAAAACGCCCTCTGTAATTTTTCTATCGAGGATATTTACCCATATTCCTGCTATCGTCGTTGTCATCCGCAAAGGTCAGTATAATTTTGCTTTTATAGGTATATTGTTGACAGTCAAACAGAATTGTTTTTAGGGAAACGGAAAATAATATTGGAAAAATTGAATTTTCTAATATTAATCCATATTTTTGTTAAACATTCAATTATTAATTTATTTATTTAAATGAAAACAGGTAAAGTAAAATTCTTCAATGAGGCCAAGGGATATGGTTTTATTTTAGATGATGAGTCAAACAAAGAAGTCTTTGTACATCACAGTGGAATTATTGACAAAGTTCGCGAGAACGACAATGTAACTTACGAACTCATCGAAGGTCGTAAAGGTCAAAATGCTGTGAACGTCAAGAAAGCGGAGTAATTTGATTTAAACAGAGATTGAATCCCGCCTTCGAGCGGGATTTTTATTTTTAAGACATTTCAATTCCTTTATTTTATCACCCCAATTATTCTTTTCTCTTGACTATTTTTGTGAAAGATGAATTCCCATAATTTTCTAAATACGAAAATTGAATTCCTAAAAGGAGTTGGTCCATTAAAGGCCGATGTGCTTAGGAAGGAATTGGGTATTTCTGTTTTTGGCGATCTCGTTAAGCACTACCCATTTCGTTATATCGATCGTTCGAAATTTCATCCTATTGCTTCTTTGAATGAGGATATGTCCTATGTGCAGGTGAAAGGAACCATTTCAAACATTAAAGTTTTTGGAGCCAAGCGCGCAACGAGGATGTCGGCTATTTTAAGTGATGGTACCGGACAAATGGAGCTCGTATGGTTTCAAGGAATTAAGTGGATAAAGGATGTGTTGCGTCCTCAAGTGGAATTTATTGCTTTTGGAAAACCATCCATTTTTAATGGGAAGTTTAACATGGTGCATCCCGATCTGGAGGAATCATCCAAAGCCGAAAAAGTAATTGGCCCTTCGTTGGTGGGTGTGTATAGTACCACCGAGAAATGCAAAGTCAAGGGCCTAGATAGTAAAGCGATTCAGAAGTTAATGAAAACACTTCTTTCGCATCCCGGATTTGCCGTGGAAGAACGATTGACTCCTGAATTGGTTACTCATTTTAAGTTGATGGATCGACCGTCAGCCTTAGTGAATATTCATCTTCCTGCTGATGAACAAAAATTAGCTTCAGCGGAATATCGACTTAAATTTGAAGAGTTATTTTTTATTCAATTGCGTTTGCTGCGTGCTAAATGGAATCGTCAGCAATCGGTGAAAGGAAAACCCATCGGCACCATTGGCGATTTACTGAATGGCTATTATAAAAATTATCTTCCTTTCGAATTAACGAATGCACAGAAAAGAGTGCTGAAGGAAATTCGTCAGGATATGGGAAGCGGCAAACAAATGAATCGTTTGTTACAGGGAGATGTGGGGAGCGGTAAAACGATGGTGGCGTTACTCAGTATGTTGATGGTGCTCGACAATGGCTTGCAAGCTTGCATGATGGCACCTACCGAGATTTTAGCGAATCAACATTTTCAATATGTGACGGAGGCCTTGCAGGAGATGGATGTTCGCGTTGGACTCTTAACAGGCAGCACCAAAACAGCACATCGAAAATTTTTGTTAGAAGAATTAAAAGAGGGGCGCTTACAAATTATCATCGGTACACATGCTTTAATTGAAGATCGAGTTCAATTTCAAAATTTAGGATTAGTAATCATCGATGAACAACATCGCTTTGGTGTAGAGCAGCGAGGGAAGTTGTGGATGAAAGATGATTTTGTTCCGCATGTTTTGGTGATGACAGCAACACCCATTCCGCGTACGCTTGCTATGACCTTGTATGGCGACTTGGATAGTTCGGTCATTGATGAATTACCTCCAGGACGAAAACCAATTCGTACCATTCATCGCAATGAATCGAATCGACTCGCTGTTTTTGGATTTATCAGAGAAGAAATTGCAAAAGGTCGGCAAATTTATATTGTGTATCCGCTGATTGAAGAATCGGAAAAATTAGATTACACCAATTTGATGGAAGGCTATGATACCATCTGCAAAGAATTTCCATTACCCACTTATCAGGTGAGTATTATGAATGGAAGGATGAAGGCAGTGGATAAAGATTTTGAGATGGCACGATTTAAAAACGGACAAACACATATCATGGTCGCCACAACGGTGATTGAAGTAGGCGTGAATGTTCCCAATGCATCCGTAATGATTATTGAGAGCGCAGAACGTTTTGGATTGTCTCAATTGCATCAATTAAGAGGTAGGGTAGGGCGTGGTGCCGAGCAAAGTTTTTGCGTGTTGATGACCGGTGAAAAATTAGGAAACGACGCTCGATTGCGTATGCGCACCATGGTAGAAACCAACGATGGATTTAAAATCGCAGAGGTGGATTTAGAACTTCGTGGTCCGGGTGATTTAGCTGGAAAGCAACAAAGCGGAATTGTGAATTTGCAAATCGCTAACTTAGCCAAAGATCAACGCATCCTTGAACTAGCACGACACGCGGCAACGGATATACTGAGTAAAGATGAAAAACTTATTCTCCCCCAAAACCAACTCCTCGTCGAACAACTTAGTCTTTTAGAAGAAGCCGATGCGAACTTGAGTCGTGTGAGTTAAATTTTTGTCACTTATAAATACTTTTTAAACGCAGCGGTCGCAACGTTAAGCAGCGTACGCAGCGGTAAACAGCGGTTTAGCGAATTCGCTTATTCGTAATTCGTAAATTCGTATTGATTCGTAATTCGTAACCAAAAATTATATACGAAGGAATAACTATGTCTTACTAATAAGACACACTGCATAAGCCGCTATCCCTTCCTCTCTGCCCACGTAACCCATCTTCTCGTTGGTAGTAGCTTTGATGCTGATATCATCCAACTCCACCTTTAATATAGGCGCTAGGGTGTTAATCATTTCATCAATGTAAGGGTTGATTTTTGGTTTTTCTAAAACGAGAGAGACATCTACGTTGCCGATGGTATATCCTTTCTCTGAAATTAAATCGACTACTCGTTTTAATAAAATTTTACTGTCGATGCCTTTGAATTCGGCGGAGGTGTCGGGGAAATAAAAGCCAATATCTTTTAATCCTGCTGCACCTAAAAGTGCGTCGCAAATCGCATGAATAAGTGCATCCGCATCCGAATGACCTAAGGCACCTTTTGAATGTGGAATTTTTACGCCACCTATATAAAAGTCGCGACCTTCTTGCAGCTGGTGGACATCAAATCCGAATCCAACTTTGATTTTCATAGCGTATCTAAGTCTGAGAAATTATTCTCCAGATTCTTCTTTGGTGGCTTTATCACCATTGAAATCAAAAGTAAGAGTAAAGTGCAAGGTATTTTCAAGTGGATTTCTTTGATCGGTTGGGATCAAATATGCCAAGTCAATTCCAAATACATTATAACGTAAACCTGCACCTAAAGTGAAGTATTTTCTATTTCCTTTGAACTTGTTCTCATTAAAATAACCAGCACGGAAAGCAAATTGTCTGTCGTACCAATACTCCATACCAAACGCAATATTTATTTCTCTTAACTCTTCTTTACCACCGTCAGGAGCATCGTTAAAAGATTGGAAGATTCCTTGTGCAACACTTACATCAGGATCTTGTCCGTAAAGAATAATATTTTCTGCGCTATTGGCAGTGTCTTGTGTGTAGATGGGTGGAGTAGGTACTAATAATTTGTTGAAGTCTAACATGAATGCAAGGTCATTGTATTCATTCAGTTTAAGTCTCAACCCTGGACCTAAACGAAGATTGGTAGGGATAAAGTTTTTTACACCTGATTCTGTGTAAGAAATCTTTGCACCAATATTAGAGATGTTTGCTCCGCTGGTAAAAATCGCATCTTTTCCACCAACTTCAATTTCTTTTTGGAAGAATACAGAAATGTCGGCAGCCACGGTATTACCCGCTTTTGAATCTTGTCCTTCTACTTGTGTTCCACCCGTTAAGTTGGAATGAACATAACGTAAAGCAATACCTCCTGAGAAAAATTCACTTAGTTTACGAGAGTAGGCAACGTCTAATGCAAATTCATTGGGTTTAAAATCACGAATGGTGTTACCATTATTATCTGTAAATGTTATATTTCCTAGAGAGAAATAACGAAGTGACATTCCAATAGCTTGTTCACCTTTCAACTTTGAATATCCTGAAAGATAAGCGATGAACATATCATTCACTAAATTTCTAAGCCAAGGCGTGTAAGAAACACCAAATGCCATTTTATTTTCTGCAAAAGCAAGTTTAGCAGGATTCCAATGGATGCTATTTACGTCAGCAGAAGAAGATACTCCCAAATCACCCATGCCACCGGCACGAGCATCTGGAGAAATCAATAAAAAAGGAACAGCCGTTGTAATGGTGTTGATCTGACCTAATAAATTAGTGTTTTGACCAGATGCATTCAATGCTGATAACAGTAAAAATACTGGTATGAAGCTAGATTTTTTAAGAAATTTATTCATCATTTTTGTTTTTCTCCTTTCAGATTCAATGTATTATGTCCACTGTTCGTTAAGATCGATGGCAAATATAACGAAAAGAAGAAGGATTTTGTTTCGTTTTATGGCTTACCTAAGTAAAACTAATTTTTCCGTTTTTTGAGCAGATTCACCTTCGGCGGTTCTGATAATCAATCGATATACATAAACTCCTTTGGCCAATTGATCACCAAAATCGTCCTTTCCATCCCATGAAATTGCAACATTTCTAAACCCTTCACATACTTGATAAGCATCGATGGTCTTTACGAGCTTGCCACTTACTGTATATATATGTACTTGAATGGCCATGCCCGTGCATGGTCGATTATGTTCGAACATGAATTGGGTGTATGTGGTAAATGGGTTGGGGTAATTAAGTACATGGTCTAGGGCCAATCCAGCAGAAGAGCTCACCACAAATTCAGTGGTGGATTCTGAAGAGTTGTTATTGATGTCCCAAGCTTTGAAAACCACGCTATGTAATCCTTCGGATAAAGTGTTCAATGGAAACAATACTTTTCCTTTTTGATAAGAGTCTAAATCCGATTCGTAATAATCGTTTAGGACAAATAACTGTTGCGGCTTACCGTCAATTTGAGCAGTAATGTCATGTCCTATACCATTTCCAACCGTATTGATTCCACTAGAGTCAAAAAGAATGGCGTATACGTTAGGTGCAGCATTGGTAATGCTCCCGAAAATAAAATTCTCGTCATTCATATACAACTTAATTTGTGGACCATCATTATCATTGAGTGCATTGCTTGATATTCCTCCAATATAAAAATTCTCGTTAAATCCATGTGCATCTTCTGCACCACTATTAGCATAGTAA
>JANOAX010000146.1:0-2115 GCA_031411335.1 Bacteroidota bacterium
TAATTCATGATATTTTAGATGGATCATTCTCCTCTTTACTTGTAACCGATGATGAAGAGGTTGCGGTAAGAGCTTTCTCGAATACCACTCGAGTAGCGATGCCAGTAACGGATGCAGGAGGATTGCTGTTAGGAATCATCACCGTCGATGACATCTTAGAACTTGCTAAGAAAGAAGATACCGAAGATATTCAAAAATTGGGAGCGGTTGAAGCGCTCGAAGATCCGTATATGGATGTAGGCGTTATGGAGATGTTGCGTAAACGTGCTCCGTGGTTGGTTGTGCTTTTTGTTGGAGAACTTTTCACGGCATCTGCAATGGGATTCTTTGAACATGAAATTGCAAAAGCCGTAGTACTTGCTTTATTTATTCCGTTGATTGTTTCCAGCGGCGGAAACAGCGGATCACAAGCATCTACGTTGATTATTCGTGCACTCGCTTTGGGTGAAATTAAAATTAATGATTGGTGGCGAATCATGAAGCGTGAAATTATTATGGGCGTCATGCTCGGATTAATTCTCGGTGTTTTAGGTTTTGCTCGTGTAGGCGCATGGAATTTCTTTACCGGCATGTACGGTGAACATTGGTTTGCGATTGGCTCTACCATTGGATTTTCACTCATGCTCGTTGTATTGTGGGGCTCGGTGATGGGATCCATGATGCCACTACTTTTAAAACATTTAGGAGCCGATCCTGCAACGTCATCTGCGCCTTTCATTGCCACATTAGTTGACGTTACCGGACTCATCATTTACTTTAGTATTGCTGCGGCTTTATTAAAAGGATCGTTGCTATAAATTTTGTGAAGATGTAATACTTGCTGCATGACAAAATCCATTCTTCTTATCGACACCGTGCATCCTCAATTTATAAAGACGATTGAAGCGGCAGGCATTTCCATTCGAGAAGGATATCATTTAAGCAAAGAAGAAGTTCTGCAAGAAATTCACAATCATCAAAGCATCGCTATTCGAAGTCGATTTGCTATTGATGCTGATTTTATTGAAAAAGCAACAACCATTAAGTGCATTGGTCGAGCCGGTGCGGGAATGGAAAACATTGATTTAATCGCTGCACAAAAAGCAATGATCATTTGCGTAAATGCACCCGAAGGAAATCGCACTGCTGTGGGTGAACATGCCTTGGGAATGTTGTTGATGCTTTTCAACAACCTCTTGCGCGCCGACAAAGAAGTACGACAAGGATTTTGGAGAAGAGAAGAAAACAGAGGTGTTGAATTAGCGGGTAAAACCGTTGGCATTATCGGTTTTGGGCAGATGGGCAAATCGTTTGCGGAAAAATTGCGCGGCTTTGATGTTAAAATTTTAGCGTTAGATCCCTATGTAAAAATCGACAACGATGAATTTCCTTATGTTGAACAATGCAATGAGCAAGTTTTTTCTAGTGAATGCGATGTAGTGAGCTTGCATATTCCACTCACTGCAGAAACTAAGTACATGGTGAATGCAGATTGGATACAACGTTTCGCAAAACCCATTTGGTTTATCAATACTGCAAGAGGAAAAAATGTAGATACCCAAGCATTGGTAGATGGACTTAAAAGCGGAAAAATTAGGGGCGCTGCTTTAGATGTTCTCGAATACGAAACCCTCAGCTTCGAACACATCGACAAAGATAATTTACCTTATCCTTTCCAAGAACTTTGTGCGATGGAGCAAGTGGTGCTCTCCCCACACATCGCAGGATGGACACATGAGTCGAATGAAAAGATTGCGAGAATTTTGGCAGAGAAGATGATAGAGGTGTTAATTTGAAGGGAAGTTTAAACGCAGCATTAGCAACGGCAAGCTACGGACGCAGCGGATAAATTTACAAAACAACTAAAGATAGAAGCTTTTTAATACTTTACCCACTTACGAGCACTAAAATACCCATCACTTTCTACTCGCACTTGATACACGCCACCCGCCCAATTTGAAGATGGAATATGTTGCATGGTTGACCATTGAGGAAGGGGTTGTTTGTGCATTAAACGACCTTGCAAATCATAAACACTCAAGATCCCATTTTTATTTTGAGGAAGCAAGTATAAAATTTCAAAACCCGAGCTACCTGGATTAGGAGATAATTTAATACTGAAATCATGTTTTCCAT
>JANOAX010000147.1:0-38080 GCA_031411335.1 Bacteroidota bacterium
GGTCAGAATAAATAAATGGTTATCGCATTTAAAGTTGTTTGACGCCGCCAATTTAAAATCATTACTAAATGCAAAACAGACCAATGGTATCTTTTCAATCAAAAGCTTGATCAGAACTTTTATTAGAATATATAATAACAAGCGTTGGGATTAGCTCAACATTTTAAGCAGATGGATTCATCGATTTCATTTAAATTTTCCATCTATGACATCATAAATAGTATAGCCAACTATAGGAATAACTTCTATTTTTCCATTCAATGCACAAATGCTTGTCAGAATAATATCCATATCGAGCATACTTTCGGGATCATATCTCAAAAACAAACAGGAGTTTGCAACATCATAACCACAGAAATGAACATTAATTAAACAATTCATCTGTTTCTTGATATTAAAAACGGTATACTCCTTTAGTTGAGGAACTTTTAAGATGAGTTCTTTAGGAGTTGAGGCGACTAATCCGAAGGGGGAGAAAAAGGCATAGAAGAGCATCCACTTTTTTATATTCACTTATGCAATTTACGTATTAGAGGAAAACAATAAAATTAAATACTATCCAATTCTTACTAATGGATTACAAAATAGTATTGAAAGGAATCAAACATAATTACAAAGTACTTGGGTCTTGTCGATTATCAAATAAGGAAACAATAGTAATTCCCAATTTATTCTCTGCGTAAATTATTGATACCTGTTTTGTCAAAACAAATCGTCGAAGTTTTGAACGTAAGAGTGACACTGGAAACATTTTAGGTCTTTGAGCAATTAAAGTTATCCCATGATCCAACTTCTTCAAAAAATTATCCGCTTCCTTTTCAGACCAACTCGTTTTTAAATATAAAATAATCGATTCTAAATTACGAAGTGCTTGATCTGACCAAAAGATCTTAGCATTATCTACCATATTTTTTCATGACGTCCTTGTGCGATGTTACTTTCCCTTCCTCTATATCCTTCAATCCTTTTTCAATGGATTCCTTTTGAGCTTCCGAAAGTGTTTCCCACCAGTCTTGTGAAGAAGAAAAATTATCCTTAAAAACATTTAATTTTTCAATAACACCTTTATCATTTAAAGAAAGCAACCATTCGATTAACTTTAATTTTTCAGCATGAATATCCATAGAATTATGATTTATAAAACAAATTTAAGAAAAGAAAATCCTAATTACAAATTCCCTATCGAATTATTCAAGACTTACCTCAATAATTTCATCATTCCTGAAAAATAGATAAATGAGGATACTTTTTAATAGTAAAAGTAGTTGGCATACTGCTTTCATTCAATTTGATTTGAATATCCCCTCAAATTGGAAACTTTCGTATATTTGAATGACCATCCTAGTCAATAAAAAATGAACTCAAGAATAAGAAACCTCGAAGAATACCATAAAGCTTACCAAGAGAGTGTAGAACATCCAGAAAAATTTTGGGCAAATATTGCAGAGGAGTTTAGTTGGAGAAAGCCATGGAGTAAAGTACTGAGTTGGAATTTTGACGCCTTTGATGTGAAATGGTTTGAAGGTGGACAGTTAAACATTACAGAAAACTGTCTCGATCGTCACTTAGTTGAAAGAGGAAATCAAGTTGCGATTGTATGGGAGCCCAATGATCCAACTCAGCCTTCAAAGAAAATTACTTACAATCAACTGCACGAAGAAGTTTGCAAAGCATCAAACATGTTAAAAAAATTAGGTGCAGAAAAAGGTGACCGAATTTGTATTTACATGCCCATGGTTCCTGAAGCGGCGATTACTATGTTGGCTTGTGCTCGCATAGGTGCAGTTCATTCTATTGTGTTCGCTGGATTTTCAGCGCAATCACTAGCCGATCGAATCAATGATTCACTCTGCAAATTTGTAATCACAGCGGATGGCGCCCATCGTGGAGCAAAAGATATTTCATTAAAAGAAATTGTTGACGAGGCATTGCTTCAAACATCCTGTGTAAAAAATGTGGTTGTATTTCGACACACCGAACAAAAAATAAATTGGAATGCGAATGTTGATCGCTGGTGGCACGAAGAAATTGCAGATTGCAGTTCAATTTGCAAAGCGGAAACGATGGATGCAGAAGACATGCTCTTTATTTTATACACTTCCGGTTCTACAGGAAAGCCAAAAGGCGTTGTACATACTTGTGGTGGATATATGGTATGGGCGGGATATACATTTAAAAATGTATTCCAATACGACGAAAAAGATATTTACTGGTGTACTGCCGATGTAGGTTGGGTGACGGGACATACATACATAGTTTACGGTCCGCTATTGTGTGGCGCTACCACAATGATGTTTGAAGGAATTCCTACTTATCCGAATGCTGGCCGTTTTTGGGAGGTCATTGACAAACATAAAGTAAATATATTCTATACTGCACCAACGGCCATTCGTTCTTTGATGGCTTGTGGAGATGAGTTCGTACAGCCGTATACGTTAGACTCTTTGAAAACATTAGGCTCGGTAGGTGAACCCATCAACGAAGAAGCTTGGAACTGGTATCATGAAAAAATTGGAAAAGGAAAATGTGCGATTGTTGATACTTGGTGGCAAACAGAAACGGGTGGAATCATGATTTCTCCTCTGGCACACATCACTCCTACCAAACCTACCTTCGCGACACTTCCTCTACCCGGCATACAACCCATTCTAGTAGACAGTGCAGGCAATGAAATAAAAGGCATCAATGTAGAAGGAAATTTATGCATAAAATTCCCGTGGCCCGGTATGATTCGGACAACTTATGGCGATCATGAACGTTGTCGACTAAATTATTTTTCTACGTATCCAAATTTATATTTTACAGGAGATGGATGCCGAAGAGATTATGATCATTATTACCGAATTATTGGACGTGTGGATGATGTCATCAACGTTTCCGGACATCGCTTAGGTACTGCAGAAGTAGAGAACGCCATCAACGAACATCCGCATGTGATCGAATCGGCGGTAGTCGGATTTCCTCATCCTATTAAGGGGCAAGGAATCTATGCCTACGTGATTTGTGATCATGTGCTGGAAGACCCCAATCAAAGTCGAATCGAAATACTTTCCATCGTCACAAAAATGATTAGCGCCATCGCGAAACCCGACAAAATTCAATTTGTTAGCGGCCTACCTAAAACACGCTCTGGAAAAATCATGCGTAGAATTTTAAGAAAAATTGCTGAAGGTGAAATGAATAATTTAGGAGATACATCTACCCTCTTGGATCCTGCCGTCGTGGAAAGTATAAAAGAGGGGGCTTTGAAATAACCTATAAGAATGTCATTTTTACAATCAACAAAATTTACTTTATTGTATTATTTAAAAAACTAAAACATTGAATAAGCTAACTTTTACCACAATACTTGTCATCATTCAATTTATGATTGCAAAAGAAACTTATAGTCAATTCTTACAACCAGGTTGGAGACAAGCGATTTATTTCGACGGCAATTTTTTTAATTCGCCGCCACCACATCCACAACCAACTACTTATGTTGGAGATACAGTTGCAAATGGAATTACCTATTCAATAATTTGCCAGCTAACGGGTGGAGTATCAACTGGATTTTACTGCAATTTCTTTACTTATTATGTAAGAAAACAAGGAGGACAAGTTTTTTGGAAAAGTGCTTTCAATAATCCAGAACTACTTTTATATGATTTCAGCTTAAATATTAATGATACTATTTCAATTCATCAAAACTTTTGTCATGCTGGAAATTTCATAGTTGACACAACTTACAATATTACTTTATTCGATGGCAGTACAAGAAAATATCTTAAATTACTTCCAAATACAATTCTACAGCCAAATGACACTTTAGAATGGATAGAAGACATCGGAGATATTAATTTAGGTTTTTTTCCTGAATGCGATTTTGAAGGAGGGCATACTAATTTCATTTGTCATAAAGAAAATGGTCAAACACTATGGGCAAATTTTCAAAATACAAATCTTGCAAACTGTGATTCACTTACCATGTATTCAATAACTGGAACTAGTCAAATTCAAGACAATTTTGAAATAAAAGTTTATCCAAATCCCATTCAAAATGAGCTAAATATTAACACTAACATTTCCGAAGACTTGGAATTTGTTTTGATTGATATTTCAGGTAAACCAATATCGAATCACAAATTTAAATATAATTTGATTTTGAGTGCTACTAAAATTATTCCAGGCATTTACATCTATAAAATCACTAATAATATTGGATTCGAAAAGTGGGGAAAAATCGTAAAATAAAATATAATATAAATTTTTAGTTGAAATTGAAAAATTCACCAATTTAATAAAATCAACTACTTCACATTATTTTTCTCCACCACTTCATCAGCAGTGCGAACAAAATAAATTAACCAGGTGATGGCGCCCAATAATTTTATGGCGTCTTCTAAAAACGTATCTTTTTCAATGGGCAAGGGAAGAATATCAATGATGGTAGATAGTCCAAGTAAGAAGAAAGAAATTCCTAAAACAATAAAATCAGAATTCAATAATTGCCTCCGAAAACGAATAAAATAAATCATGTAAATATTGAGATATGTGAGATACACCATATTCTCAGATATACTTAAATACTTCGGGAAAACTAATTCGTGCAATTGAAACAAGTCATCAAAGGTCATCAGCATGGTGATTAATCCGCTAAAAATTAAAAACTCTTGAGCTCGTTTATCCGTTTTACCATCGGTACGCCAAGCTCCATAAAAGCAGATTGTGAATGCGGCGCTCCATATCATAATTCCAACATTCGAAAAGAAACCAACATAAAACGGAGCATTGAACTGCGCATTGGGATCTTGCGTAAAATTATCCAGCTCAATATCCTTATTGATACTTACAAAAATGGAAATAAGCAATGTCAACGTAGCGACAATCCACGAAATAAGTAGTACTGGAGTTACTTTTCTAAACTGTGAACTAATACTTCGCATCTTCTTTGCCCTCTCTTATTTACTCTCCTAAAATTTGACTTTTCTGCAAATTAAATTCTTCATCGGTTAATAAACCTTTATCTCTCAAAGATCCGAGTTTCTGAATGCGATCCAATTTGTGATCGAAATTTTCATCCTTACTTACCTTCCCATTTGATTTACTAGATGCCCCACTATCTTCACTTTCACCATCACTTTTCTTTTTCATAAACATCCATAACAAGGCAATCAATAAAAATATTCCAACACCTACATTAAAAATAAAAAGTATGGAGTTGGTATGATTGGATTGTAAGGTATCGCCTTGCGCATCCTTTAAAGATTCTTTAAGGGTTGCATTTTCGGCACTCACCTCTTCCAAAGCTGCAATACTCGAATCCATTCGCTCCTTTTGCGATTGCATTATTTGCTTCAAGGAATCTTGTTGCACTAAAATATAATCAACAAAAGAAGAGAGGCTATCAATTAGCATCGCTCTGCGATCCACAATTTGTACCATGGGTTTCTTGGTAACAGCTCCAATTGGTTTTGAATTGGTCGATTGAGCAGAAACCATCCCACTAAAAAGGATACACCCTACTATCAACACATAATTTCTAACTATTCGCTTCGTCGAATGATTCATTCGTGGGAATTTCATATTTCAGTTGGTTAAACTACAAAAATCTTTGGCAAAAGTAATCCATGGAGGAAGAGAATTATAAAAAATTACTGTAATTTTGATAGAGCTTGTAAACAATCAGAATATTTAAATGTTAATCGAAGACAGAAAGCGACTCATCAATTCGCATTTGATTGTTATTCAGTAGCTCCAAGACAAAATGACCAAGACTCGACAGAAATTAATAAGCTTACTTGCCCCCCTTTTTTCAAATCTAAAGGAGGTAGGTTTTAGTATGCTCTTTTTAATTGTTGTGAGTAACGGGAATGCTCAAAGCCAATTTTGGTTCGGAAATATTCATTCACATTCCGAGTATTCGGATGGAAATATGGCCAATGATCCAAATTATTTAACTGCAAAATCATGTTTTGAATATGTACAAACGAAAGCACTGAATGTAAATTTTTGGGGGATCTCGGATCACAATCATTCTGGAGGAGGCATGCAAAGACCCGATTATCATAAAGGAATTGCGGAAGCTGATTCAACAAATTTAGATGGAATTTTTCCTACCATGTACGGTATGGAATGGGGAATTATCAGCTCGGGAGGACACGTTGTCATCTATGGAATTGATAGTTTGATCGGATGGGAATCGGGGAATTATGATATTTTTAATGCACAGTCGGATTACAATTCATTATTCAACATGGTCGCCGCAAGAGGAGACAGTGCGTTTGCGTACCTCGCTCATATGGAGTCGACAGATTTCGGTGGAATACAAAACAACCCGTACAATGCACTCTGGGATTCGGCGATTGTAGGATTAGCTATCAAGAGCGGACCTGCTTTCTCGACGGATACAACGTATAGTGATTTACCTTCTTCCACGCACTTATCACGTTATCTTGATTTATTAAAAGTAGGCTATCATGTTGCTCCTGGCTTTGATCACGACAATCACAATATTAATTTTGGCAGATCACATACGGGCAGAACTGTAGTAATTACGGATAGCCTTAACCGTAAGTCGATCATGCAAGCTTTTCGAAGACATAGTTTTTATGCTTCCGATGATTGGAATGCAAAAATTTATTTTTCTGTAAGTGGTTATCAGATGGGCACCCTTTGTAGTGCGAATCAAGATCCACAAATAAGATTGGTAGTAGATGATCCCGACATCGAAAGCACGGATAGTATTAAAATTTATTATGGTGTGCCCGGAAGTGGTACGCGTGCTACGATCTTGTATTTAGCTACGTTCGCTGATTCGATGAGTTATACGCATGTCATCCCTGTAGCAACTACTTATTATTATTTCGCGGAAATTACACAAGCCGATGGCAATAAAATTTGGACAGCGCCTATTTGGTTTACACGCAATGCTGATGATCCATCGTTTGAATTACTCAGCTTCACTGCGGTAAAATCGGGTGACTATGCGTTGCTCAACTGGTCAACATTAAATGAATTCAACACCGATTATTTCAACATCGAAAAATCGACCGATGCTGTCGTTTATAATTTTGCAGATATTAAAAATGCAACGGGAAGTCTAGGGAGTACTGCTTTGTATTCTTGGTTAGATCCTGCTATCTTAGACACAAGTACCTACTATCGTCTTACTATTTTTGATAACAATGGACTTTCACAATTATCTCCTGTACGTCGCGTTGATCCGAATGGTTTATCCTTCAACATCAACATTTATCCGAACCCAGCTGGAAATGAAAACACATGGTGTAGCTTGAGTCACAATCGTGTTGAACCTATGCGCTTAGAAATATTTAGTGCCGATGGAAAATTGGTATTGAGTTCAAATTTTTACTCTGAAAATGGTACACTCTATTTCACTTTCCCTGCTGAGCGATTGAGTAGAGGATTATACACCATTCGATTTAGTAATAGTGATTATAGTATTAATAGCAGCAACCGATTTATCCGACATTGACCATGAAATACGTCCTCGAAACTCAACGCTGTAAAATGCGTGAAATGCAGCCCGAAGATGGACCTGTCTTCTATTTACTCAATCTCGATCCTGATGTGATACGTTACACAGGTGATGCACCTTTTGAGAGTGAAATGGCCGCTATTGAGTTTCTTAAAAAATACGATGCTTATAAAAAATATGGCATGGGGAGATGGGTGGTAGAAAACAAAGAAGATAACACTATTTTAGGTTGGTGCGGATTAAAATATTTGCCAGAAGATAGAGAAGTTGACATTGGCTATCGCTTCTTCAAAAAATATTGGGGTCAAGGTTTTGCAACAGAAACTGCGCATCGTTGTATACAACATGGATTTGATGATTTAGAATTAACTCGAATTATAGGTCGATCAGCAGTAGCGAACTTAGCTTCTTTACGCGTGCTAGAAAAATGCGGATTAAAATTCGACAAGTTCAATGATGTTTTTGGAGAAGAATCGGTACAACATGTAATTAGTAAGACAGAATACCTCGCATTCAAAAAATTTAAAATAAACTAAATTATAATAGATACAATGCCCCTTATAAAACCAGTACATGGAGTACACCCGAAGTTTGGAGAGAATTGTTTTATAGCAGACAATGCCACGATCGTAGGTCAAGTAGTGATGGGCAACGACTGCAGTATTTGGTTTAACGCAGTAGTACGAGGAGATGTGAATACCATCAGCATTGGAAATAAAGTAAACATTCAAGATGGAGCAGTGATTCATTGCACTTATCAAAAAGCGGCAACAGTCATTGGAAACAATGTTTCTATCGGACACAATGCATTAGTTCACGGATGTACGTTGCACGATCATGTTTTAGTGGGCATGGGTGCCATCGTGATGGACCATTGCGTAGTGCATTCCAATTCCATCATTGCTGCAGGAGCGGTAGTTTTAGAAAACACCATAGTAGAATCGGGCTCCATTTATGCAGGAGTTCCAGCAAAAAAAGTGAAGACCATCGATGCCGAACAAACCAAAAGATTAATTGAAGGCATTGCCAATAATTACTTGATGTATTCGGGATGGTTTGAGGAGAAGAGTTAATTAATTATTTTATTGCTTAGATCACAACCTACACAATACCTAGTATTATACATTCATCACCATCAATTTTTTTCTAAATTTTTCTCCGCTCGTTAATTGCAATTCTACAACATATAAACCCGATGTTAAAAACTGAATTGGAATTTCCATCACTTCAAAGTCGATTTGCCACGGCATTAATAATACAATTTTACCGGCATTTGTAATTAGCGATACTTGTTTCACTTTCTCTATTCCTCCCCACCTAATATTTACAATTGAACTTGCCGGATTTGGCCAACATTGAATTCTGTTTTTTTCCTCTATAAATTCATAGCTCATTCCGGTAGCCACTAATGTATCGCATCCGCTACCGACGGCTACACCGATGTTGTAGTTGGGCATGTCGGGGAGGCATCTATGAGTTCTGTTTCCTCCTAAATAAAAGCTAAAAGGGGTAAAATTGCAAGCCAATCCAAGCGAATCGGGAGCATTGATAACACCTAAATACATAGTCGTTGTATCGAAACAACAAGTATCACTAAACGGATAATAATGAGAAAAACCAGTCAAGTAAATTTTATTATCAGGCGCTCTCCTCAACTCCCATGGATAATAATAAATTCCATTTATCTGTGAAGAAAATGAATGAATAATTTTGCGTGACATTCTTATGTTCGTATCTAACATATCAAATTGCAAAATAAATGATGTAGATGGACCAATATGATATCCAGCAGATGTATAAAAGTATTGACCATTACTTGAAAATTCTCCCATTCGTGTGAAACTAATTGGAGGGCCTGCTGGAGGAGAAGTATTTAATTTCTGACATATGACTTGATGATTATAAAACAAACCAGTACAGCGGTCAACGGCGAATAAATCGAATAAACCTTCAACTGTTAAGTAAACAGCTTTGGTTCCTAGAGGATCAAATACCAATTGGTCAATGTTTGAATAGGTGAGTTGTCCGATGTTTTGAGTATACGGGCCGTGAATTCCCGTTGGATCTAATAAAAAACGATACCATAAATTCGAAGGAGTTTGGGAATTTGCATTACACTCCTTAATATAAATCCACCAATCACGACCATTCCCATGCCTTATCACATTCAAACTATTTGACAAATCTCCTTGCAACAAAGGGATATTTACCTGCAACATAGAACCAACACCTCCATTACCATACAAATCAATTTTAGAAAAATAGATTGCATATTGAAAAGGGCCTTGGTTCCATAATAACTGAAAAACATACGCTTTCGTAGAATCACCTGGCACAGGAACAATTTGCAAAGTATTTTGAATACCACTTACCTTTAATCCCGTGGTTAAGTTCAATTTAATTCCATTTGCATTAAATACCCTACCTGCATAAGTTCCACTTATTATATTTAAATCCTTTTCCCTTGCTGATGCATAAAAAAAAGTATTAGGCAATTGGAGTATAGAAGAAGTTTCACCGGAGCAAATTCCTTTAGATGCAATGGCAGTACCATTCGCGAAATCGATGCGACAGGAGTCGCCCCAGATCCAGGTTTGGCAATAAGTATCCAATGGGATACTTATTGCCAAAGCAAGGATAAAACGAAGAAGGATGGTTTTCATTATTTCAAAATAATAAAATCACCCGACTTCGTTTTCTTTTTAATCACATTGGGATCCCACCAATTGGGACAATTTATTAGTCGACCTAAATTATCGAAACAACGAGGTGTTGTATTATCTTGAATATTCAATTCTTCATTCATGATTCGCAAGCCAATATTAATATCATCTACTTCTTCTGCTTCGGGCTTGACCTTCGCAGTACAAGGCAAATTAAGTATCGCTCTTGCATAAAATACCCCAGTGCCGTAAATGGACGAAGGGCAATTAGAGAATAGATGAGTAGAAGGTATTGATTTCATAATTTCACAATTTTATTATTTTATTCATTCATGACCATCAATTTCTTTCTAAATTTTTCGCCGCTAGTTAATTGCAATTCTACCACATAAAAACCCGAAGTTAAAAACTGAATTGGAATTTCCATCACATCAAATTCGCCTTCCCAAAGTTTTGAGAAAACGATGGCTCCTGTATTTGACACTATAGAAATATTCTTTACTTTCTCTACGCCGCCCCACCTAATATTTACAGTTGAACTTGCCGGGTTTGGCCAACAATGTATCCTGTTTTTCTCCTCTATAAATTCATAACCCATTCCGGTAGCTACTAAAGTATCACATCCACTACCAACAGCTACACCGATGATGTAGTTGGGCATGTCGGGTAGACATCTGTGAGTTCGACTCCCTGCCAAATAAAAACTAAAAGGAGTAAAATTGCAAGCCAAACCAAGTGAATCGGGAGCATTGATAACACCTAAATACATAGTCGTTGTATCGAAACAGCATGTATCACTAAATGGAAAATAATGAGAAAAACCAGCCAAATAAATTTTACTATCCGGAGCTCTTTTTAACTCTGCTGGATAATAATAAACTCCATTAATTTGTGAAGAAAAAGTATGAATAATTTTTCGAGACATTCTTATATTCGTATCTAACATATCAAATTGCAATATATATGATGTAGATGGTCCAATATGATATCCAGCAGATGCATAAAAGTATTGACCATTACTTGAAAATTCACCCATTCGTGTAAAACTAATCGGAGGACCTGCTGGAGGTGAGGGATTCAATTCTTGAACTATCATTTGATGATTATAAAACAATCCAGTACAGCGATCTATTGAGAATAAATCAAATAAACCACCTACAGTTAAGTAAACTGCCTTGGTTCCTTGGGGATCAAATACCAATTGGTCAATGTTTGAATAGGTGAGTTGTCCGATGTTTTGAGTATAGGGTCCGTGAATTCCTGATGGATCTAATAAAAAACGATACCATAAATTCGATGGAGTTTGTGAATTTGCATTACACTCTTTAATATAAATCCACCAATCACGACCATTCCCGTGTCTTATAACATTCATAGCAACCGATAAATCACCCTGTAGCAATGGTGTGTTAATTTGCCCCATAGAACCAATACCTCCATTACCATACAAATTTATGATAGATGTATAAAGTGCAAATTGCTGTGGTCCTTGATTAAATAAAGATTGAAAGACATATGCAAGAGTAGAATCACCTG
Source organism: Bacteroidota bacterium (assembly GCA_031411335.1). Lineage (GTDB taxonomy): Bacteria > Bacteroidota > Bacteroidia > AKYH767-A > OLB10 > JAJTFW01. The sequence continues at coordinate 11,680 of JANOAX010000147.1, forward strand.
GTTTCGGGATAATAAATAATGTTTGACCACTAAATCCATCGACCTTTAATCCAATATTCAAATTCAATTTTACGCCATTTGAATTAAAAACCCGACCTGCATAAGTGCCACTTACCATGTTTAAATCCTTTTCCCTTGCAGATGCATAAAAAAAAGTGTTGGGTAATTGAAGTACAGATGATGTTTCGCCGGAGACAATTCCTTTAGAAGCTACGGCAGTTCCATTTATAAAATCGATGCGACAAGAGTCGCCCCAAATCCAGGTTTGGCAATAAGTATCCACAGGAATACTTATTGCCATGGCAAGGACAAAATTAAGAAGAAAGTTTTTCATTATTTCTCAATAATAAAATCACCCGACTTTGTTTTCTTTTTAATTACATTGGGATACCACTTATCAGGACAATTTATTTGTCGGCCTAAATTATCGAAACAACGAGGTGAATTATTTACTTGAATATTTAAATCCTCATTTCGGATTCGCAAACCAATGTTTTCATCGTCCACTTCCAAATTAAGTATTGCTCTCGCATAAAATACACCTGTGCCGTAAATGGAGGAAGGGCAATTAGCGAATAGCTGAGTAGAAGGTATTGATTTCATAATTTTAATATTTTATTCATTCATGACCATCAGTTTCTTTCTAAATTTTTCACCACTTTCTATTTGTAATTCCACCATGTATAATCCAGTTGCAATTCCTAGTATAGGAATTGCAACTATATCATTTTCACTTTCCCAAGGTTTAGAAAAAATGATAGCTCCTTTATTTGACACCAAAGAAATATTTTTTATTTTCTCTACTCCGCCCCAACGCACATTTACATTTGAACTTGCCGGGTTAGGCCAACAGTGTATTCTGTTTTTCTCCTCAATAAATTCATATCCCATTCCCGTGGCTACTAAAGTATCACAACCGCTTCCCATTGCAACACCAATATTGTAGTTGGGCATTTTTGGCAAACATGAATAAGTGCGGTTACCGCCCAAATAAAAACTAAATGGAGCAAAATCACATGAAATCCAATTTGAATCTGGATTATTAATAACGCCTAGATACATCGATACTGAATCAAAAGCACACGTATCGCAATAAGGTACAGGATAAGTACCAGAGAAACTAGCTAGGAATATTTTATTATTTGGAGCACGTCTTAATTCAAATGGATAACAATAACTTGAATCAATCATTGCAGGAAATGTATAAATGATTTTACGTGATAAAAAAATATTTGTATCCAACATATCAAACTGCAACAAGTATGAATTATTTGGAACACCACTGTAACCAGCAGTAATATAAAAATAATTACCTTCCGAAGAATATTCACCTGCGTGAAAATAATTAATTGGTGGAAGAATTGGAGTAATTGGCTTTTTAAATGTAATTATTTGATGTGCAAAGAATTCGCCGGAACAACGATTTAATTCAAACTTATCACACAATCCTTGCTGAGTTAAGTAAATTGCATTGGTACCATCGGGGTTAATGATTAATTGATCAATATTAGAATATGATAACTGACCAATATTTTGCAAATATGGCCCATGAATTCCCTGTGGATCAATTAAAAATCTATACCATAAGTTTGTTAGCGTTGAAGTCAATGAATTAGTTTGTCGGACAAACAACCACCAATCTCTTCCATTTCCATGTCGAACAATATTAACACTGCCTCCACTTATGTCATCTTGTAACAAAGTATTATTGGTCGAAATCATAGATCCTACACCAAAATTTCCATATAAATTCAACACAGAATAATATAATGACAATTGAGATGAAAGACTCCCTTCATGAAAGACATATGCTTTTGTGGAATCGCCAGGATATGGCACCATTAATATAGTATGAAATCTTCCAAAAGATCTTAATCCGGTAGGAGTTGTAATTAATGTTCCCGCATCATTAAATACTCTTCCATAATTAAAGCTCGAGAAGATTTTATTATTCGAATATGCATAAAATAAATTACTGGGTGTTTGCAAAACCGAAGAAATTTCTCCTGAACAATTGGACTTTCCAATAACTTCTACACTATTAACAAAGTCAATCCTACAAGAATCTCCAAAGATCCAAGTTTGGCTATTGGCATCCAGATGAATGCCAATAGCCAAAACCAAGACAAAAACAAATTTAAACGATTTCATTACTTCAAAATAATAAAATCACCCGACTTCGTTTTCTTTTTTATAACTTTGTTATCCAGCTTATCGGGACAATTCATTTGGCGGCCCAAATTGTCGAAACAACGAGGTGTGGCATTTTCTTGAATATTCAATTCTTCATTCCGAATTCTCAATCCAATATTTTCATCATCCACTTCCAAATTTAATATCGCACGAGCGTAAAACACTCCTGTTCCGTAAATTGAAGATGGGAGATAAGCGATTGCTTCTAAATCGTCTCTTAATTCAAATGGCATATCATCCACACTTCCATTTCCTAATAAATCATACTCACGTATCGCGTTCAACGTTTTCTGCATAATTAAAGAAGCTGTTTCCACACAGGTTGCAGCATTCAAATAAATAGTTGCGGTGGTATAATCCAATTCCTCAATAGCTCTTTCAGCATTAACTAATCTAGACAGTGTACTACTCAATTGCTCGGCATAAAAGTTCATGAATTCGGGAAGCAATTCACGAATGGAATCATTTTCTTCAAGGGTTGTATAAGCAAACAATTGTAAGCGAAATAAAAAATCTAATGAGTCATTCGGAATTGATGTAGAATCCGCAATAATGGCTCGTAAAAAATCAACCATTCCCTCAGGATCACCATCGCCTGGGTCAATGGCATCATCACAAGGGCTATTATAATCTGCAATTAGTGTATTGAGCCAGAAGGGTGCACCAGTAGAAAAAGGATTAAAATTTTGGTTGCTTGATTTATAATACCAATTTACCTGAGTTATCGGGTTAATAATTGTTCCATAAACCCTCCTATTCGTTCCAAAATTCCGCCATTGATTATCCCATGGCGAAGTTGGAGTTCCTTGATTTATTAAGGCAGCGCCATTCAGAAAAACTCCATTTTCACATGCATCCATTATGTTACATTGAAGCGGCAGTGGACGATTGTCACCAACAAAACGCATGGCAATACCCATATTGCTAATTTCGTTATTGCTTACCGTACCAACTTTTGTATCCTTAATATTTAAACCACGTAATCTTCCAGAAAAATTTTGAGTGACGGGAGTTTGATTATAGTCAATAGTATTATTACTTAAATTAATGTTTTGAATATTATCCAACCAAATTCCCATAAAATTTAACGTAATATTTGAGGCAGGAACTTGCCTGTCAAATAAAATGGTGTTATATCGAATAGGATTAAATCCCAAATTCCTCTTCTTACTATTTCGAACATAAATAGCAAGCCGATAACCTGTGATATCATTCTCCATAATTTGCCAATCCATGTCTATCAGCGAAAAATTGCTAATAAAAATAGCAGTGTTGTCATTCATTGCATTGCCCAAGGCGACTGTACTTGCAAAAGAATTATTATTGATAATTGCATTGGCATTGGTGCAATTTTCGATGTTCACACCAATGTTTACATTAGTAAAAGAATTGGCATTGTTAATTGTTAAAATTGAATTGTTTATTGCCTTTCTAACTCTAATACCAAATTGGGTTATATTAGAAAATGAATTTCCTTTAGCATTAAGATGATAAGAGCCAATAACATTTATTCCATGGGTACAATTTTGAAAAGTGGAAGTCAATGTAGGTTTGGTTAATGATGGGACGTTTAAGGTAAAGTTATTTGCAGTCGTAACTCTATTCGTTAAAATGGCGGAACCAGCATCAGCGAATGGATACGCATTGTTGGGAAATATATTATTAAAAAGTACATTATCCAAAGATACATTAGAATCAAAAATACGAACACCAAAACTTACATTGTTAATTGTATTTTGCCCCAATACTCCATCTAAATTAAATTGATCACAATTCATAAGTTCAATTCCTGCAAAACAAGTATTATTTATTGGTAATGGATTTTGTCCATTTATATAATTATTAGGTAAAGTTACATTCCCTCCTGTAATATTTAATCCGTTGCAATCTGCAACTTGAGTAATTATTATTCCTGTGGGATACTTTGACCTTGCGAAAACTCCTCTAAAATTATTCCACAAACGGGTTTGAGAAGCTTGAAAATGATACCACACATTTCCATAAAAAGCAATGGCATTTTGAGCGTCTGATATTGTTACTATTGGACCTAACTGAGTTTTAATTTCTGTATTATTAAATAATCGAATTCCCTCCCACATTGTGTTACAAGCTGCTCTAGACCTAATCGTTGAACCTATCAATGCAATTGCTCCACTTCCAATAACTGTACTATTATAAACATCAATTCGAGCACCTGGACCCATATTTACAATACAATTTATCAATAACAATGGTGCATTCACTTTTAAAGTTCCTTCTATATTTATGGTTTGACCAGTCACAATAAATTCACCATTTACATTTACTCCAGGAAGTGCATTTTCAGTTGGATCTATAAGCGTCCCTGCCACTCCGCCTATATCGCAGCAATTTTGCATAAATATAGTATCTGCACCTTGGCAGGGAGCTGCTAAACTAACTACCAATGAGCACTGTGTAAGCGAGGTCCAATTCACTTCAAACTCTCCAGTACCAGTATTAAAATTTGCAAGTGCGCCAGAAGTGCCTGGAAAAAATTGAAATTGATACGATGCAGAAAAAGTAGCATTATAATTTATAATTTCATAAGATCCTTTAGCTTGACATAAACTAGTACTTCCAACTATTATTGGAGAATCTGGGCAATTTTGGGCCTGAATTTTTTGAGAAATAAGTAGCATGAGAGTTAAAATTACAACATGACAGTGAATTCTTGAAAAAGGAGCGAAAAGTCTACTTTTACGTTTTAATTTTTCACTGTGCTGTGCTGTGCTGTGCTGTGCTGTGCTGTGCTGTGCTGTGTTGTTTTAAAGAAGCAACAAGATTTAATTTGGATAACATAGATTATGGGTTTAAAAGTTTATTCAAATATATAAAGAATTTTAAATAATCATACTAAATAAAATAAACTTTTCAAACTTCAGTGTCCTTAGATACTTTTACGTGAACATTTGAGATGTATCGGCGAATAACTAGAGCCCCCACCCGCAATATTCCACAATCATCCCCGTTTACAGCATATCCTTGTTAACAAGACTTTGTTAGCAATTGCATCCACCCTAAAAATACTTCGACTATCGGAATTCTACCTTTACACATTCTTAAAATCGTAAATTCCGCATTCTATGTCAATACTTCTTCAGATTACAACTACGCTGACCGATACTGCTGCTCAAGCCGCGGCTGCTCTTCCTCCTGCCGCTCCTACTGAGCAAAGTATGTCGCTTTGGGAGATGGCCAGCAAGGGTGGACCCATCCTCTACCCGATTGCTATTCTTAGCATTTTAGCTTTTTACATCTTCTTCGAACGTCTTTTTGTGATTATGAAATTCAGTCGACTCGATCAAAACTTCATGAATCAAATTCGAGATCAAGTTCATCAGGGAAATATTCCTGCGGCCAGAAGTTTATGCAAAGCAACCGATAGTCCGATTGCAAGAATGATTGACAAAGGACTTGCTCGTTTAGGAAAGCCAATCCGTGATATTGAATCAGCCATTGAAAACCAAGGAAAGCTAGAAGTATTTTTGATGGAAAAGAATATGGGATTTTTGGGAACCATTGCTGGTATTGCACCGATGTTTGGATTCTTGGGAACTATTTTCGGAGTAATTAAAATCTTCTATCAAATTTCATTACAAAGCAGTTTGGAGATTGATACCATTTCAGGTGGTCTCTATGTAAAAATGATTTCCAGTGCTTCGGGATTATTGGTAGGTATGATTGCATATTCATTCTACCACTATTTGATGCAACGCATCGATCGTGTGATTAATAAAATGGAGATTAGTGCAGTTCAATTTGTAGACTTACTCGAAGAACCTGTTAAACCATGAACCTAAGACGCCGACAAAAAGCAGCTTCCGAAGTTTACAGTCATTCACTCAATGACATCATGTTCTTCCTGTTGCTTTTCTTCCTAATCACATCTACCATGGCTACACCATCGGTATTAAAATTACTCTTGCCGAATTCGAAAACGGGAATACAGAGTGTGAAACATCCTGTCGTAATTGCAGTAACTGCCGATTTGCAATTTGTTGTTGACCAAAATGTAATTCCACGAGAAGATGTTGAAGCAGCCGTTGCTGCAGCGGTGGCTGGACAAATTGATCCCACTGCATTATTGAAAGTAGATAAATCGGTACCGTGGCAAGAAATAGTTTTTCTTTTAGACATTGGCAATAAGAATAAAATTAAAATGGTAGCTGCAACCAATCTCACAAAAGAAGCAGTACAATAATGAAAGCGCATCAATACCGTTCACTTTTTTTAACGCTACTGATTCATGCGGGATTATTTATCATGCTCATGTTTTTGTACATCACCTCTCAAAATCCACCCTGGGAAGAGGGATTAGCAGGCGGTGGTGGTGGCGGAAGCTTCGTAGAGTTTGGTACATTAGAATTTAATGATGCTCCGCCAGTAACTCCACAAACGCAAGAAACTACCATCAATAAAGACGATGAAATTATTACATCCGATGTTGAAGAAACCGTAACGATCAAACAACCAGAAAAGAAAAAAGATCCGAAGCCTGATAAAAAGAAAGATATAAAACCAACTACTAAGCCTGTTATCAAAGAACCTGTTTTAGCAAAAGTAGAAGAACGAAAAGCTGATCCAAGAAGTTTGTATCCCGGAAAAAAAGGAAGCTCAGGTTCTCCTACAGGAACACAACCTGGTAATGGAACAGGCGGAACAGGCAATGGTAATGGTGGCGGAAATGGTGATGGAACAGGATCAGGATCCGGAGGAGGAAGTGGAACTGGAAGTGGTGGTGGAATCGGAGATGGAGCCGGAATTGGATTTGATTTAACAGGAAGAAATTTTAGAAGTCTACCGAAACTAGAAGATCGTTCACAAGAACAAGGAAGAGTAGTTATCGAAATCATCGTTGATAAAAGCGGCAATGTTTTACGCGCTGATGGACCCGCACGCGGAAGCACCATCACTAACGCTAGCCTTGTACGAAAATCAATTGAAGCTGCCAAGAAAGCAAAATTTAGTCCGAGTCCGCAAGGAGTTGAGGAGCAGAAAGGGAGCATTACCTTTAATTTTATTTTACGCTAGTCCAATTGCAAATTGGCAAATTGGTGAGTTGGTGAATCAGTGTATTAGTGGTCGCGAAGTATCGCAAAGTGGAATATTAATTGAAACAATTAAAAAAATCAAATTCCGTATAAAGAACCCTGTCGACTTGCTCTTTCGTTTTTTGCGTATCTGCGTTTTCGTAAATTAGTAATTCGTACATTCGTATCGATTCGTAATTCGTAACCCATCGAAATTCGTAGCCGAAATACCAATAGGATGATTATTTTTGTATCGTGAATTACCAAGAAACCATCCACTATCTTTTCTCAGCCTTGCCCATGTTTCATCGTGTGGGAGCAGCTGCTTACAAACCCAATTTAGATAATACCCTAGCCTTAGCAAACGCATTAGGTAATCCACAACAGCATTTAAAATGCATTCACGTAGCAGGTACGAATGGAAAAGGAAGTACATCACACATGCTCGCATCCATCTTACAAGAGGCAGGATACAACGTCGGACTGTACACTTCTCCACACCTAAAAGATTTCAGAGAGCGTATTAAAATAAACGGGAAGATGGTTTCCGAAGATTGGTTGACGAACTATGTGGAGAAAAACAAAAAGCTGTATGATGAAATTCAGCCGTCCTTTTTTGAAATGAGTACCATCATGGCATTTTCTTATTTCGAAGAAATGAAAACAGATATCAATGTGATTGAAACAGGATTGGGAGGTCGACTCGATTCTACAAATATCATTTCATCTGAATTATCCATCATCACCAACATTGGATGGGATCATATGAATTTGTTGGGCGACACACTTGAGAAAATTGCGGTTGAGAAAGGAGGCATCATTAAAAAAAATGTTTCTGTTGTAATCAGTGAAACACAAAAGGAGACCACGTCCATCTTCACCAACATCGCAAAAGAAAAACATTCGGAAATTTACTTTGCAGATGCCAACTTTAAAATCGAAATCCAGCATTTTAATTTATTAGAAGATCGAATGCAATTTGCTGTTTTAAAAAACAATACTGAATATTTAGATTCTGTCTCATGTGATCTCACGGGGCAATATCAACTAAAAAATTTATTGGGCGTATTTCAAGCCATTGAATTAATTCGCGAAAAATATTCCATTTCGGATGAACATATTCGACATGGACTTTCGGCTGTAAAAGAAAACACAGGATTAAAAGGTCGATGGCAAATACTTTCTAGAAATCCATTGACCATTTGCGATACGGGACACAATGAACAAGGATTGATTGAAGTGCTAAGTATGATTGAAAAAATATCATATAAAAAATTGCATTTCATCCTAGGTGTTGTTGATGATAAAGACCTCAGTAAAATGCTAAAAATGCTACCAAAAAAAGCTCTATACTACTTTTGCAAGGCAGATATTCCGCGCGGTTTATCTCCTGAAATTTTACAAAAGAAGGCCCATCTATTTGACTTAAATGGAGAGACTTACGCCACTGTAACCTTAGCACTAGAAGCAGCCAAGTCAAATGCAGAATCTGCAGATTTGATATTTGTAGGCGGAAGTACTTTTACAGTTGCAGAAATTATTTGATAAAATCGAACCAAAATTCCTTATCTTTACAATTCAAAACCATATACCATGAAAAAAATTATACTCTTATTATTTATTTTGTCAACCACCTTTTATGCGAAGGCGCAGAATGACACTTTACTTTACGACAATTTCGATGTCGACAATTCAGCTAATTGGAATCTGTTTAACAATGGAAATGACACCGTATGGGTCAGCTTAGATTTAGATGCAAATATGGATGCCAACGGTCGTCCAGGCAATTGGTATTGGAGTCCAAACGCATTTGGTGGCTTTGATTCTACTGGCTGTGTATTTAGTTCTTCTTGGTTTAATAGCCCAGCGGCTTGTGCAAATTATTTCATCACTCCGCCCATTCAAATTATAGATGGAGCTGCGGTGTTGAATTGGAAGTCGGCTCCTCGTCAAACTCCACGCTATTTAGATGGATACCAAATACTCGTTTCCACGACGGATAATTACGAAATTAGTTTTACAGACACTATCTTTTCTGCAGCTGAATATACTTCGGGAGGATCTGCAAATGGATATAATTTTAGTTTATATGGATTCACTCCTGGATTCCAACATGGTGCTGATTCTACCTATGTAGAATTCGACGCTGATTCCTCGGCATTCATAGGACTTCTTCGTCCATTTAGTGTGAGTTTAGCTCAGTATTCTGGACAAACCATCTACATCGCATTTTTACATGATGCATTTGATGATAATTTGATTGCTTTAGATGATATCTTGGTTACTGGAAACTTAAGTGTTGGAATCAATGAGACTGAATTATTAACGTCTGCTACACTTTATCCAAATCCGGCTACTGACCGTGCTCACCTAAGATTCAATACTTCTAAAGCTGGAAATACTAATTTCAGTATTTATGATGTACAAGGACGTATTGTAAAATCACAAAGCATGTACTTAACAGGTCTTGCACAAGAAATTGTAATTCCAGTTCGTGATTTAGCTACTGGACATTACACACTTATTGCTGAAAGCAATGGTTCTGTTTCTAGATTCCCATTGGTTATTGCGAAATAATTAAACTTCAAATTATTTAAAAAAGCTGGTTCGATGAATCAGCCTTTTTTTTGTGAAAAAATACGGACAAACTAGAATATTTTTATATATTTACTTCTAGTTCGATTAATTATTACCTTAAATTAAAATATCAACCTAAATTTTGATGAAATCTACTTCAATTAAATTGAGTACATGGAGCTTTTTGGTTACTCTATATTTTTTTACAACTCCAATGCTTTTTGCTCAATCAATACAAATTGATCCTACATATAATATAAATTCCATTTTTGTTAATTCGGATGGCGGATTGAAAGTTGGTTTAATCGATTCTTTGAAAAGAATTACAGTACACGGTTCTTTTTACAATGGCAGTTATCCTTATAGGGAAGATATTATGAGATTAGATGAATTTGGAAATGTTGACTTAAGCTATTCTCATTTTCCATACATTTATGGTTTATGGGGAATAAGCCATGTTTCCAGATCACCAAACAATCATTTAATTTACGATTCAGGTCAAAGTGCACTTACCAAAACAGATGAAAATGGTACTAGTTACGATTCATTTTGGTCAGCGAACTTTGCATCTTGTAACCCAAATGATAAATTACTTACATTGCCAGACAAGATCAAGAACCAACAATTTTTAATTGGAGTAGATGGCTTAGAATATCCTCCTGGATTTGGATTGCAACGTTTTCTTTTTCGAGTTTCTCCATCTGGGTTTATAGACTCAACTTTTACTCACAGTACAAACGATATTCTATATAGACTCATCGAGTATGGGACTGATAAGCTAATCTTGCTTGGGCGTTTTAGTAATTATGATGGTATCCCAAATAAGTTTATTTGTCGTATTGATACGTTAGGAAACCTAGACACAACGTTTCAAAATAATATTGTAGGAGGATTCACTTTAAGTGAAGTTTTCGTTCAGAATGATGGGAAATTAATATTGGCTGGAAATATAATCTTAAACAATAGCTTAGATACATTTCAATTAATTCGAATTTTCCCGGATGGTAGTTTAGATTCGACCTTCAATAATGAGTTAGAAATATGGAGCGACGACATTGGAATGGCAATTGGTTGCAATACTATTTGCCAAACAAGGGATTCTGGATTTATTATTGGAGGAAGCTTTACTGCAATTGACGGGCACCCTCGTGGTCGTATTGCTAAAATAGATAAGAATGGTTATTTAAATTTGAATGAATTCGTCGGCTCATGGGTTGATTCTGTCGTTGGAGTAAATATAGGGCTAGATCCATGGGTTCGACAAGTCATTGCTGACCCCTATAGTATGCAAGAAAGATATTATGTTGGAGGTGACTTTAATAGAGTGAATGGATTATATTATAATGGACTATTTCGATTAATTGTTGACTCTACACAAATTGGAATATCTGAAAATGGTTTTGAAAATTTGAATGTACGAGTCCATCCTAATCCATTCTATGAAAACATAACGATTTCAATTCCATCTTTTGAATCAAATTATAATTACACAGTAGTTGACATCTCAGGAAAAATGATAGTCGCTGGAATATTAAAAAGTTCAGTTTCAACTATTGATTTAGGATATTTAGTAAAAGGATTTTACTTATTAAATATAGAAAATTTGATTGGGCATGAAAAAACTTCAATCAAAATAATAAAATAGTGTATTCTTTTAATTAGGCAACTCATTTTAAATTTTCCGATTAGAATGACATACTTCATCGCAGAACAGCTTCGCGGCTGTTCAACCCCGCTGGGGTTGGGATTATTTTATTTTTTGCGTTGCTATTAAGATTGAACCCCGCTGGGGTTCTTTTCTATAAAATAATGATAAAAGTAAAGCCACTCTTTTGAAGTGGCTTTTTTGTGGGAGCAACAGGGTTCGAACCTGTGACCCTCTGCTTGTAAGGCAGATGCTCTGAACCAGCTGAGCTATGCTCCCTATTTTTTAATGGGACTGCAAAGATAGAATCTGTACCAATAGTTCCAAAATATATTTTAAAATAAGATATAGTCATTACATATCAATCATTTACGGAATGAAAATTGCAATTTTCATTGTGGACTTGGCTTAAAATCACTAAATAATTGGAATACTTCGGCTTTATAAAGATCAGAGGTTATGCTCCAAACCTTTTAATTATTTCCTTTTCTAACCACTCTTTGTGCATAGGATGTGCAATATTCAATAAGGACATGGCTCGTTGCCTTAAATTCTTCCCGAATAAATAAGCTACTCCATATTCCGTCACCACATAATGTAAATGAGCTCTTGTGGTCACGACACCCGCGCCTTCTTTTAGGAATGGGACAATTTTAGAAGCGCCATTTTTTGCGATGGATTTCATGGCGATAATGGGCTTCCCGCCTTCCGATAATGCAGCACCACGAATAAAATCCATCTGCCCGCCCACTCCAGAATATTGATAGGTGCCGATAGAATCGGAACAAACTTGTCCGGTGATATCAATTTCGATTGCAGAATTGATGGCAACTACTTTTGGATTAGCCCGAATTATTTTAGTGTCGTTTACATAGCCCACATCTAAAAAAGCAACCTGTGGATTGTCGTCAACAAAATCATATAACTTTTTTGTTCCAATCACAAAACCTGTTACTATTTTTCCTGGATGATTCTTTTTATTTTTATTGTTGATCACCCCTTTTTCTACCAATGGAATTATTCCATCCGAAAACATTTCGGTATGCACTCCTAAATTTTTATGATGATGCAAGCAAGATAAAACTGCATCGGGAATGGCACCAATTCCCAATTGCAACGTGGATCCATCTTCAATTAACTCTGCACAATATTTTCCAATGGCTCGATCCGCATCGTCAACATGCTTTTCGTAATTCACTTCCGGTAGTAGTTCATCCACCTCTAAGAAAGCGTCCATCTCATCAACATGAATAATTCCATCACCATGTGTGCGTGGCATTTGTTTGTTGATTTGTGCAATGACAACCTTTGCATTTTTAACAGCTGATCGAGTTACATCCACTGAAGTTCCGAGGGAACAAAAGCCATGTTTGTCGGGAGGAGACACATGAATGAGAGCAACATCAAGCTTTAAAATATTTCTTTCAAACAACAAATGAATCTCACTTAAAAAAACGGGTACGTACTCCCCATAATCGCTATTCACCATTTCACGAACACTATCCGAAACAAAAAGTGAATTAATGAAAAAACTCCCGCCCAACTCTTTTGAATTGAAGACGACATTTCCTAAGGTACTAATGCTAACTAATTCCACATTTTTTAATTCACCCTTTCTTTCGAAAAGTGATTTTAATAATAGCGAAGGAGTGGCTGCGCTTCCCTGCATAAAAACTCTTTGTCCACTTTTAATTGAGTTTATAGCTTCTATTGCAGTACGGTATTTCATTCCCATAGGACTATTTTTATTTATAAAAAAAATTAAAGCTCTCATAAAATACGAAGAAAGAAATTAAAAGAGAAACACCCAACTTTAATCCCATTGACAAAAGTGTTCCAAAAAATGTAGCAAATCCAGAGCGTGTAGCATCGCTTGTTGATCTTCCCGCTAATCGATCTCCTACAATGGCGCCAATGATCATTCCGAGAATCATCCCCACAGGTGTGAAGAAAATCCCCAATAACATTCCAATGATACTACCCCAAATCCCTTGCTTGGTAGCACCATACTTTTTTGCAAACCAAACTGGTAACATATAATCAATTACAACAATAGCAACTGTGAGTAATCCATAAATGAGAAGTGTAGATTTTTCGAAAGGATGTGAAACCCACTGTATCATCCACATCGCAATATAATTAAGAGGTGTTCCGGGTAATCCAGGAATGATACATCCCATCACACCAACAATGGAAAGGAGAATAGCAAGTGAAATAATAACGATGTCCACAGAAACTTAATTTAAGAAATAATTCTTATGCTAAGATACGAGGTTAATGCAAACAAAAAGTCCTGGAATACAATCCCAGGACTTTTTGAAAATACATAATAATTATTAATTTTTCTGAATCGTACCGCCAACAGAACCCTTCTCATTGAAGAGTCTATAATGATATAATCCTACAGACAAAGTACTCAAATCCATTTGAACTTGTTGTTCACCTGCATTTCGATTTCCTAATGCAGCTGATGAAATTAGCTTACCCATAGCGTCATACATCTCAATGGATAAAGCGCCTGCAGTTTGCAAATAAAGTGGAATGGTAATAAATCCATTACTTGGATTTGGATACGCGTTGGTTGTATAAATTCCGCTTGGGTTATCCTCGTTCAAGGCAGTTACTAAATCATATTTAATTTGTGCTTGAGTAGCACTAGTTGTTAAATCGTTCAACTCATCTCCCGCTAGTAAGGCAAAGGCTACCACTGTTGAATCACCAGGAGCCAAAGTAAATGGACCTGTGCTTACAACATCAATAACATCATTACCAGTTCCGGCACCACCTGAAGTTGAGCGTTGTGTACTTAATGACAAATATTTTTCATTGGTATCAAATCCATTAGACAAATCCAATCCTCCAGCACCACCTGTAATATTATCAATTGCATTATGAATAAATGCTCCTGGCGTTAATACTTTTGTTCCACCATACAAACCATTGGCGTCTGTACAATAAACATAACCCATTTTCAGAGCTGCATCTTCATCCCCTTTGTTGTTTGCAAAAGTTTGAATGTCCCAATCAGAAAATATTCCTGCGTACAAATTGTTCAATGTATTGTTTCCATTATTGTGAATAGTATATTCGAAAATATGAAACTTTGTAAAGGGAGAAGAAGACCATGACATAGAACGATAATCAACTAATAACCCCATTGGATTTGAATTGATATTATCATTGAATTTTCCATACGTATCAAAATCTGACCATACACCAGGATCATGTTTCTGAATAGTCGCTACTGGAAAGAAGTCATTATCGGTACCTGAAGCACCACGTACGTTATCAGCTACACTGCTGTTCGTACCAATCATGAGTCCAGTTTCATAAGTTATGGTTCCTTGTGAATTATAATCAAATCCCAATCCTTCTGCTTGACCAGTTCCATTGTAACTGATTCGACCTTTACTTGAATTTGTAGTATACACATCATTGATGGTAATGTTTAAATAATCAACATTGATGGTCACTTGAAAAATTTCAAAATCATTGTACAATCCATCTTGATAAGTAACTTTAAAAGTCACCAAGATATTTTGAGGTGCATTCGAATTAATTTTTACCACGTATGGATCCGCATTGTTATTTGTAACACCCAATGTTGGAATCGCTCCCAAAGTTGTTGAACCATCTACAATGGTTACATAAGGAGAAATTACAGTTAACGTTGCAATTAAATTAGTCGTAGGGTCAAGATAATTGGTGAAATCAGCGGTGATAAACATACTATCATTCACCACTAAAATATTATCATTATTATCAGTAATTACACGATTGCTCATTCTTACAGAAGGACTAGACAATGTCAATGCATTCAAGAAGTTAATTCTTCCTGTACCCAACATATTTGGAAATCCTGCATTTCCTGCAACACCATAAATATTATCAGCGGTAACACGAAGTTGTTCCCCTACTTGTGCGGCAGTATAAGTTGGGAAGTACGATTTTACAACAGCAGCACATCCTGCAGCTACCGGAGAAGCCATTGATGTTCCACTTTGTGCTGCATAAGTATTATTCGATTGTGTAGCATAAATATTATTTCCTGGCGCGCATACATCAACATAGGCTCCATAATTTGAAAACCCTGCTTTTGCATCCGAAGACGTTGTAGCAGCAATACTCAACACATTATTATAAGCAGCGGGATAAAAAGGGCTACTTGAACTATTATTTCCTGCTGCACAAACTACTAAACTATTTTTATTGAAAGTTGCATAATCAACAGTATTTTGTCCGAATGAACTTCCACCTTCTCCACCCCATGAATTATTAATCACTTGACAACCGTGATCGGCTGCATATACAATACCTTCATAAGCCTTAGTAAGTGCGCCAGTAGCATCGGCAATTTTCACTGGTAAATACTTGCAATAAAATCCAGGAGCAGCAACACCAATTCCATTGTCGGTTACAGCAGCAGCACAACCTGCAACATGCGAACCATGATTGTTTGCATTTGTTTCTGGTGTATTATCAATCTCGCCTAAATCCCATCCTTGAAAATTATCGATATAACCATCGTTATCATCATCAATTCCATTTACAGGATCCGCATAATTAATTTTTAAATTCGCTACTAAGTCTGGATGATCTAAATCGGTACCTGTATCTACAATTCCAATAACTGTATTGGTATCACCTTTATGAATATCCCATGCGGTATAAGCATCAATCTTGCTCAAATGGTATTGTGAAGAAGCTGAAGGATCACTGGGTACATATTCTACTTTCGGTAAAAATTTTACTTCTGCATATAGCATGATGCCCGTACTTAATAATGAATTTATCACTTTTACTAAATCCATATTGGCACTATAATGCAATTCATAAATCAAGGAAAGATCTACTAATTTTTGTCCGCGCTCGTTGAATGGAGTTGCTGGAGGTTGATGATTTGGAAAAACTTTGAACAGTTGTGTTTGTCCAAGTCCAGCCAAAATTTTATTAATGGGATTGGATACAATTTGATTCTCTGAACAGAGAGCACGAAATTCAGGTTTTACACGAAAGATAATAGTTCGTGCCATATAATCTGAAGTCGTAATCCCAGCAGGAATTGAATAACTTCCTGTTCCGGCGGTAACCGCTGATGGAATCATCAACCCTGAAGTCGATAGAAAGAGAGCAATAATGAGTAATCTAATTTTCATAGTAATTGGTTAGGTATTGTGTGATGCGAATTTAAGGGTTACAACCCTAATATTAAAGGCCAATTTGTTCAAATTCGATTTTCCCAATAAAATGACAGTAAAACTTAGAATTGCCACCTTAATTGAGTCTTGAATTCTTCCTTCGGTGTGATATCAACGTCTTGTATAGTAGCGCTTTGCACGAAAATACTTCTGCTATATCGAATCCACACATCCAATCCCTTTACGATCATATATCGAAGTAATAAATAGTATTTATGGCCTTCATCCGAGTAAGCGGGCAGACTAAAAGAGCCTACCATATCTTGTTCATAGCTATAAATACGTGTTTCATATGAATCTGTTTGGAACATCGACCAACGTACAGCCAAACTATATGGCTTTCCTAGTGGCTTATATCTTACCTCTTGAAAAAACATCAATCCATTTGAATTACCCAAAGATTGTGATAACCCCACCCATTCACAACGAGATTGAAACTCCCAGTTTTTCGTATACATCCACTGCACATTGGCTCGAATATTAATTTTCTTTACTTCTTTCGGTACATCGTAACCGTTAGTTGACACATCATTCATTTTTACTTCTTCCTTCATCCGAAGATAAGCTTCTGTAGTACGAGCAGGAGTGTATGTAAGCTGTGCGATCCATTCTTTTCCTTTAGATGGACTTGAAGTGGTATACCGTAACCACGGGAAATAAAATTGATCCAAATACCCTTGCAGGCGAAGTTGTTGATGGATTTGCCAGCTAAATCCAGTTAAAATTCCTTTTTCATTTTGTGTATTACTTCCTTCTCTCAAACCATCGCATCCAATGCATTGATACTTTTTCCCATAATTACGCAAATGCAAACTGATGGTCCAACGATTGTCGGGCATCAACAACAACCCTCCAACGAAAGATTTATCCATTTGCCGATCAACAGCTACCTCTGAATAAATCGTAGCGTTGTTAAATAAATAACGAACAGCCCATCCTGCATTTAAAAAAGATTTTCCATCTGCATCATACATTTCATAAGGATCATCTCCGGGCCATAAGGGATAATTAAAATATTGTTGATGCACGGTCCATTCACTACGGATTCGTGCTTTTTCCCATTGCAGATGTGCGCCTGAAGATAAATTAGTAATCAACGCTTTTTTCTTTATTTCATCATAGGTTCGATGTAATCCACTTTCAATAATACTGCTTACTTCAAAATTTTTAAAAGTTGTATCTACGGGAAACAGACTGGCATCCAACTTCCGATAGGAACTCCAAAGATCTACACTCCAATTATCAAAAGCTAAAGAAGTAGCGATGCCTCTATTGTATCCTGCTTCTCCCGCAGATGCATACGGTCTAAATCCCATTCCTCGTCTGAAAAACTGATTCACTTCTGCACTTTTTCCCAACGACAATCCATTCCATGCTACCAATCCTTGTCCGAACTGAAATTGATAATCGCCAAAATAAATGGAGCGTATCATTCGATTGGGGCGAATAAAAACATGCCATGAAAAATAATCCATTCTCCCTCCATTATTGGATGCAAACAACACTTCACCGGGATCCTTTTCCATCACGATACCTGCACTAAAATAATTTCCCGCACGCATCCGATAACGAAACATCACTTGATTAGGATCCCCTTGATAAAAAGGATAAATTCCATCTTTCCCATATCCATCTTTTTCTTGCAGACTTCTTCGAAAACGAATCAAGACTTCATTTCTAGCACTTGCAAGTAAGGCGGAAAATTTAAATTGCTCATCTACTAAAGGCTGTCCACAAAAAACAAATGGTTTTATTTTTTTCAAATAAGAAGTATCAAACGCACCCGTTACTTGCAACTCTTCCATCGCTATAAGTATCCCGAATTTTTGCCGATGAGAGATTAAAGCTTGTGCTTGTTCTGGACTTAACAGCGGCGAATTTACAATTTCTGCTACATCATTTGCATTTAGATTTAAAAAATAATCTTGGCCAGGATCAATTACTTCTCCACCCTCATTAGCACTTTGCATTTCAGCTTGCGTTTCGATTGCCGATTCACTTAATGTTATAGGAGTTTGCGCTAAACAATAACTCCACGGATTAAAAATAAACCCAATTAATATAACTTTTTTCATAGCCGACGACGTTATTTATTAGAAGGACTTACGAAATCAATTCCCACTGCCGGACTAAATCCAAAAACAGGTCGATACGCTGTTGCAATTGCAATTTTCATTGACCCACACTCCAAAACAAATCCAAAAGAAGTGCTAAGCGGCTTCCCCCCAATACCGCCAATAAATTCAATTCGTCGAGAAGGTTGATAACGCAAAGACGTTCGAAGTGTTGGTGTGGAGCCCGACATTTCACTTTCTACAATGCATGCAAACACCTCTGAAAATCGATACATGACACCAAAATGAAACGGTGTCTTTTTTTGCGAATCATTATTTTTTAATGGAACCCCTAAGTAAGTGGATGCATAAAGTTGAGGACTGAGTCGAACTGTAGTTCCTGCTCGTACATTCCAAAATTGTTGTTGCCCATATCCTTCTCCTTGACGAATACTAAAATGTTCAACACGAATTCCCGCGGAAAAAGCTTTTCCAAAAAATCGACTAAATGAAAATGTTGCTTTACTCGTATTATAAAGTGAATATCCTTTATAACGATATCCACCTCCGAAATAACTATTCTTTAAAATTCGGGTGGTGAATGCAATTCCATACTCATTTAATTCCTTCACCAAAAAAGAAGAAGCAGAATACGTTCCCAAAGAAAAAGCGGCGCTGGTGTCGGGCATGGAAGGATTTCCAAAGGCTGAAGAACCTGCATGTTGAGAAAACAAAAAGCAATTTGCACCCGCTACTTGATCGGGAATAAAATCCGATTGAGCACTTAAATTATTTGGAAGAAGAATAAAGACAACACATCGTATGTGCTGCCAAATGGCATTTTTTTTCATGACAAAATGATTAAATCCCCCTCTAGAAAAAGGAAAGGATGATAAGAATTAGATTATTTATTTTTTGTTTTTTACTTTTTTAATTGGAACTACTTTCTTTACTGACTTTGCATTTGCTTTTTCCATTTTTGACGCAGCATCGAGCACTTTATTTTTCAATGAATTTTTATAGGCAATGATACGATTCAATAATGATGGATCTTGCACCGAAACAATTTGAGCTGCTAGAATTCCTGCGTTCTTTGCAGCATTTAAAGCTACCGTTGCAACTGGAACACCATTTGGCATTTGCAGAATGGAAAGAATAGAATCCCATCCATCGATACTGTTGGAAGAACGAACAGGTACACCAATAACGGGAAGTGGAGTAACGCTTGCTGTCATGCCCGGTAGATGTGCAGCACCACCGGCACCTGCAATAATTACTTTAATTCCTCTGCCATGTGCTTTTTGTGCATAATCAAACATTCGCTCAGGAGTACGATGTGCCGATACAATCGTAATTTCATAACTGACATTGAGCTCATCCAACACCTCCGCTGCATCCTTCATAACTGGCAAATCACTTTCACTTCCCATGATTATTCCAACTAATACTTTTTTCATATTTTAGATTTTAGATGTTAGTCGCGAGGCTTCGCGATTGGATGTTAGATGTTAGATGTTAGATTTGTCCAATCTCCTAGTTTTTGAGCCCTAACTTTACATTTTTATTTACACACCACTTTATTGGTAACTAATTGCATACACATTACAATTTCAATCTGATTTTTAATTCTGCATTCTGAATTCTTAATTCTTAATTCTTAATTACTCACCACCTTAATCGTTGTTTGAACTTTCCTCGACAACGATATCGCATCATCCAACTTCACTGCCGTAATGGTCACATGTCCCATCTTCCGAAAGGGCTTCGTGATTTTTTTTCCATATAAATGAACATACACACCTGGCCAACTCAATACTTCCTCAATACCTTGATAGATCGCCTCACCTTCATGTCCAGCTTCGCCCAATAAATTAATCATCACCGCAGGTCGAACAGTTTCTGTATCACCCAACGGTAAGTTCATAATCGAACGAAGATGCTGAGCGTATTGAGAAGTTACATTTCCTTCTATCGTTTGATGTCCGCTATTATGTGGACGAGGTGCAATTTCATTCACAAGAATTTTTCCATCTTTAGTAACAAACATCTCCACGGCCAACACGCCAACCAATTTCATTTTATCGATCACATCACGCGCAATAGAAATAGCATTTGATTCCATCTCTTTTTCAATCCTTGCCGGACTACATAAAAACTCAACTAAATTTGCTTCTGGATTAAATTCCATCTCCACCACTGGAAAATTACTTATTTGTCCGTTCAGATTTCTCGAAACGATAACAGCAATTTCCATCGAAAAATCAATCATATCTTCTACCACATACGAACCATCAAAAACAGTTGGAATATCATTTACACTTTTTAATTTCATCACTCCTTTCCCATCATAGCCACCAGTTCGCAACTTCAACATCACTGGAAAATCGTTAATAGATTTCGCTAAATCAGTTTTTGAATCTACTAACTTAAATGGTGCTGTTGGAATTCCATTTGAATGATAAAACTGTTTTTGCAATCCCTTATCTTGTACTAATTGCAATAAATGCGGTTGTGGAAAAACAGGAATCCCTTCTGCCTCCAACCGAAGCAATGCTTGTGTATTAACATGTTCAATTTCGACGGTGATCATACTACATTCCTTTCCAAAAGCGTAAACATCCTCTTCATTGCGGAAATCGGCGTGAACAAATTGATCACAAAGATTACGGCAAGGCGCATTCGCATCCGGATCCATAACTGAACTACTGATATTCAAGTTAATAGCCTCCTGAATTAGCATTCTACCTAGCTGACCTCCGCCTAAGATTCCCAGACGAAAATTTTTTCCTGCGCATTTAAAACTCATGGGGACAAAAATACATCGAAAATATTGTCTAATCGGTTTTAAACGAATACAAATGTTTGCCAATGAATATTCCGCTTTTTAACACCAAATTTAATCCATAAAAACAGGGCTTACAAAACAGTAATACACTGAATTAAAACACTTCCAATGTAATGTGCGCTACCAATTCTCACTCTTCTACTCCGCAAGATATAGACAAGTTTTAACCCCCACCTTCACTGCAATTTTATACCTTCGCAGCTCTTATGACCGACGTTAAAGTCCACGACAAAATATTTACAACCTTCATCTCAGCCGAGAAAATTCAATCGAGGGTAGCCGAATTAGGCGTAGCCATCGACAAAGATTATAGCGGAAAAAACCCTCTATTGATTGGAGTGTTAAATGGTTCGGTCATCTTCATGGCCGATTTACTTCGTAATATTAAAACGCCATGCGAAATTGGTTTTATTCGTGTGAGTAGTTATGAGGGAACTTCCAGCTCAGGAAAAGTAAAAAGTATTATGGGGTTGGAAAATGATATTCAAGGTCGTGAAGTCATTATTGTGGAAGATATCATTGACACCGGTGACACTGCACTTTATTTGATTGAAGAAATAAAAAAGAAAAATCCAGCGAGTATTCGTTTTGCGACTATTCTTCTTAAACCAGAAGCTTTACGTCATAAAATACAATGTGACTATGTAGGATTTGAAATTCCACCAGCGTTTGTTGTTGGATATGGCCTCGACTACGACGGATTTGGAAGAAACTTAGCAGATATATATCAATTAAAATCATAAATCCATGTTGAACCTCGTTCTCTTTGGTCCTCCCGGAGCCGGCAAAGGCACGCAAAGTGCTAAACTCATTCATGCTTATCAACTCGTGCATTTATCGACAGGCGATATTTTCAGAGCAAACATAAAAGGCGGAACTGAACTTGGAACGCTTGCAAAAAGTTATATGGATCAAGGGCAACTTGTACCTGATGAAGTAACGATTCGCATGTTAGAGTCAGAAGCGAATAAATCTCCTGATGCAAAAGGATACATCTTTGATGGATTTCCTCGCACACCTGCACAAGCAAAAGCATTGGATCAATTCTTAGCCACTAAAAACACAAGCATCACGATGATGTTGGCTTTAGAAGTGAAAGAGGATGAATTAAGAAAGCGCTTGTTATTACGTGGAAAAGATTCAGGACGCGCTGATGATATCGATCCAGCTGTTATTCAAAAACGTATTGATGTTTATCGCAACGAAACAGAACCTGTGCGTGATTTCTATCAGGAACAGAAAAAGTATTTTGGAATTGATGGAATTGGAAGTGTGGATGAGATATTTGAGAGGTTATGCGCGGTGATAAATTCAGAATTAAGAATTCAGAATTAAGAATTATAAAATAATATGTGGCAATTGTGATTTAGATACTCATTGGATCTTAATTCTGAACTTGCCTGCGGCAAGCTGGATCGTAATTAAAAATAAATTGGTGGGAAATTATAATTCTTAAATAAAAAAGGGGGGCGGGGGGAATTCTTAATTCCTAATTCTGAATTCTTAATTAAATAAAACATGTCAGGAACTAACTTCGTTGATTACGTAAAAATTTGTTGTCGCTCGGGTGCGGGTGGTGCAGGTGCTGTGCATCTACATCGTGACAAGCTTACAGCAAAAGGAGGTCCTGATGGTGGAAATGGTGGCCACGGTGGAAACATTATTGTTAGGGGGAATTCACAACTTTGGACGTTATTACATCTCAAGTATAGAAAACATGTCATTGCAGATGCAGGTGGTCCCGGAGGAAGTGGATTAAAAACGGGTGCCGATGGTGAGGATGTAATTTTAGAAGTTCCTATTGGAACCGTTGCACGCGATGCAGAGACAGGCGAAGTACATTTTGAAATTGAACACGAAGGACAAGAAGAAATCATTGTTCCTGGAGGTCGAGGTGGAAAGGGAAATGAATTTTTTAAATCACCCACACAACAAACACCACGCTTTGCTCAACCGGGTGAACCGGGACAAGACCTGTGGAAAATTTTAGAATTAAAATTATTAGCGGATGTTGGGTTAGTCGGATTTCCGAATGCAGGAAAAAGCACATTGCTCAGTGTCGTTTCAGCAGCTAAACCTGAGATTGCGAATTATCCATTCACCACTTTAGTTCCGAATTTAGGAATTGTAGCCTACAGAGATAATAAATCGTTTGTGATGGCCGATATTCCAGGAATTATTGAAGGCGCGCATTTAGGAAAAGGATTAGGCTCACGATTCCTCCGACACATTGAACGAAATTCTGTTTTGCTATTTTTAATTCCAGTGGATACAGATAATATCATCAAAGAATATGAAATTCTTTTAAATGAATTGCGATTACATAATCCTGAATTATTAGATAAGCGTCGAGTTATCGCTATTTCTAAATGCGATATGATTGATGATGAATTGGAGAAAGCTTTGTTAGCTGAAATTCCTAAAGACAAACAATCGGACGGCACTCCTATTCCTGTTTTATTTATTTCTTCTGTTGGAAATAAAAATATCATTCAACTCAAGGATGTATTATGGGATCAAATGAATGAACGTTCCTTTCTTGCTCGATAAAAAAGATGGTATTGCCCACTTGGCTTCATGAACTCGATACTAAGTTAGAATTAGCGATCAATGGTGCACATGATCCGCTGCTTGATTTTATTTTTTACTGGGCTAGTTATAAATGGACTTGGATTCCTTTTTATGCTTGGCTTTTATACGTCTTGTATAGAAATTTCGGAAAAAAAATAGTTTATTTCCTACCAATAATAGCAACCATGACTGCAACAACGGATCAACTTTCCACCCTATTAAAAAATACTACATTACGTTTTCGTCCATGCCATGAGCCAGCTCTTCAAGATTTAATTCATTTAGTTAATAATGCTTGCGGTGGAAAATATGGATTTGTTAGTTCGCATGCTGCCAATACCATGGCGTTGGCTGTATTTATAAGTTTAGTCTTGCCATCTATGTATAAAAAATTACGATTTATACTATTTGCATTCGTATTAATCAATGGATACAGCAGGATGTATTTAGGAGCGCATTATCCTCTCGATATACTTTGCGGATGGATTCTTGGTTTTATTATTGCTTTACTCTTTTCTTCCTTGATGAAAATTATTTTGAATTCAACAGACCAAATAAAAACAAGACATGAATAATATTCTACTTGTATTTCTAGGTGGTGGTTTGGGAAGTGTTTTGCGATATTTGATTGGCATAATCATTCAGCGAAATAGTACATTCATTATTCCGTGGCACACGTTCACAGCCAATCTACTTGCAGCAGTTCTTGTTGGATTTCTTTCTGGTTTGATGTTATTAAAGCCAGATCAATATGAACAACAACGACTTTTATTAAGTGTTGGATTTTGCGGTGGACTCAGTACTTTTTCTACTTTCACTATGGAAAACTTTGAGATGATAAAAAACGGGCAATTTCTATTGGCATTCACTTACATACTCATCAGTATCATTGCTTGTTTACTTGCATTCTGGGCAGCATGGCAAATTCAAAAATAATATTCAATTGCAAATTTTATTTTTTACTTGCTTTTTTATTGCAAGTTAGTTTTACATCCTATTCTCAACCCAAAACATTGGGTTGTTGGTTAAATTATAATAATCAAGTAAGACTAACCCAGAAAATAGGATTCATTTTCGATTATCAATATCGAAACTATGCATTTATTCACGACTTTGAACAAAGTATAATTAGGGGTTCACTATACTATCGAATAGAAAAATACAATCTAAATTTTTCAGCGGGTGCCGCTTATGCAAATACTTCAAAGTATAATGCTCGAAATGATGCAAAGTTAAATACAGATGAAAATCGACTCTTTCAGCAAATACTATTTGGAAATCATTTTGGCAGAGTATTCATTAACCATCGTTATCGGTTAGAACAACGATATTTTAAAGTGCAAGACTTTCTTCGATTTCGTTATAATCTAAACATACAGTGTCCCATTAACAAAAAAGAAATTGTGACGGGCGCAGTTTACCTTTCTCTATCCAATGAAATATTTATTAATAATAAAAATCCATATTTTGATCGCTTTCGAACCATTGCAGAAATAGGATATTTTATTTCGCCTTCTTTTAGAGTTGAATCAGGAATCCTTTGGCAAATTTTAGAAAAGAGTGATCGCATTCAAGTTCGCTTTTCTTTGTTACAGACGATTGATTTTTCAAAGAAATAAGACTAAATTATCTTGATTTAATAAAGAATTAATGTCTAATATATAGGAATTTGAGTTTATCTTTATATATTTGATCTGCAATTTCTTCCATTTTAATATAATTTTAAATTATATAACAATGAAAAATCTAGTTTTAGTGATGATGGTTGTTTTGACAACTCTCTCTACATTATCCAAAGCCATTGCCCAAGAAGTTCAACTTAACTGGGAACATATTCTAACGAATGACGAATTATCCTATACATCGGGAGAGATAAAAATTCTCACCGATGGTGATGTAATTATGGTAGGTACCGTTTATAATTCAGCAGAAGAACAAAGCGATATTTTATTGGTTCGATTGGACGAAAGTGGGGAAGAGGTTTGGTCGCAGTTGTTTGGCGGGGAGGAAAATGAAGAAGGGCAATCTGTAGTCTCACTCTCTACGGGAGGATTTTTAGTAGGAGGAAGTACGGCTTCTTATGGGAATGGTGGCAACGATATTTTCATACTTCGGGTGGAGGATGTTGGTGATTTAATTTGGCAAGAAACCTATGGTACTGCCGCCGATGAAGGCGCTTGTCGTATACGCGAGGTAGCTGATGGTTATATTGCTTCTGGATTTAAAACATCATAAAATGATCCTACCTTGTTACTTGTGAAATTTGA
>JANOAX010000148.1:0-16031 GCA_031411335.1 Bacteroidota bacterium
TAAATTTCGGAAAATCGTTTTTTTCATTGTAGAACATCCAATAGGTTGAGGTTTGTAAAATCAAGTTAAAAGGCATTGGTTTATCCCCGTGTTGTGATTTTACGATGGGTTCATAAATAATGGCTTGTTCATCGGCATACACACGAAGAAATTCACTGTGTACCGAATCTTTGTTTTGCTTAATTACCCACGACTCTCCTTTCAATGTTCCATCTGGAATTATCTCCCAACGCTCAAATAAGGTATCTTTCTTTTGTATGGTGTACCACGTTCCTTTCCATTCTAAAAGTTCAGTTGGAATTCCTTGAGCATAGCTATCTGCGGTTCTTAGAAAAATAAGGGAAGCGAAGATAAATAGGATGAAGTGTGATGGATGTGATTTCATTGTTCTAAATTTGCCTGTATAAAGATATGGAAAGTCTTTCATTGATCACCTTCATCGAAGCAGCTGCCGTTATGGTGAGCTCAGTATCAGGCATGATAAAGGCTTCTGAGAAAAAGATGGACCTCGTAGGGGCCTACAGCGTAGCCTTGTTGGTTTGTTTTGGTGGAGGTACCTTGCGTGATATCCTTTTAAATCGCCGACCTTTTTTCTGGGTGGAGAATGAAATTTATCTTTTTATTGTGCTGTTGGTTACAATCGCCTTTGTTTATATTCCCTCTGTACATAATCTCACAAAATTATTGCACCGTCGCACCAATACAGTGGAGGCAATTGGCTTGGGCTTGTTTAGTATTTCCGGATTATTTGCCGCATTAAATTTGGGTATGCCGCTTTTTTCTTCTTCTTTGATGGGCGTAATTACAGGTGTTGCTGGAGGTGTTTTTAGAGATATTGTAATCAATGAAATTCCAGTCATCTTTAAATTCAAAGGTGGACTCTATGCCGTCGCATCTTTTATTGGATGTTGGATTTGTATCTTCTTCGTTTTTTTCTTTGATGCGGCTTTTCTCGGATTTATTATTGGAACCGTTTCAATCATCGGCATCAGATTAATGTCCGTTTATTTCGGACTCAAACTTCCAAAACCATTATGGGTTACTGAAGAAGAAGAAGAGTAACTTAATGCGGAATATTTTCAACACTGGAGGCACTGGAGAGCACTAGAGGTCACTAGAGTCTAGAAGTTTTCAGCAGTGTACTTTACGTGTCTTTAATGCTAAAAAACACACAATGTTGGATTTGGATTAGTCATATTTATTAGAGAACAAAAGAGTGCGCAAAGATTTCTCCAGTGCACTCTTGTGACCTTCGTGCCTCTAGTGTTAAAAAAAAGCACTAAGTTGGATTTAGTTTAATAGTTACTAAAGATTCTTCACAAGATGATTCGTCATCATCGTATAAAGATGCAATCGAGTTGTACCGCCACGAATACTGTGATTTTTGTTGGGGTAAATGAATAAATCAAATTGTTTATTCGCTTTCACAAGTGCCGTCACAAAATCCATACTGTTTTGCATATGTACATTATCATCCGTTGATCCATGCACTAACAATAATTTCCCTTTTAAATCTTTTGCGAAGTTGATGGGTGAATTATCATCATACCCCTTTGCATTTTCTTGTGGTGTTTGTAAATATCGCTCTGTGTAAATGCTATCATAGAATCTCCAGTTGGTAACAGGAGCTACAGCAATTCCAGCTTTGAATATTCCATTTCCTTTGGTCATGAGCAAGGAAGTCATGTAGCCTCCAAAACTCCATCCCCAAACACCTATGCGATTTCCATCTACATACGCTTTACCTTTCATGAATTGAGCAGCACTTAACTGATCTTGCACTTCTAAATTACCCATGTCTTTGTAAATGCAATTTGCAAATTCCAATCCTCTTCCTGGAGTTCCTCTATTATCAAAACAAACCACGATGTATTCTTTTTGTGCCAGCATTTGATGCCATAAATAGTTAGGCCCATCCCAATCGTTGGTGACAGTTTGCACACCCGGACCCCCATAAACATGCATCAATAAAGGATACTTTTTGTTTGCATCAAAATTAGGTGGAGTGATGATCCATCCATATAATTGCGTACCATCTTTTGTTGTGAAACTCAACGTGTCAATTTTTCCAAGACGAAATGTAGAAAGTGTTTCTCTTACGTTTTTATTGTCTTCTAAAGTCCTTAATAATTTTCCGTCGTTCTGATTCAATGTACACGTGAAAGGTGTATCAAAACTAGAGTAGGTGTCGGCGAAATATTTTAATCCAGAGCTAAATTCAGCTTTGTGTATTCCTGCAATTGTTGTCAATGCTTTTTTCTTTCCACTGATGGTGATGGAATAAATATGTCGTTCCATCGGACTTCTTTCCGCACTCTGATAATAGACGGTGTTTGACTTCTCATCAAATCCAAAATATTGAGTAACATCAAAATTGCCCGACGTAATTTGTTTTATCATTTTTCCATCGATGCCGTATAAATAAATATGATTATACCCGCTTCGCGTAGAGGTCCAAATGAACCTTTTTCCATCTTTCAAGAAAGTTAAATCATCTGTAATTTCAATAAACGATTTGTTTTGTTCATTCAGTACCACGCTACTTTTACCAGTAGAAACAGAATAAAGAATTAACTCCAATTGATTTTGATGCCGATTGGTTCTTTGAAAACTTAATACATCTGCATTTTGTGTCCATTTAACTCTTGGAATGTATTCCCAATCCGCATCCGTTTTAAAAATTTCTGTGGCTTTGTTACTCACCAAATTGTAGTTATACAAGGCTACAATAGAGTTTTTCTCACCCGCTTTAGGATATTTATATAATTCTTCCTTCGGATAAAGTTCGCCGTAAGTTGTGAGGTTAAATTCCTTTACATTACTTTCGTTGAATTGATAGTAAGAAATATTATTTCCATCCGCTGACCATCCAAAAGCCACATCCATTGAAAATTCTTCCTCGTAAACCCAATCGGTAGCGCCATTAATAATTTTATTCTTTACACCATCCGTAGTAATTGCTTTTTCTACTTTCGATTTTGTGTCCCAAATAAAAAGATTGTTTTCTCGAACATAAGCCAACTTACTTCCATCAGGAGAAAATGTACCATACATAGATTTGCCATTGTTGGTTACTTTAAAAAGTTTGTTGTTGTCTCTATCAAAAAGATAATAATCCTCTCTTGTGGAATGTCGATAGATGGATTCTGAATTCACACTCAACAATATTTTTCTTTCATCTGCACTGAATAAATACGAGCTAAATTCAATTGCTTCTTTAAAAGCGAAAAGTTGTGAAGGACGTAAAATGGTATCTATTGCTTTTCCTGTGCTAAAACTATATTGAATAATGTATTTTTCTTTCCCGATGGTTTCTGTGCTCGTATAAAAATCGTCGTTATTCATGGAATTAAATCCACCAATGGTTCTTGCAAAAAGGGTTGAGCTACCATAAATATCTTCCACTTTAAGCATTCCTTCTTGGGCATTTACGGATAGGAAGGGAAGGTAAGAGAGTAAAAGTATTGAAACAATGGTTTTTAAGTGGATTGACATATGATTATTATTTGTTCCTCAAACTTACGAAAAATAAAAATTCTATTGGTTGATTTGAGAGCTAAATGATATCTTTGTTTTATGAAAAACATCCTATTCATTTGCCGCTTCCAGTTCGTAATCGCATTTACATTGTTTTTATCCTTTAATTCTCTAGCTCAAGGACCTAGTGGATATATAAAATATAATATGTCTTATACAGAATCGAGCATGACGAAGGAAGAGTTAGAAATGATGCCTGAAGAAACGGAAATGTGGTTCAAAGGAGATCTAGTAAAGCTAAGAATGCCTATGGGGATGGGAATGCAAAGCGATGTATTGATCTTGAAGGATAAAGTGGTTTTGTTGATGGATTTGATGGGTAATAAATTAGCCATGGAGTCCACTAAAACAGAAGTGGAAAAGCAAAATTCCGATTCTAAAAAAGCAGTAGTTAAATTGGTAGATGGAGAAACAAAAAAGGTTGCTGGGTATGATTGCAAAAAGGCAATTTTAAGTACCCCTGACGAAAAGGATATGATCGTATGGTATTCAGACAAGATTAAATCGAATGGATCGTGGTATTTTCAAATGTCAGAGATTAAAGGTTTCCCTCTTGAATTTTCAATGAAAACAGGTGAAATTAGTGTGAGAATGACTGCTAAAGAGGTAAGAATGGAGAATGTAGCTGATGCTGAGTTTACCGTATCTTCTGATTATAAGGTCATGTCGCAAGCCGATATGATGAAAATGATGGGTGGAAACAAGTAAAATAAATTTGCAACATATTTGAAATTCTAGTATTTTTGCTTTGAATAACCCCTAATTTTCGGTTTTTATGAATGAATATTTAATTTTAAGTGTTGCAATGACCTTGTGCTTCTTTTCACTCGGTTTGAAGTTGAACAAAAGTGCCAGCTCGATGGAGGGTGTCTTAGGTTATAAGACGAAAGCTTCTAAGCGCAATGAAGACACTTGGTTCGAAAGCAATATCTATGCTGGAAAGTGTTTAATGGTGTTAGCCAGTTTAATTTTACTGTTGTTAGTGATCACCGAAATTTATTTTTCAACTTCGACAACAGCTCATAAGATGTTATATGTATTAAGCGGATTTGTTTTAACTTCTCTGACAATAATCTATGTCCTTACCGAACGTCATTTGAAAAGAGTATTTTTTAGAGATGGGAAGCGTCGTCCAAAGTTTTAATTGATTCTGTTGTTCCAATTTATTGCTGTTCAAAATTAGATTCGTTATTTTCGCCATACTTGTTTAACAAAGTAATGATATGCGAAATAAAGTTAGTATTGTCCTCATCCTTTTATTGACTACTCTTTCTTCCCAAGCGGTTGAAATTAATTATACGGTTTCTTTTCCTCAGCCTCAAACTCATTATGCAGATGTAATCATGCAGGTAGATGGAAATAAAGCAGACATTATGGATGTAAAACTTCCTGTATGGATTCCAGGTTCATATATGATCCGTGAGTTTTCTCGCTTTGTTGATGTTTTTGAAGTGATGGATAAAGATGGAAAATTGTTGAATTGCGAGAAAGTGGATAAGAATACCTGGAGAGTTCAATCCGCAGGTAAATCGAATTTGAAAATTCATTATCAGGTTTATGCTTTTGATTTAAGTGTACGCACAAGTTTTATTGATGATGAGCACGCCTTCATAAATGGTTCCAGTATTTTTATGTTTATTGAAGAGCATTTCAAAAATCCGGTAACCGTCACCATAGTTCCTGCTCCCACATGGAAAGTGATTTCTGTGGCCCTTGATCGTGTGAATGAAAGTAATCCCTGGAAATTAAAAGCCCCTAATTATGATGAATTAGTAGATGCTCCTTTTGAAATTGGAAATCAGTTGGTGTTTACTTTTACCGCCGCTGGTGTGCCTCATGAAGTATCTATGTTTGGAGAAGGAAATTTTGATGTGGATCGTTTGAAAAAAGACATGACGCGCATTGTTGATGAATGTACTGCTATCTATGGATCGCATCCTTGCAAGAAATATGTTTTCTTCATTCATAATATGAACATTGGGGGAGGTGGACTCGAGCATAAAAATTCAACAACATTGCAAGCCAATAAATGGGGATACACGAATACTTCGACTTATGTTGGGTTTTTAAGTTTGCTAGCTCACGAATATTTTCATTTATGGAATGTGAAAAGATTTCGTCCCGTACCTTTAGGACCATTTAATTATAGTGAAGAAAATTATACCAACTTGCTTTGGTTAGCCGAAGGATTCACTGCTTATTATGATGATCTGATCACTTATCGCTGCGGTTTTTCTAGCGAGACAGAATATTTACAAACGCTTGCTGGTAATATGTCATATTGCAATAATCAAAAAGGAGCCGCTTTTCAATCGTTAACCGAATCGAGTCTAGATGCGTGGATAAAGTATTACCGTTCGTATGAAAACTCTGCAAATGCAAGTGTCTCCTATTATACTAAAGGATCAGTTGTAGGTGCTTTGTTAGACATGGAAATTATTAATGCAACGAATGGAGAAAAATCGCTAGATGATTTTATGAAAGAGATGTACCAAGAATTTTATGTTAGAAATGATAAAGCCTATACCCAAAATGATGTGATGAAAGTGGTTGAGCAATTGACTGGAAAAAACATGGATTCCTTTTTTAAAAATGCAGTGAATTCAACCGCGCCCTTGCCTATAGAGAAAATAGTTAGTCAACTCGGGATTACTTTAACTGACTTGAATGAAAAAGGGATAAATACATTTAGTGGAATCAATGCTTCGGTTACTTCCGGAAAATTAATGGTAACCTCCATTGTACGCAATTCACCAGCATGGACAGCAGGCATCAATGTAAACGATGAACTTATCGCCATAGATCAATACCGTTTAGGCGACGATCTCAATAAAGTAATTTCAATGAAAGCTCCTGGCGACAAAGTAACCTTTTTGTTAAACCGTAGTGGATATATGAAATCGATTGCATTAACATTAGCAAATGCGCCGTATGTAAAATACTCACTGAATAAATCAAGTGCCGTTTCCGAACAGAAGAGTAAGAATTATAAGAAGTGGCTACGATTAGCTGCTGGCTTCTAGCTTCTAGCTTCTAGCTTCTCTCGATTCTGCTACGAACAACTAGCTTCAGGATAACTAGAACTTAAACTTTACTCTTGTGAACTTTTGTGTCCTCTAGTGTCCTCTAGTGTTCTCTAGTGTTAAAAAAAGCGAGTGCAATGTTGTAAATACAATATAAACCAACAGCCAGCAGCTCCTTATTTCGAGACAATCACAAACTCCGTTCTTCTATTCTTCATTCTACCTTGTGACGTAGCATTATCCGCAACGGGTTTCGTGGCTCCAAAACCTTTCGAGCTTAATCGCGATTTATCAACTCCATTATGAATTAAAAAATCGGAAACGGATTTTGCTCTGGCTTCAGATAAACTCAAATTGTTAGCAGGAATTCCAACATTATCAGTATGTCCATACACCGCAACACGCATAGTGGGATTTTCTTTTAAATAATTTGCAAAATCTAGAATGATGGCTTTGTCTTGTGATGTTAAGGTTGAACTTTCAATATCAAATAAAATATTGTTGAGTGTATATGCACCACCAATTTCAGTTTTTTGAAGTTGAATGTCTACTTTGATGGGTTCTAGCTTCGTGGTATCATCTTTAGAAAAGTAAGCGGAATTATAAGCGTATCCTTGCTTCTTTACCGTAAGGATATAATCTTGATCGAATAAAACTACAGAAGCATATTTACCACTGGTGCTATCATAGGATACGTCGGCAAACTCTTGCGTGTTTACATTTTTTAATGAGATGGTAGCTTTTTTAGGTGCATCATTGTTTTCATCTTTTAAATCACCTTTAATAAATAATACACGATCTGGTTTTGCAGCGGTATGTAAATCGAAAGAGTAAATATCATATCCACCTTTTCCCTGCAAACTATTACTCGAAAAATATCCTTTTTGTCCATCGGTACTCGCGAAGAACCCTAATTCGTCGGCTTCTGTATTTATTGGGTATCCTAAATTCATGGGCTGACTCCATGATCCATCTGCCTGCAACTTGCATTTGTAAATGTCGTATCCTCCTAGTCCAGGTAAGGCATCACTGCTAAAATAAAAAGTTTTGTTGTCAGGATGAATAAAAGGCGTTTTTTCATTTCCAGTAGTGTTGATAGGACTTCCTATGTTTTTCATGGGACCCCACTCGCCGTTTTCTAATTTATTACTGAAAAAAATATCACTGGTTTGACTTACAGAATCTCGAATGCTTACAAAGTATAATATTTTTCCATTAGGTGAAATACTCGGTTGACTTTCCCAACGATTGGGATCATTGATGGTGGCACCCACACTGCGTGGCTCCGACCAAACTCCCTTGGTTTCATCGCTTGTATAAATATCAAAATTCCCGTTTTTATTGACGGTGAAAAATAAATGTTTGTTGTCAATAGTTATGGTTGCTCCACCTTCATTATTTGACCCCGCTTTGTTAAACGGTGGAAGCATAGCTTCTCCTTTATCAAAGACACTATCTTTCTTTACACTAATCATAAATTTTTCGACACTTGCGGGGAAAAGTGATCCTCGTTTTTGTTCTTCATAACGTCGTGTGAAAAAACAATATTCCTGGTCAGGAGAAATGATGGCTAGGTATTCTGGATTGGGTCCGGAGACGTTGTTTAAGGGCTCAGGTTGAAACGGAACAGGAACCATCATGAACTTGGCTCGCTGAATTTTTTGAGTAGCGTCACGAGCATTTTCTTCTTTCACTTTGTTGAAGTCGAGGTACGACTCAAAATATGAAATTGATTTTTTAAATTCTTTAACATCGAATAAATAATCGGCTAAACGATAATGCGCATCGGCACTAGCGTCTGGACAAACCTCAATGAGTTTTTCATAAGCAGCAGCCATTACTTTGTCATTATGATTTTGCCAGGCTACATCGCCCAGTAATTTATACGGATCAGCAAAGGTTGAATCCTCTGCGATGGCTTTATCACAATATTCTTTGATGGTGCTGAGTGGTTTCTTGTCGTTACGGGCTTCGCGTGCATTCTCGAAATGCTTATTGGCTGCCTTATTTTCAGAGGGCGGACAAAGCGATTTAGATTGCGCCATCAAAGTAGATGAAGCCTGAAACAAAATAAACAGGAAGAATAGAATCTTTTTCAATGGAGATATAACGCAATTGTTAGGGCAAATATGATGTGTTTTCAGCTTTAGTTCTAAAAATTGAACATTTAATGTCAACAATGTATTGTGATTAACTCTATAAAATGCAAAAAGGTCGGCGAGGCCGACCTTTTTAACAGGTTTAGTATTAAATTACTTCTTTACTAATTTTATTGGGGAGCTGATGTTTTTTCCTGAAATCAAACGAGCCATATAAACTCCATTCGACCAGCTTTCACCCATCATCATGTTTTGGTTTCCTAAAGTAGAAATCATTCTTTCTTCCGTCAATCTACCGCTCATATCAAAAATTTGCAAAGTCGATTTTTGTTCTAAGGAGTGAATCGAAATCATAACTTGGTTGCTAAAAGGATTTGGAGAGGCACTTAGTTTTATTTGAGCAAGAGAATTATTGTCGTCGATTCCTACCACTTCTACGATTTCAAATTTATCTAATCCACCTTCCACAATATTAAATACTGGGCCTGGATCACCTACATTCACGATAAATTGCATGGTTGCGTTTGGTGTAAGGTAGGAATTGATAGCTTTTGATTGTGGAACCCATTGCGAAGAAGAACCATTTGGACCTAACGCTTCAATAAGTACGGTGTTCGTTCCATCCGTTAAATAAATTTTCATAGAATCATCTGGTGCTCCGTTTGTCGTCCCACCATTGTAAAACCATCTGTTGTAATTCACGTGAGGATTCAAATACGTAGTCATGTCAAATATTGGTGAGGTTAAAATCGTGCTACCTTGATCCACATCATTGTCCCAAGGACCACCACCGCCATTATCAGTAACAAATGCCAAGGTGCCACAATCAGTAGAAAGATCAGCTCCTGGATTTGCAGTTTGTCCTCCGTTAGTAGTTGCTATTGGCGCACCTCTTTCCCATAAGTTTCCTGAAGGACCACTTACTGTCCAACCAAAATCAAGAACGAAATCATCGTAATATCCTCTGTCAAGTGAAATGTTGAAAGGATTGCTTCCATTTACATTTTGGTTACTACTGCAATAAGTACGATGTCCCCAATGTCCAACCGTTAAATCATAAACACCCTGAAAAAATCCTGGGATCGTAAATTGCCCACTCTGATTAGTCGTGATTGTATTATTGAATTGTGCGTTTTCAAAATAAACAGTTGCATTCGCTATCGGAATTCCGGTTCCTGTTTCTACCACTGTACCTGTTACAGTAACAGTAGGAACAATGGTATTTAATTGCACATCTAAATTGGTTAAAACACCATTCTGAAGAACAATGCCCGTAATAGTTTTAGTAATGTAGCCCGCTTTTGAAAATGATACATCATAAGTTCCTGCAGCAGCTAATCCTGTTTTGTAAAGTCCAGTAATTTTTGTGTTTTTAACAATGCTAGGTCCTAAAATAGTTACGGTAACATTATTCAACGGCAATGTTGTGTTGGTGTCGGTAACGAGTCCTTCTAAATAACATCCACGAACATAAGTTGGTGTCAAAACATATAATCCATTATTAATATCAGAAACAACAATTGTCCCTGAAGGTAAATAGGGATAAACTCCCCATGCACCACTAAATCCATTTCCTGAACCTTGAAGGTAAGTATCGTATTGCCCAGTAATGATCATATTGTCTGGACGACTTACATCGACAATAGCAATTCCATCTTTATACCAACTAACGATTTCAAAATCATTTAAGGTATGTGTATTGTGAATGATCGATCCTGATCCCGGTGTTAACTGAACACGATCTAATTCGGTAATGTTATTCAAGTCGGTAATGTCATACGAACCTAAAAACGAATTTGTGTTTTCATCGGTAGAGAATATTGCAGTTCCTGCATCATTTAACCATAAGTTGTGAGTAAATTGAGTAGGAGTAGATTGTGTTGCTAATAAAACAGGATTTGTTTTGTTTGTAACATCAAAAACTGAAAAATATCCATCATAAATATGTGCGCTATACAAAGTATCATTTCTAACATAACCATCATGAATATAAGTTCCTGGAGTGTGTCCTTTGTAAACTGGATTCCAGGGATCCGCTAAGTCGCAGATTAGAGCAGTGCCATTATATAAATTACATCCGTATAAGTATGCATGACCACCATCCACATGTAAAGCATGTATCGTTTCTAGTTGGTTGTTGATAGCCCCGCTTCCCGTCCAATATTTGAATTGAATAGAATCAGGTAAATAACCTAAATTAACAATTTGTAATCCATTGCAACATCCTTCTGTAGTTACATAAGCATAATTATCCATGGTCTTTACTTCTCTCCATGTAGAATTGGTTCCGGGAACCGTAAATACTTCAACGGGTGCTGCAGGATTCGTAACATCTACTATGGATAAACCGGATTCGTATCCAACTAAAGCGTATTCATTTCCAAGTGAATCTACGTATCCTCCAATGTTTGATAAAGCATCATTGGGGTAAGGTAAGTTTGACTTAAAGGTAATGTTGGTTTGAGCGGATGAGTTCAAAACTAAGGTTAAGCTCATCAGAAAGAGTACTAGTTTTTTCATATTGTTTATTGGGGGATTGTGTAGTCAAATATACACCGTTTTTTTGGAGCAATCCTCTAAATATTGAAATAATACAAGGATGCGTCAATATGTTCTTAGTGAAGGCAATTGGGATCACTTAAAATCAAGAATAAAGAGTGAGTTTAAGTAGAATGAATCATTTTCATGAGATTTTCCTTATAGCTGCTACCTATAGGTAATCGACTTTGGTGTAACTCCAACTCATTGCCCGAGATACTCTTGATGGATGAAGAATTGGCAATATAACTTTTATGGATTCGGATGAATTGATCAGATGGTAAATTCGCTTCAAAAAACTTCATCGTATGGAGCGTTACGATCATCTTTTCGTTGGTGAAAATCTTCACATAATCTTTCATTCCCTCAATGTAATGGATATCGGCGAAGTTGATGCGTATCAATTTCTGATCGCTTTTCACAAACATATAATCCGGTTGTGCAACTCTAGCCACCGGCAAGGGTACTCGAACTCTTTCAATAGCTTTGTTCACCGCTTTCATAAATCGCTCCATCGACACAGGCTTTACTAAATAATCTACTACATCTAAATCGTAACCTTGAAGAGCATAATCTGGATGTGCCGTAGTAATAATTACAGCTGGAGCTTTATGTAAGGATCTTAAAAAATCTAATCCGGAAATTACGGGCATTGAGATGTCTAAAAACATCAAATCAATGGCTTCGTTATTTAATACTTCAAAGGCTTCTAAGGCATTACTACAGGTAGTGATTACTTCAATCTCTCTTATGTTTTGTAAGTAGCGCTCAAGCACTTCTTGAGCTAAGGGTTCATCGTCGACAACAATACATTTTAATTTGTTCATGTGAGTTCGATTTGAAGGTTTACATTAAATTCTTCTTCATCTTGTGTAATGGCAAGCTGATGTTTTTGTGGGTAGAGAAGCGATAATCTCTTTTTTACATTGTATAATCCAATGCCTGCTTCTTTTTGTTGGATACCCAATTGCTCATCGGTACCAATACTGTTTTTAACTTGGAATGCTACGCTATCAATATCGATGGTAAATCGGATGTGGACAAAACCATCACTGAAGCGTTTATCAATTCCATGTTTGAAAGCATTTTCAACGAAGTCGATAAAAAGGAGTGGAGCAATGAGCTGGTCTTCTACTTCACCCGCCACTTCAATTCGAATATCATATCGATTGTGGTATCGTATTCGTTGTAATTCGGTATAACTGCTGATGAAATCAATTTCTTTGCTTAGCAAAACTTTTTCTTCATTCGCTTGATATAAAACATAGCGCATAATGTCACTTAACTTTAATACCATCTCCGAAGCTTTTTCAGAATTTTTTAAGGTAAGTGAATATAAATTGTTCAAAGTGTTAAATAAAAAGTGAGGATGAATCTGTGCTTTAAGTGCATTTAATTCAAGTTGCAATTTTTCTTTCTGCAATTTTAATAACTCATTTTGAGTGATGAATGCAATCAACGTGTATTTCAATGCATACGTTAATATGACTACAATTACACCTTCCAACAAATCAAAATAAGGAGTAATGTTTCCTACAAATCGAGTCATACGCTCAGGCATATTTTCTCGAGGAATGGTCGTTAAGAGTTGATAGTTTAAAAGCGAATATCCATAAATACTTAATGCAGTAATTGCAAAATAACTGAAGTACTTTTTTTGATTAAGTAGTTTCGGAACATAAAGGTAAAGATGAATGTAAACTAAAGGGGCTTGACTTAAAAAAACAATAAGTATGTAGGCTAGTCCCCATTCAACGCCCCATAATCCAAATGTATCGTAAAAGGATCGAGTTAACCAAACCGACCAAAACAAAGAATGTAAAATTACACTCTGCGCTTTCTTGTTGGGAAGACGAGTGTAAAATTTTTCTATGAGTTTGTCTATCATCTAACCAAATATAGTGAAGCTGTTTGATTTGATTGGATTTTTTAGTCAAATACTATTTAAGCCCCGACCAAATAAAGAAACCGTCGGATAAATGAATATTCGACGGTTTCTGAAAGTTTTAAAGGTAGATGCTATTAAGCGTTTTCCGTTTTTTTAGCATTGCGTTTACGCTCGTTATCATCTAAGTAAATTTTACGCATGCGTAACGACTTAGGCGTGATTTCAAGGTACTCATCTTTTTCGATGTATTCCATGGCTTCTTCAAGTGAGAAGTTGGTTTTAGGAGCAATTCTAACGTTGTCGTCACTTCCCGAAGCACGCATGTTGGTTAACTTCTTTGCCTCGCAAAGGTTAATTACTAAATCATCAGGTCGAATATGTTGGCCAATAATTTGTCCGCCATAAACTTGTTCTCCTGCATCAATGAAGAAGAATCCACGATCTTGCATTCTGTCAATAGAGTAGGGCGTTGAAGTTCCCGTTTCTTTGGCAAGTAAAACCCCAGCCATTCTACCTTGAATACTACCTTTCCACGGCTCAAAACGTGAAAAACGATGCGCCATGATCGCTCTTCCAGCTGTTGCGGTCAAAATGTAACTACGTAAACCAATCAATCCACGAGCAGGAATATCAAATTCTAAATGTTGTAAATCACCTTTAGGTTCCATGATTTTCATTTCACCTTTTTTCTGAGTCACTAACTCAATCACTTTTCCCGCTACCTCTTCCGGAACATCTACTGTTAAATGTTCAATCGGTTCGTTTTTCTTTCCGTCTATTTCTTTGATGATTACTTGGGGTTGTCCCACTTGTAACTCATATCCTTCGCGACGCATAGTCTCAATCAAAATGGATAAATGCAATACACCACGACCGTAAACCAAATAAGCATCAGGTGATCCTGTCTCTTCAATTCTCATAGCTAGGTTTTTCTCCAACTCTTTGTACAAGCGATCGCGGATATGCCTCGACGTTACAAAGCGTCCTTCTTTTCCAAAGAAAGGAGAGTTGTTAATCGTAAACAACATACACATCGTTGGCTCATCTACATAAATAGGTTTTAAGGCCTCTGGATTTTCAAAGTCAGCAATGGTATCACCAATATCGAAATCTTCAATGCCCGTGATAGCACACAAGTCACCACTAAATACTTCATCAATTTTGCGTCTGCCCAAGCCTTCAAAAACCATCACTTCTTTCACACGCATCTTTTTCATGCTGCCATCTTTCTTCATCAAAGTTACTGGCTGATTTTCTTTCAATGAACCACGGTTCATTCGACCAATCGCTATTCGACCAACATAAGTAGAGAAATCAAGAGAAGTAATCAAAAGTTGCGGAGTTCCTTCCATCTTTTCTGGACCTGGGAAATATTCAATGATGGTATCTAGCAAAGGAGTGATGTTATCGGTTGGTTCCTTCCAATCGTGACTCATCCATCCTTGTTTCGATGAACCATACACTGTTGGGAAACTTAATTGATCTTCTGTTGCATCTAAGTGGAAGAATAAATCAAAAACTTTTTCATGTACTTCATCTGGACGACAATTTTCCTTGTCGACTTTATTGATTACCAAAACAGCTTTCTTACCCATTTCTAAAGCTTTCGATAAAACGAAACGCGTTTGAGGCATAGGTCCTTCAAATGCATCTACAAGCAAGATTACGCCATCCGCCATATTCATTACACGCTCTACTTCTCCGCCAAAATCGGCGTGACCTGGTGTATCAATGATGTTAATCTTGATTCCTTTGTAGTGAACCGAAACATTTTTTGCAACGATTGTAATTCCTCTTTCACGCTCAAGGTCGTTGTTGTCGAGGATCAAATCACCCGTTTTTTCGTTATCTCTAAATAATTCTGTTTGGTGCAGAATTTTGTCCACCAAGGTCGTTTTTCCGTGGTCAACGTGGGCAATAATGGCAATGTTGCGAATAGCTTGCATGTTAATTCTTTGAGTTTTTTGATTATCTTATTGATAATCAATAGTTTTTGTTTTTCCTAAAGGCTCTGCAAAGATACGATTTTTAACTGTTGCTTTTACAGATTCTATCGACTTATCTCAAATTAAGCAAAAAAATTAAGCAATGAGAAAAACTATTTAAATAATTGCTTGTTGTTATAAAGTACAAACCAAAAACTAAATTATTATATCATGCGAACAAAAATTAATTCTTCTTTCAAATTTATGGCCATTTTAATGGTGGCTTTGTCAACTGTATTGTCATTTTCTTCTTGTGATGACGATGATGATAACACAGCTACACCAGTTGGTAGTGGCAAACTAATGATTATTCATGCATCTCCCGATGCGCCAGCTGTAGATTTACTGTTGGATGGTACCAAACTTAATTCTTCAGATGTGAATTACATTGACTATACACCTTACATTTCTGCAACGGCAGGTACTCGTGTATTAAAGGTGAATGTAGCAGGAACTTCAACCACAGCATTACAGGCTAATTTATCTGTGGTGAATGGCAAAAATTACAGCGTTTTCGCTATCGATAGCGTGAGCAAGCTCAGTGGATTAGTAGTTGAAGATAATCTTTCAACTCCAGCATCAGGTAAGGCACATGTTCGTTTTATTCATCTTTCTCCTGACGCACCCGCAGTGGATGTTGCTGTTACAGGTGGTGGTGTTGTTTTTGGAAATAAAAACTTCAAAGATTTTACAGCATTTACTCCCCTGGATGCAAATACCTACAATCTAGAGGTTCGCCTTGCAGGTACTTCTACCGTCGTACTTCCTCTTCCAGGAATTGTATTGACTGCAGGTAAAATTTATACGGTGTATGCAAAAGGATTTGCTGGGGGTTCAGGAGCGCAAGCTTTAGGAGCAGAAATTATTGAGAACAACTAATTCTTAAGCTAGAGTTGAAAGGGATCTGTCC
This sequence comes from Bacteroidota bacterium, assembly GCA_031411335.1. Lineage (GTDB taxonomy): Bacteria > Bacteroidota > Bacteroidia > AKYH767-A > OLB10 > JAJTFW01. The sequence goes on from JANOAX010000148.1 coordinate 15,981, forward strand.
AGCCTAGGGTTTAAATCCTAGGTTGGACATGTCCCTTTTTTTCTGTATTTC
>JANOAX010000149.1:0-49741 GCA_031411335.1 Bacteroidota bacterium
TGAGAATTAAGAGTCTCCAGCGTTGATATTGCTGACAGTTTCTTATTTTTACAACTTGTAAGAAAACAGGTCTTGGATTCAAAAAAAATATTCGTTATTCGAGTATATGGATTTATTATAAATGATGATAATGAAATTTTAATTGCTGATGAATTTCATTATGATACATTTATGCGAAAGTTTCCGGGAGGAGGTTTGGAGCATGGAGAAGGTGTAGTCGATTGTTTACGGAGAGAGTTAAAGGAAGAGTTGGGATTTGATTTGACTATATTAGATCAAGTATTCATCACCCCTACATTTGTTACATCAGTATTTAATAAATCAGCACAAGTGATTGGTGTGTATTATCGAGTACGTCCAATCGCAGAGATGCTGCCCCTTTATCGAGATAATAGTTTGCCTCCAACTGAAAATGGAATGGAAAATTTTAAATGGATTTCAATAGATGCACTTTCAAAAAGTGATTTTACTTTTACAACGGATCAAGATGCATTTGAATATTTGTTATCGATAAAAAAGTAATCAACGAAATTTCAAAAGTTGAACACCCATAAATCCTTTTCGCTCAAAAAAATCATAAGCAACTGCGGCTTCTTTTCTAGTATGATATCCAGTCAAGGTGAGATGATAGGTTCTTTTACTTCCTAAGCCAAGTCCTACAATTAATACTTTTTCTACATCTTCATGTAAGTAAAGTTCGTTTGCAATATAGAGCATATGTATGATGTCTTTACTTCTCCAAAGTGATAGGGAATATCCTTCTAGTTCAGCAGGGTTTCCTAGGCAATCTGTCACATCTTCGCATGAAAATAAACTATCGATTTCTTTGTTTTTTTGAAGCAAAGTGAGTGTTTCTGTTTTTACGGAAGCTAATCCTTTGTTGTAACTTCCAATTCTTCGGGCTCCTGCTTCTGAAAGGTCTATAATGCGTGATTTTACAAAAGGACCTCGATCATTGATTTTGACAGTGATTATTAAATCGTTTTTTAAATTCGTGACACGAACAAATGTATTAAAGGGGAGCGTGCGATGAGCTGCGGTAAAGTCAGCATTGTGAAATATTTCGCCTGAAGCCGTCTTTCTTCCTTCAAATTCTCTACCGTAATAAGATGCTTTTCCTGTTTGTGTTTTTAAATGAATTTTATTTCCTGCACCTGTTAAAAGCAGTAGCACAAACAATAATTGAATCGTATTTAGGAATAATACTTTCATCCGTAGTACCAAATATAGTAAATGCTATTCATCTAATGGGTTTACGCTAATCGGTGATTAATAATTTCGGTTATTCTATCGTAGAGTTCGTTAGGTGAATGTATTCTCCATAACATTTCATCTAATTCTCCTCCAAATACTAAGTAATAATCAATACTATTTTTGTTGAATTCATCTTTAATATAATCTCTAAAATTTAATGCTACAATCCATCCTTCTTCAGTATCATCAAACCACTCTTGATAATAACAGTCGTCCGAGGCATGGAAGTTTAAAACATTTTCTCCAATTAAAATGTATTTATCAATTCCATGTTGTATCATGAGATCGATAAGATCTCGTTTTATGGTCATGATATCATTGTTGATTGCATCATTCCATTCGCCAATCATTTCAATAATGGCATACCCAACTTCATAATCAACAAATAATACTTTTACATAAAGGGTGGATGAGCCAAAATCATCCCATTGTGGATGGATATAATAATTGTAGATGGTATTGGAATATTCGAACTCACTATACACCCTTCCATAAAATGGTGAAAGCTCATCTTCTGCAGCGGTGTAGAGATGTGACCACGAATAGTAAGGTTCGATGTCTTGCATAATCGGATAATTACAAATGTAATTACGATTTGTTCAGAATAAAGGAAAACGATAGAAATTTATTACGGTTTATGTTCAATGGCTTTGCGAACGCTACCATGTGTTTTTAAAAGTTGTAAAGATTCAGTTTCGCTGAGTCCAGTGGCTTCCATAACCATTTTTACACCACGATCAATGAGTTTGTTGTTGCTTAATTGCATATCAATCATTCGATTTCCTTTAACTCTTCCGAACTTAATCATTAAAGCGGTGGAAATCATATTTAAGACAAGCTTTTGTGCAGTACCTGCTTTCATTCGGGTGCTTCCTGTTAAAAACTCAGGTCCACAAACGATTTCAATAGGGTGTTTGGAAACCGCAGCGAGTGGACTTCCCTCATTGCAGGTAATGCATGCGGTTAAAATCTTTTTTTTATTGCATTCTTTTAAAGCATTGATGACATAAGGAGTAGTTCCTGAGGCTGCAATTCCAATTACGGTATCATTTTCAGTGAGGTTATGTTCATTTAAATCTTCCCAACCTTGTTCTGGATTGTCTTCAGCAAACTCTACTGCTTTGCGAATGGCAGTATCGCCTCCTGCAATGATGCCAATAAATAATCCATGAGGTACACCAAAAGTAGGAGGACATTCAGACGCATCTACAATCCCTAGCCGTCCACTTGTTCCTGCTCCTAAGTAAAAAATTCTTCCGCCATTTTGAAGTCGAGGTAAAATGTCTTCTACTAATTTTCCAATGGAATTTATTTTTTCTTCAACCGCAATGGCAACTCGCTTATCTTCTTTATTGATGTTCGTTAGAATTTCTTCTACACTCATTTTTTCTAAATGCTGGTAGTTTGATTCAGATTCAGTTATTCGGTTAAAATTCATTCAGAAGAAATCAATTAATAAATTGCAGGAAATTGTTGTGGTGCATATCGATGCATCATACCGTAAATAGCATCGAATACATCTTCTGCATTTGGTTTTGAATAATAATCTCCATCGGAACCGTATGCAGGTCGATGGTCTTTTGCAGAGATCGTTATTGGTTTTTGATCTAAGAAATGATAGCCACCTTGTACTTCTAAAATTTGTTGCATCATGTATGCTGTTGCTCCGCCACTTACATCTTCATCTAGAAAAACTATTTTATTTGTTTTTTTCAAGGATGCTACAATTTGATGATCTAAATCAAACGGTAATAAAGTTTGGATATCGATTAACTCAACACTAATACCAGCTTCTGATAATGATGTGATAGCATCTTGTGCAATTTTAACACAAGCTCCATAGGTGACAAGAGTCACATCTTTTCCTTCTAACAGGGTTTCTACTTTACCTAATGGAATTCTGAATCCCCCTAAATTAGAAGGCATTTTTTCTTTGTTTCTATATCCATTGAGTGGTTCAATCACGAGTGCAGGTTCATCACTTTCAAGAAGTGTATTGTAAAATCCAGCAGCTTGTGTCATGTTTCGTGGAACTGCTATATGAATTCCTCTCATAGATCCTAAAATAAATTGCATGGGTGAACCTGAATGCCAAACGCCTTCTAAGCGATGTCCTCTAGTGGCAATGATCATAGGCGCTTTTTGTCCACCCTTAGTGCGGTAATGTAAACAAGCAAGATCATCTGTCAACACTTGAATAGCATACGCTAAATAATCTAAATATTGAATTTCAGCAATAGGGCGAAATCCTCTCAAGGCAAGTCCAATTCCTTGACCGATAATGGTCGCTTCACGAATGCCGGTATCAAAAATTCTGTTCTCTCCATACTTTGCTTGAAGTCCTGCGTAGGTTTGATTTACACCTCCAATATTCCCAACATCCTCTCCAAAAATTACGACTTCATGCTTTTTACTCAATTGTACATCCCAATTGGCTTGCAAAACTTCTCTTCCATCAACTAGAGGAGCATTGGAATCGTACGCCACAGGAATCGGAGTGATCTGATGAATACTCCATTTACTTTGACTGTATAGATGCGAATCATAACGTTCGGTGTTCAGATTTCTGTAGTTCTGCAGCCAAATTAAAAGTTGATTTCTTTCCTCTGAATCTTCAGCTTTTACATAGCGTAAAACTTTTTTTATTGTCAATTCAATATCTTTTCTTTCGGGTTCAGATATTTGTTTGAGTTTATTTAAAGCAACTTCAATAAATACTTTGTTAGGACTTGAGGACGCTAGTTTTTGAATATGTAAGGTAGCATCATCTAACTCTGCCTTTATTCCAGTCGAAAGATTTGCCCAAGCTTTTTTGCGAGCATCATTGGCTGCTTTTTTTGCAGCCGCTTCAATAGTATTTAATTCTTCTTCTGTTGTAATGGCACTCTTCAATAACCACTCACGAAATTTTTTAATACAATCAAACTCATCTTCCCATGCTAATCTTTCCTTGCTCTTGTAACGTTCATGTGAACCACTGGTAGAGTGACCTTGAGGTTGAGTTACTTCTTGAATATGAAATAAAACTGGAATGTGTTGTTCTCTGCAAATGGCAATTCCTTTTTCGTAGGTGTCAATCAGGTCCGTGTAATCCCAGGCTTTAGCGGTGAGAATTACATATCCTTCTTTGTCATCAGTACGCTCAAATCCTTTGAGGACTTCAGAAATACTTTGCTTCGTAGTTTGGAATTTTGCAGGTACAGAAATTCCATATCCATCATCCCATACACTGATAGCCATCGGTACTTGCAAAACTCCAGCAGCATTAATGGTTTCAAAAAATAGTCCTTCTGACGTTGATGCATCACCAATGGTTCCAAAGGCAACTTCGTTTCCTGAAAGTGTAAATCCCGACATTTTGGATGATAAATCGGGACTTGATTTGTAAAGTTTTGACGCAAGTGCTAAGCCTAGTAAACGTGGCATTTGTCCGGCGGTTGGTGAAATATCTGCCGATGAGTTTTTGTGATTCATTAAGTTTTTCCACGACCCATCCTCATTGAGCAATCGAGTAGAGTAGTGTCCATTCATACATCTCCCTGCAGAAGAGGGATCAGCGGCTACATCTGGATGAGCATAGAGTTGAGCGAAAAATTCTTCCATACTGAGAATATTCGCAGCAAACATAAAAGTTTGATCGCGATAATATCCTGAACGAAAGTCTCCATTTTTGAAAACTTTAGCCATAGCGATTTGTGCTAGCTCTTTTCCGTCTCCAAATATTCCAAATTTTGCTTTTCCAGTAAGTACTTCTTTTCTGCCAATTAAACTTGCTTGTCGACTTTCACAAACTATTTGATAATCGCTTAAGATGAGTTTTTTGAAATCATCAAATGATAAATCTTTAGTTGAAGTTTTATTCTGCATATTGATTCTTTTCGGTTAATAGTTTAAAGAATTTAATGAAAAGATATTTGCAAAATTACGAAAAGCGAGCTTAAAATGCGAATTTTATAGCTCGAATTGTTCAATTTGTCAACTGGTAATCAATTCTTTAAAATGCTTGTGAGATATGACTGAGTAAGAGGCAATAATTTTCAAGAAAGGCCACCCACTCGTAAATTCCTTAGAAGACATTAAATTTTGTGTATTTACTCGCTAGGATGTAAAATAGCTGAAGCTAAAATAGGGAATAGGAAGAGTTGATAATTACATCCGAAACAACGAAGATGGAAAATGCTAAGCTGGCAATACCATTTGTAGTAAAAAATGCTAAGTTAACTTTACTTAAATCGTCGTGTTTCACTAAACGATGTTGATACATCAGTAGAAATGAAAAGAAAGCCCATCCAACGAAATAGATGGCACCAAATCCTCCATTTACACCAGCAGATAAGATAAAAATTGATGATGCAATATGAAGGGATCTTGCTAAGGAAAGTGCTTTTTTTCCTCCAAAGTATTGTGGAATGGAGTGTAGGTTATGTTCTATGTCGAATTGTTCATCTTGCAAAGCATAAACGATATCAAATCCGCTAACCCAAGTGAGTACTGCCAATGAAAACAAGAGTGGTAAGTAGTCAAATTCACCACTCACCGCAATCCAAGCACCTAATGGAGCGAGTGATAAGCCTAACCCTAAAACAAAATGACAAAGTGCCGTGAATCGTTTTGTAAGGGAATAGCCAAGTACAATGGCAAGAGCCAGGAAGGATAGATAAAAACACAATTGATTAATAAACCATGTTGTAGTTACGAATGCAATGCAATTGAAGATTGTAAAAACCAAAGCCTCATTAGCTTTAATAATTCCTGATGGAATTTCTCTGATTTTTGTTCTTGCATTTTTTGCATCAATTTCTCGATCGGTCCATCGGTTGAAAGCCATAGCAGCTGATCGAGCGAAAACCATGCAAAGCAAAATTTTTATAGCGAGTGACCATTGAAATTCAAGATTGTATTGAACAAGAGCCAAGATGAATCCAATCACCGCAAAAGGTAAAGCGAAGATGGTATGCGAAAATTTTACAAGTGAGAGGTAGTGTTTTACTTTCTGGATCACTTGACAAAAGTAATCATTCGAATCAATACATGTGACGGTTATTAGCCACCAATTTTCATTATTCGACTACAATTGTTTGAGACGAAGGTTCTTGATTTTCAAAACGAACTAGTATTACATAAATCCCCTTTTGGATGGATTCTAATGGAATTCGTAATGAGGTGTCCTTAGATGTTACCATCTTACTGAAAACGATTTGTCCAAGTGTGTTGTATAGTTCAACTGCCTTAGCATTTAAATTTTCCCCAAATTGAATGGTGAAGTAATCATTTGCAGGATTTGGATAGATCAAGAAATTATTGTTTTCATTCTCCTTCACAGGTAATGCATTGCATCCAATCATCATATTGAAAGCATCTAGTTTCCCATGTCCCCAATTGTTGTTGGGTAAATTAGTTCCTGTGAAATTATCGGTCTTGGAACAAAGTTGTACTCGATTGCGAATATCTACCCAAGTAGCAGTTGGATTTTTTTGTAGATATAAAGAAATCGCCCCAGCTACTGCAGGTGCAGCGGATGAAGTACCTCCGTCACGAATGTGCATTCCTCCTTGTGCCAACTTGAATGGTTGATTCGCTAAGAACCAGGCTGCACTGGAAAGTTTTAATGCCGCCATAGTAACTTCTCCGGTGGAAGTAATATCGGGCTTTGTTCGACCATCTCGAGTTGGACCTCTGCTCGAACTTGCTCCTAATGCATCTTCGGTGATGGCAAGTGTTTGTAGATTTCCATTGACATCTATATAATTGTTCCTGCTCACATATTGTCCAACACAAAGTACAACATCACTGCATTGAAAGGAACTGCAAATATTTTGATTGAAGTCAGCAAGTTGATAATTCACTATGGCAGGATAAGAAATAGCACTCGGGAGCCCACTCGATACTAATTCAAAACTCCAGCTGTCAAATTTCCCCGTCCCTTTGCTCATGAGTCTAAAAAAATAGGTGGTGGAATCCGGAATAATTACATAAGTCATGCTGTATCTATTTCCAATAAGTTGTCCATAGGTTTGGAAAATTGCAAGTTGATTTCCAGTATAACTCCACAACGTATCAACCCCTAATATTCCCAAAAAACTAGAAATATTATTCCATGTTTTCTGACCACGATCTTCAAAATAAGGAGTAGATTGATCAGCACCAAGTGTGAATTGTACGTTATTTAAGTCTGCGGTATCGGCCCAGAACTCAATAAAAATGGGGTTGGCCGATGTTTTTTTAAACCATGTAAAACTGCTATCGTTGTTTAGTTGGTGTTGAATATGTAACGGATAATTTCCTGCATTTCCAGCTGCTGCAACTACCATTCTTCCATCCTTTGCTTGAATTAAATTATCAATGGCAATCGCTTGTAAATCTTTTCCATCATGTGATCCGAGGTAAGTGCCAGCACTAATGTTGATGACACAAGGTTTATTTAAAGAGTCAGCTTTGTTAAAAATATAATTCACTGCATCTGCAATACTGCTTAACCACGTATCGTCTGCTTGATTAAAGTCCAATGAAACAGCAATGATATCAGCCTTGGGAGCAGCTCCTTTGAAAGCGATCATCGTGTCGCCATTGGCAACAGCAATTCCCGCAACATGAGTTCCATGTGCAGTTTGATCAAGATGTGAATTTGCATTTCCAGCATCAATATCTCCCTTCGAGAATTCTTGTCCGTAATTATAGGGTTGAGGGGTATTGCCTGCATTGGCAAGTAAATGATCCCAAATCCAAAGTATTCTGGATTGTCCTAAGCTGTCTTTGAAATCAGGATGAGTGAAATCAATTCCGGTATCAATAATTCCAACAACGACATTAGTACCATCATAACCTTGAATGAGTGGAGTAACACCTTGATGAATTAAATCAATGCGATTATTGATGAGCATTTTGTCGTTCAATGCTTGCACTTGAATTCTTCCTTCTTCCATTCTTTCAATGGATTTTATTTCTTTCAATGTGCGAAGGTTTGATGCCTTAATGGTAGCACTACAAATATTTCCCGAATGGAATTTTACGGTGCCGCCCACTTTTTCAATTTCAGGAGCGATTTTAGAAAAATCACCTTTGATCAAAACGGATATTATTTTATTCGAATTATCCGATTGTGACATTAATTCCATCAATCGAAAGCTTACCTTCGTTTGCTGCGAAAGTGCTGATTGTGTGATTAAACAGAGAAGGAGTAGGGATAGAAATCGCATGGTTTTTTATTTAGTAGTTTCACTTTTCAATTAACTCGGAAAGGGATACCTTTGCTTCCCTTCATCTAAACAGATAACGAAGGTATAAAGTTACATTAATCAACTACTTATATATGTCTGACGATCGCAAAATCATTTTCTCAATGGTAGGGGTGAGCAAAATATATCCCCCACAAAAACAAGTACTTAAGAACATTTACCTCAGCTTTTTCTATGGGGCAAAGATTGGAATTTTAGGTTTGAATGGATCCGGAAAGTCGAGTTTGCTCCGAATTATTGCTGGTTTAGATAAATCTTTTCAAGGTGATGTGGTTTTCTCCCCAGGCTATAATGTAGGGTATTTGCCTCAAGAACCAGAATTGGATGAGACTAAAACGGCCCGTGAAATTGTGATGGAAGGAGTACAACCTATTGTCGATATTTTGAAGGAATACGATGACGTCAATAATAAATTAGGGGAACCGCTCGACGATGATGCGATGAATAAACTCATCGATCGCCAAGCCGTGTTGATGGATCAAATTGATGCAGCCAACGCTTGGGAATTGGATAATCGAATTGAAGTGGCGATGGATGCTTTGCGTTGTGCCGATCCGGAAACCCCAGTGAGTATTTTGTCAGGCGGTGAACGTCGACGTTTAGCGCTTTGCCGTTTGTTATTGCAAGAGCCAGAAATTTTATTGTTAGATGAGCCCACCAATCACTTGGACGCAGAGAGCGTAGAATGGCTGGAGCATCATTTGCAACAGTACAAAGGAACTGTAATTGCGGTAACCCATGACCGTTACTTCTTAGATAACGTCGCAGGATGGATTTTAGAATTGGATCGCGGCGAAGGAATTCCATGGCAAGGAAATTATACTTCTTGGTTGGAGCAAAAGCAAAAGCGATTAGGTCAAGAGGAGAAGACCGAGAGTAAACGTCGTAAAACATTAGAGCGAGAGTTGGAGTGGGTGAGGATGTCACCAAAAGCGCGTCATGCGAAGTCGAAAGCGCGTTTAGGAGCTTACGATAAAATGGTGAATGAAGAAACTAAAGAGAAAGAAGAAAAGCTGGAGATCTTTATTCCACCCGGACCACGTTTGGGTACTAAAGTAATCGAATCAGAAAATTTGAATAAAGGATTTGGTGATCGTTTGCTCATTGAGAATTTAAATTTCTCATTGCCACAAGCTGGAATCGTTGGTATCATTGGACCCAATGGTGTAGGTAAAACCACTTTGTTCCGAATGATAATGGGTGCTGAAACTCCCGATAGTGGTACGATTGCTATTGGTGAAACGGTTCAGTTAGGATATGTTGATCAGAGCCATGATGATCTTGTTCCCGATAAAACGGTGTATGAAGTGATTTCCGGTGGCAATGAAACGATGATGATTGGTGGTAAATCGGTAAATGCACGTAGCTTTATTTCAAAGTTTAATTTTAATGGTGCTGATCAAGGAAAGAAAGTAGGTGTGCTTTCGGGTGGAGAAAGAAATCGCGTTCATTTAGCGATGACATTGAAGACGGGATCCAATGTGTTGTTGCTGGATGAGCCTACGAATGATATTGATTTAAATACGTTGCGTGCATTGGAAGAAGCATTGGAGAATTATGCAGGTTGTGCCGTAATAATTTCCCATGATCGATGGTTCCTCGATAGAGTATGTACGCATATTCTCGCTTTCGAAGGCGATTCGCAAGTTTATTTTTATGAAGGTGGATATACCGATTATGAAGAAGCGAAGAAAAAGCGTTTGGGGAATGTGGAACCAAAAAGATTTAGATATAAGAAACTTGTAAGTTAGAGGATATGGCACATATTAATGGTTTATATATTGATAATTTTAAGGGGTTCAGTAATTTCAAAATAGAGGGTCTTGGAAAATTCAACATTATTATTGGAGATAATAATGTTGGGAAGTCTTCATTGATGGAAGCTGCTATGGTTTCAGAGAATTTTGACGAATCATTACTTTCTTTATATCATATGGCGGGAATTAGAAGTGGTTTAAGTGATTTGAATTACGATATATTAAGTGATTATTACTCTTCTAAAACTCAGTCAAAAAAGTTTGAAATTGCTATTAATTATAATAATTTAGTTAAAGAGAGAATTAAATGTAAGCGTATTCATGTTGATGAGTTTAAAAACGATCGTGATTTGTTACAGCTTTATACTTATGAGTTAGCAATTAAAAATGTTTTGAGAAATGAAGTAAAAGATATTGATGAATTATTTTATGATGTTTATTATATAAATGATATTCCTAAATCATTAATTTCTAAATATACGAGACCTGGTGGGTATGTTCCATTTGTAAGTTCTGGATTTTATTATTCAAATGATTTAGTTGGGTACTATTCTAAGTTTATTTCACTTAAAAAAGAAAATGAAAAAGCGATAGTAGATTTGTTGTCCAGAATATTTGTTGATTTAGAAGCTATTAAAGTAGTTAGTGAAAGTGGAGTTTCTCGGTTGTTAGTTAATCTTAAATCATCTAGCACTCCTGTTCCAATGTCAATGTTTGGAGATGGGTTTGTTAAATTGTTTAGGATTATTATGGAATTATTCCAATGTAAAAATGGAAAATTAATGATTGATGAAATTGATTCTGGCATTTATCATAAAAAATACCCTGAATTTTGGAAAGCAATATTTCTAAATGTTAGAGAAAATAATAATCAGGTGTTTGCAACTACACATAGTAAAGAATGTTTAACCTCTTTGGTTAGTTTTGTTAAAGAAAATGAAGAATTTAGAGATTTTATTCGAATCTTGAATTTACGGATTAATAGGAATGGAAATCCTATGGCCGTTAGTTACAATTTCGAAGAATTCGAAAATTCAATCGATTTAGATAATGAAATAAGGTAAGTTTATGTTATGAGAATAGTAATTTGTGTAGAGGGCGATTCAGATAAAAAATTTATCGAAGACTTTGTGAATTATAATAAATTTGCATTGTTAACTCATGATATAGATTATATTATAAGTGGCGGTAAAAACTCTCTAGATTTAATTAAGAATAATTTAGTACAACCAGATCAAGAAGGATTTAATATTATTATTCAGGATTTAGATTTGGACATTGAAGATGAAAGAAGGAAGAAAGTTGACTTTGAATTAGATGGATTCAATTTTAAATTGTTTTTTATAAAGAGTGGTAACTTAAATTGTTTAGATGAATTATTGGAATCATCAGTTACCAATAGTTTAAATGAGTTTGACACTTGTTGGAATAATTTTAATGAATGTTTAAGTCCAATTGAATTTGTTGAAAACAAACTTGGGATGAAGGATAAATTGCATTTATATAAATTAATGTGTTTGTCAGTTGCGGAAAATAAGCAAAGAATGAAGTATATCGGTGACAAAAAAATTGATTATACGAGCAATCGTTTTTTTAATTTAGATCACGAATGTTTTAATGATTTGAAGAACTTTTTTGATAGTATATAAAATTAGGATATATGAAACCATCTATCCCAAAAGGGACTCGCGATTTTACACCTGAAGATATGTTGAAAAGAAATTTCCTTTTCGATACGATCAAGTCTTCCTTTCAGCGATTTGGGTATCTTCCCTTGGAAACGCCTTCGATGGAGAATCTTTCTACGTTGATGGGTAAGTATGGGGAAGAGGGAGATAAATTGATATTTAAAATATTAAATTCAGGCGATTTTTTATCTGAGGTGAGTGTAGATGAATTGTCAGAGAAGAATAGCAAGAAACTAACAGCATCTATATCCGAAAAAGCATTGCGTTATGATTTAACAGTCCCTTTTGCTCGCTACGTGGTGATGCATCAAAATGAAATTGCTTTTCCATTTAAGCGTTATCAAGTTCAACCCGTATGGCGCGCTGATCGTCCCCAGAAAGGTAGATACCGTGAATTTTTTCAATGCGATGCTGATGTGATTGGTACCAACTCGCTCTTATGTGAATTGGAATTATTGCAATTGATCGATGATGTGTTTGCTAAGTTGGGATTGAATGTGGTCGTGTTGATTAATAATCGCAAAATATTAAGCGGCATTGCAGAGGTGTTTAATGAATCTGAAAAGATCATTGACATAACCGTTGCGATCGACAAGCTTGATAAAATTGGTCCTGAGAAAGTAGCAGAAGAAATGCGCTCGAAAGGCGTTTCGGAAGTAGCGATTGATGGATTGAAACCATTGCTGATTTTTGAAGGAAGCGATCAAGAGAAAATCGATTTGCTTAAGAAATTATTGAAGTCATCTGAAATAGGAATGCAAGGAATAGCGGAGTTGGAATCTTTGTTTGGTTACGCTGCTCCATTTGAATTTAAGAATGTCGAGTATAAAATTGATATTACTTTAGCCCGCGGATTGAATTATTACACCGGTGCAATTTTCGAAGTTAAAACGAATGAACCAAATGCAACTTTCAATTCTAGTATTTGCGGTGGTGGACGTTATGATGATCTCACCGGCATATTTGGCTTACCTGGAATGTCGGGCGTCGGAATTTCATTTGGCGCCGATCGTATTTGTGATGTGTTGGATGAATTGAATTTATTTCCTGCCAACGTGGAATCTTCGCTCGATTTGTTATTCATCAATTTTGGTGGAGATGATATTCCTTATTCATTGCAATTGGTGGATAAAGTGAGAGCAGCTGGAATAAACGCGGAGATGTATCCCGATGCTGCGAAAATGAAAAAGCAATTTTCGTACGCAGATGCACGTAAGATTCCCTTTGTAGTCATGGCGGGATCAGAAGAACGCGCCGCATCTACTTTAATGTTAAAAGACATGAAGACGGGTGATCAACAAAAAATGGATTTGAATAGTTTGATTGAATTTATTAGAAATAGAAATTAAAATGAAACATATAATTTCATCTCACCATATTACTTTTGATACCATTGCAAATATATTAAAGCCTGGCGTCCAAATTGAATTGGGAGAGGAAGCAAAGGCGAGTATTCAAAAGTGTCGTGATTATTTGGACCAGAAAGTAGATGGGAGCAATCAGGCGCATTATGGTATCAACACCGGATTTGGTTCGCTCTATAATAAATCGATTTCGCAAAATGACCTCGGGCAACTTCAAGTAAATTTGATGATGTCGCATGCTTGTGGAATGGGTGATGAAGTTCCAGAAGAAATTGTTCGATTGATGATGTTCTTGAAAGTGCAAGGACTAAGTTATGGAAATAGCGGAGTACAAGTGGAAACGGTTCAACTGTTGATCGACTTTTTAAATTATGGAATTTATCCTATTGTTTATGAGCAAGGTTCATTGGGTGCGTCGGGTGATTTGTCACCGTTAGCTCATCTTTCTTTGCCATTAATAGGAATGGGTGAAGTGCGAGTGAAAGGTGAAAAACTACCAGGATCGCGTGCACTTGAAAATTTCGGACTTAAGCCCGTAACATTAAAATCGAAAGAAGGATTAGCGTTATTGAACGGTACTCAATTTATGAATGCTTATGGATGCTGGTGTATTTTAAAAGCGCAGCAATTAGAGAAAGCGGCTGATTTAATTGGAGCACTTTCGTTGGATGCATTTGATGGTCGCATAGAGCCTTTCCATCATTTGATTCATCAGATACGTCCACACGCAGGGCAAATCAATACAGCCACACGATTTCGAATGATATTAAAGGGAAGCGAATTAATCGATCGATCTAAAACGCATGTTCAGGATCCATATGCGTTTCGTTGTATTCCACAAGTGCATGGAGCTTCTAAAGATGCGATCACGTATGTATCGCAAATATTTTTTACAGAGATTAATTCTGTCACCGATAATCCAACCGTTTTTCCTGATCAAGAATTAATTATTTCTGCAGGAAATTTTCATGGACAACCATTAGCATTACCTCTCGACTTCATGGCGATAGCTATTGCTGAATTGGGAAGTATTTCAGAGCGGAGAACGTATCAATTGATAAGTGGTTTGCGTGGATTGCCAAGTTTTTTAGTGGCAAATCCTGGACTCGATTCTGGATTTATGATTCCTCAATATACCGCCGCATCTATTGTAAGTCAAAGTAAACAACTTTGCACACCGGCTTCTGTAGATTCTATTGTTTCATCAAACGGTCAAGAAGATCATGTGAGTATGGGAGCTAATGCAGCAACCAAGTTGTATAAAGTAATGTTGAATACAGAGCGTATATTAGCCATCGAGTTGATGAATGCAGCTCAAGCAATGGAATTTCGACGTCCTGCAAAAACTTCGAGTATTTTAGAATCGTTGATTGAAGCTTACCGAGGTGAAATAAAGTTTTTGGAGAAAGATCGAATCATGTATTCTGATATGCAAAGAAGTGTTGAATTTATAAGAAGCTATCCAATTGAAAAAATAATTCATTAAAATGAAAACATTAAAATTAATTGCAGTGCTAATTATATTGCTGAGCAATACGATTAGCTTTGGACAAAATGCTCGTCATGATCAATTGCAAAAACGTGAGCATAAGGCTGGATTTTATGATAAGGATATCATGACAGGTGTACAGCAGTACGAGGAGAAGAAAGTTGAAAAGCCAGCAAAGCCCATCTTTAAATTCGACATCACTAAATTTGGATGGTATCCAAAATCGGTTGATGAATTTACTACATGGTGGAAAAATATTCCCATCTCTCAAGGAAATTCAAATACATGTTGGTCATACAGCACAACTTCTTTTTTTGAAACGGAAGTGTATCGTCAATCGAAACAAGTCGTAAAAATTTCAGAGATGTTCACCGCTTATTGGGAGACCGTTGAGAAAGCAAGAGTATTCGTTCGAACACGTGGTGAATCTAATTTCGATGAAGGTTCGGAAGGAAATGCTGTGGTAAGGATGTATCAAACGTATGGAACGGTTCCGTTGCAAGATTATACTGGATTATTGCCCGGCCAGATTTACCATAGTCATGATAAAATGTTTAAGGAGATGAAGGCTTATCTGCAAACAGTGAAAGCCACCAATGCTTGGAATGAAGACGAAGTACTTGCAACGATTAAGTCTATCCAAAATCATTATATGGGAGTTCCTCCATCAAAAGTGGTGGTAATTGGTAAGTCCATCACTCCTCAGCAATATGTATCGGATGTGTTGAAACTAAATATGTCGAATTATATTGACCTTACTTCACTCATGAATAAGCCTTACTGGAAAAAAGTAGAATACGAAGTGCCCGATAATTGGTGGCATGATAGTACTTATTACAATGTTCCGTTAGATGATTATATGTCGGCAATAAAATTTGCAGTGCGAAATGGGTACACCATGATGATTGGTGGAGATGTGTCTGAATCTGGATTTGACCCTTGGAACCAAGTGGCTGTTGTTCCATCTTATGATATTCCTTCCGAATACATCGATGAAAGTGCACGCTTGATTCGCTTTCTAAACGGAAGTACAACGGATGATCACGGAATGCATCTTGTTGGATTTTTAGAAAAGGATGGAAAGGATTGGTATTTAGTGAAAGATTCTGGTTCTGGCTCTAGAAATTGCGGACCCGATAGCAAGAACTTTGGATTTTATTTTATGCATGAAGACTATGTTAAATTAAAGATGATGGGCATCCTTGTTCATCGAGATGTGATCAAGGAATTGTTAAAGAAATTCAATTAGAAAATAGATGAAAGGATGTCAGAAACGGCATCCTTTCTCTTTTATACTAAAGCAAGATGGAAATTGACTTTTAGTTAAAACTTTTTGTGATTGATTTTGTTTCACTATATTTATGGTTAATTCATAAGTGATAGTTAATAGGATGAAGTGGCCAAAATTTATTAGAGATTTATATTATCCAATTCTAAAGAAGATGACAAAGCAAGATGTGATTTCTAACGAGAGAAATGTTCAGCCCATAGAATCTATTTATACGATCCCCTTAAAAGAAATAAATGGAACTATTTCTACGCTTGAAAAATTTAAAGGAAAGAAAATATTAATTGTAAATACTGCTTCTGAATGTGGTTACACCAATCAGTATGCCCAAATGGAAGAAGTATACCAGCATAAAAAAGATGAGTTGGTGATTGTTGCATTTCCTTCTAATGATTTTGGTGCACAAGAGCCAGACAGTGATGAGATGATTGGACAGTTTTGCGAAAAAAATTATCATATAACATTTCCATTATTTGCTAAGATTGAAATAAAGGGGGAGAACAAACATCCTTTGTATAAATGGTTGTCCGATTCCACTTTGAATGGTTGGAATGATCAGCGACCTTCATGGAATTTTTCCAAATACTTAGTAGACGAAAAGGGAGTACTTCAACATTATTTTAATGCAGGAGTTGAGCCTAATCATCCATTGATTTTAGGAAAAGATGAATAAGATTATTGATGTCATTGGACTCACCAAATCATTCGGCGATAATAAAGCAGTTGATGAATTAAACTTAAGCGTTTATGATGGGGATGTTTTTGGTTTTTTAGGTCCGAATGGCGCTGGGAAAAGTACAACCATCCGAATGATTCTTTCCTTGATACGTCCTGATAGTGGTCAAATAAAAATTTTCGGAAAGAATTTACTAGATGATCGAATGTCAATTTTGAATCGAATTGGTTGCATTATCGAGAAACCCGATTTTTATAAATACCTAACTGCACGAAAGAACTTAAAATTGTTGGCTCATTACAATGGCGTAGATGCTTCCGATAAAAAAATAGATGAAGTAATTGAGTTAGTCGGTTTGCAAGGCCGCAGCGATGAATCGGTGAAAGGGTACAGCCACGGAATGAAGCAACGTCTCGGCATAGCGCAAGCCCTTATTCATGATCCCGATTTAATTATTTTGGATGAACCTACCACAGGACTGGATCCTCAAGGAATTATCGATATTCGTAATCTGATTTTGTTTCTGAGTAAAGAAAAGGGAAAAACAATATTTTTATCTTCTCATATTTTATATGAAATTGAATTAGTCGCCAATCGCATGGCTATCTTGAATAAAGGAAAGTTAGTAGTGCAAGGTGAAGTAAATACATTACTAAATAGCGAAGATAGCATTGTTGAAATTCAGTTGGATCGATTGACCGATGCAAAGGATAAATTGAAGGAAAAATTTAATATTGATTCCTTGGTTCTTGAAAGTATGTCCTCTTTGCAATGTAAAATGGATGCAAATAATATTCCTATGATCATATCTTTCTTAGTTGAAAATGGTTTTCAAATTAATCAAGTAAATACCCGTCGACATTTGGAAGATTTGTTTTTGAAGTTAACTTCGAAGGAAGTTGAAGTAGTTTAGTTTCTTTGAAATTAAAACAGCCCGCAATTGTTATTGCAGGCTGTCCAATTAATTTCAATTTGAATTATTCTTTATCTAAAAAAGGATAACGATAATCCGTAGCTGGGACAAATGTTTCTTTTATCGTTCGCGCAGAAACCCATCTTAAAAGATTAAAGAGTGATCCTGCTTTATCATTCGTTCCTGAAGCTCTTGATCCACCGAAAGGCTGTTGTCCTACAACAGCACCTGTACACTTATCATTGATGTAAAAATTACCTGCTGCATGCACCAATTTTTTTGTTGCAAGTTGAATCGCATAACGATCTTTTGAAATGATGGATCCAGTCAATGCATAAATTCCAGTCTTGTCTACTAACTCACATGTTTCCTCAAATTTTGCATCTTCATAAACATATATCGTTAATATCGGACCAAAAATCTCTTCACACATGGTGATGTAGTCGGGCTTTTTCGCAAGTAAAACGGTAGGGGCAATGAAATAACCTGTACTCTTATTGTAAGTTCCGCCTGCAATAATTTCTACGTCCTTACTTTCTTTAGCACGATCAATATATCCTGAAATTTTATCGAATGCTTTTTCGTCAATCACGGCATTAATGAAGTTTCCAAAGTCTTCGGTTGGACCCATCTTCATGCTTTTTAAATCGCGAACCAATCCATCTTTAACAGCAGGCCACATCGAAGCAGGAATGTAAGCACGAGAAGCAGCCGAACATTTTTGCCCTTGATATTCAAAAGCTCCTCTGCTCAAAGCTGTAATTACTTCATCTGCGTTTGCCGTAGGATGAACAAGAATAAAATCTTTACCACCTGTCTCGCCTACAATACGTGGATACGATTTGTATTTGTGAATATTATTGCCAATCGATTTCCATACATCTTGAAATACGCCCGTAGAACCTGTGAAATGTATCCCAGCAAAATCAGGGTGACTAAAAATCACATCGCCTGTTGCTGCTCCAGGAACATAAATCAAATTAATTACACCTGCAGGTAAACCAGCTTCCATAAATACTTCCATCAATACTCTGGCAGAATAAATTTGTGTGAATGCAGGTTTCCAAACAACAGTATTTCCCATCAACGCTGCAGAAGTAGGAAGATTTCCTGAAATCGCAGTAAAGTTAAACGGCGTCAACGCAAAGATGAACCCTTCGAGCGGACGTTGCTCTAAACGATTATAAACTCCTTTTGAAGAGATGGGTTGTTGTGTGTAAATTTCTCTTGCATATTGTACATTGAAGCGTAAAAAATCGATCATCTCACAGGCAGCATCAATTTCTGCTTGATAGGCACTTTTGCTTTGAGCTAACATCGTAGCTGCATTTATTTTTGAACGGTATGGTCCAGCAAGTAGTTCTGCCGCTTTTAAAAATATCGAGGCACGTTGTTCCCATTCCATATCCGCCCACGCTGAACGTGCTGCTAAAGCGGCATCAATGGCCATAGTAACATGACTAGCATCTCCAATAGAATAGTTTCCTAATAAATGTTTGTGATCGTGCGGTGGACGTAACTCTCCCTTTTTTGTAGTATGAACCGCTTTTCCATTGATGTACATAGGAACATCAATCACCTCACTGCGCATTTTCTTAAGCGTATCTTGTAAATGTTTACGGTCGGCTGTGCCAGGAGCGTAACTTAAGATGGGTTCATTGATGGCAACAGGTACTTGGAAGATTGAATTTGACATTTTTATTTAATTTATTGATTCATGAAAATGGAATTGCAAAATTAGTCAATTCTCCTCTTTAAATGAGGATCAAAGGTTGCAATTATACAACTTTAACTATTTCCTTGTCAGTGGTATATAATAGATAGCCAGTTAGATTTGAAATTCCTGTGGCTTCAAGCAACCTACAATACTCCTTCACTTGATGATGGTATTTTTCATCCTGCTTTCCTGTTTTAAAATCAATTACGATTCCGGTGTCACCATTTATCAGCACACGGTCTGGTCGATGAAGCATTCCCTGTTCATCGCATAAATCGCATTCGTTAACAATTTCGTAAGCAGATGACGTCCAGTTTTCATTTTCTAAAAGTGTCCAGATCGCATAAACTTGCTTCGTCACCGTTTCCGAAAATTTTCGGTATGCTTGATTTCCATTTTTTGAAAGTACTTCATTTATCATTTTTGGAATATCATCTTTGTGATAGACATACGAAATCGTTTCGTGTATTAAATTTCCAATGATGATTTCATCACTGGTAAAAGATGTTTTTAAGGGTGGAAGGTGAAGTTGAACGTTTTCACTTTTTGTGAATTCGCTCATCGAAAAAGACAAGGGAGAATAAATGCTTGCACTTTTCGTTTTTGAAGCTTCTGATTTTTTCGATTCGTTTTGGCCGATGATAAATGTTTCAGTTTCTGGATCGGTAATGTGTTGATTCCATTCATCTCGAGATGAAATGGCATCTTTCAAGAGACTTCCAATTTCATTGTGCGCAGGTTTCTTAGGAGAAATAATAAACAATTTTTCTTCAGGTCGAGTGAAGGCCACATACAGTAAGTTGATATTATCTAGCGCCGTGTTTAATGATTCTGCATAATAGTCTTCACTAAAATAAGAATCACTGAGTGACTTTACAGCTTGTACAGGAATACTTCCATGTTCAGCAAATTTCTCTTCGTTACTCTTCACCCATAAGATGGATTTATTGTTGGGTGTATATTCCCAATCTAGAAACGGAATAATAACGATTGGAAATTCTAATCCTTTTGATCGATGAATCGAGATCATTCGAATCGCATCACCTCCTTCATCTAAATTTACGCTCCACTTTCGGGTAGGTTCATGTTCATCCCACCACTGAATAAAACCGGCTATAGTATTGTTGATAGTGCTTGAGAAATCTTTGATGAGATCGTTGAATTTTTGGATAAAGGGATCCACCACTGAAAGTGAAAGTAACTCATGAATATGATGAACAACTATATCAAGGGGCAATGCAATTAGTTTTTCTCGTTGACTAATTAAATTCTTTTTAGCCCAAGATATTTTATTTTTATTGTGTCGAACTGATTGAAATGGGAAATTTTGAGAAGCAGAATTGAGCAATGCATGCAGATCAATTTCCTCATGTAGTAGGGGAGAGTCGGGCTGCAATAAAAGTCTCAAACTATTTAATAATAAATTTACTTTTGGATGAGTGGAAAGTAAGAGTGAGTTGGTAGAAATAAATGGATATTTCCCTTGATTAAATAAATAATCTGCAATTTCTTTTTCGTGTCGGTTGTTACGGAAAATTAAAGTGATGTCTTTTAGTTGATATCCTTTTAAAAGTAGATCTTCAATAATGGCATCCATCTTACCGAGTGCTTTCGTCTTCCAATGTATTGGAACGGTATCATCATCTTTTTTTGCCTTATCAGCTTCGAAAAAATCAATTTGCAGATAACCGCCTTCTGCACCTATTTCTCTTGATTTTTGAAAAACCTGATCTTGGTTGTAGGCAAGTTGAAAAATATTTTCGTCAGGGTTGAATTTCGTGCTAAGCAGTTGCGCTGCTAGAGGAAAAAAGGCATTATTGAATTCGATGATGTTTTTTTTACTTCGGTAATTCGTATCGAGTATAATATTCTTTAATGGGAATCCTGATTTCTTTAAATCTTTTTCTACACCTTCTAAAAGCAATTGCATATTTCCACCTCTCCAACGATAAATGCTTTGCTTAGCATCTCCCACTAATATTACTTCATTGCCTGTAGAAAGTGAATTTATAACCAATGGTTTTAATATCTGCCATTGTTCTGATCCTGTATCTTGAAATTCATCAATAAGTAAATGTAAATAGGTATTCCCTGATTTTTCATAGATGAATGGAGCGTCTTGATCGGCTACCATCTTGCTAAGCATTCGAGTAGTATCCGATAAATGAAAAATTTGATTTTTCTCTCGGTATTCTTTAAGTTTTTCATCTAAAGCACCACTGATTCCCGATTGATAAATTAATTTTAAAGCTTCGGAAACGGATAAATAGGCACGCTGATGTTCATAGATATAACTGACAGCTTGATCAAGCAAAGGATATATTTCTTCCGTTGCAATTGAAACTAATAATGCATTATTTTGTTCAGCTTTTGGAACCAGCATTAATGGATCTTCCAATGCCGACTGCGTGTAAGAATTGATTCCAGAAAATTCTTTGTGTCCACTTTTTCGATTGGCAATCTTCAGTAAATATCCTACAGGTCCTCTCGACTTATAATAGAATTTGTTAACGTCCAATTGATGCTTTGTCAATACTTGAATAGCTTCTTGCCCTTTGGCATTCATGAATTTTTCAACTTCTTTCTTTTTGATGATCATCCATTGAATCAAATCAAGAAGTTGATTCATGTCGACAGAAGCTGCATGATCTCTTGCTGAAGTTGATTGCAAAAGCTCCTTAGTCATTTTTTCGAGCTCTGTCTTTACATTCCAATTTTTACCTTCATCAATGCGATGTAGCAACAGTTTTTCTAACCAAGAAGTAATTTGTTCGTCCTTGCCTGCTTCATCTAATAAGTTATTGGTTGTGTTTTTACAGATGTATTCTGTGTCGAGTTCAATATTGTATTTAAGAGGAAGTAAAAGTTCTCTTGCTAATGTCCGAGCTAAAACTTGAAAATAGCTATCAATAGTTGAAATGGCAAAGGAGGAATAATTATGTAAAATTTTAACTAGAACAGTTTGTGCATTCTCATAAATTTCTTTTTCGTTGAGTTTGGGAAGTTTTGCTAGTAATTCTTCAAGATGCATGGATTTTTCTCCATGCGCTAACAAATCAAGTTCCTTAATGATTCTTGTTTTAAGTTCTTCAGTTGCCTTGTTGGTAAAGGTGATGGCTAAGATTCTTTGAAAGAGCCAAGGTTGACCAATTACTTTTATTAAAAATTGTTGTACGAGAGTAAATGTTTTTCCCGAGCCGGCTGAAGACTTATAAATGACCAATCCCATTCTGCCAAAATAAAACAGGTTTGCCAATAAAGCAAACCTGTTCTACTATTAGTTCGTGTTTTTATTAACGAATTCCAAAGCCTTCCATTTTGTAGGTTAGGCCAACTCCGAAGATTTGACGAAATTGTGTTCTGGGTCCTGTTTTTTGCGTTCCATCTAATCGGGTGACAGGTACATCGGTGCCATTTACACTTCTAAAAAGGGCTATTTGAGTGTTGTCATCATAGATTAGCTGTGTTCCGATGGAGACAGATAGAATGGAATTTACTTTCATCGAGATCAAAACTTCCCAATTAACATCGACGTTCTGTGGATCTTCTTGATAATTGCTGAATAAATCAAGTTTGGTCATGAAGTTTACATTTTTTACAATGTCTTTTTGAAAACGTGTGTTTAAATAGGCTCCAACTTCAGCACGAAATTTTTCACCGGGATCAACTCCGTAAGCGCCTTCATCGGAAAGGCGTTTGTCATTTACGATAATTCCTCGAGCTGTGATAGGAGAGAGGAAGAACGAGAAATAGTCAGTGGGTTTGTAATCCATACCCAAGGATAATAATGTAAATGCAGGAGCTGCAAACTTAGAAATGTAAAGAGAAGAATCTGTTCTCGGATAATTATACCCTTCCGCAAACTGTGATCTGAAATTAAAGAGTAGCGTGTAGTAAAATTTACTTTCCCCAGATTGAATTCCAAGTTTGGAATTTAATTCTAATCGATCATCGTTTTTTCTTATTTTTTCATCACCTTGTTTTACGATTCCATAACCCATGTCTAAAGTGTTATCCCAAGCTATTCGACCTTTTTTGTATTTCGCAAACAAGCTAACAATATTGTTAAGCGACATAGCATCTTGTCCTCCAGCTGCCCAATTCATTAAACTTACTTGATTAAAAGAAGAAGAGAATAATCCTCCTGTTCTCCAAACGGTATCTGCTTTAACCGTTGAATCACTCTGAGCATAGCTCAATGACACAAATCCAACTATGAAAAATAGTAGTGTTCCTATACGTTTCATATATTATTTTAGTATTTTTTACTGAAATTATTTTTTAAGTAGGTCTCTGATTTCTCCAAGCAAAACTTCTTCTTTGGTTGGTGCTGGAGGTGCAGAAGGCGCTGCTTCTTCGTTCTTTTTTAATTTGTTCATCGCTTTAATTACCATGAACATAACAAAAGCCACCACCGTAAAATCAATTACTGTCGTGATAAATTGACCATATTCAATGTAAACTTCAGGTACAGTTGTTGAAACAATATTTCCAGCAGAGTCAATAACCTCCTTTGATCCATCTTGAATTTTATATTTTAAGTCTGAAAAATTTTGACCTCCAATTAGTTTTCCAACTATTGGCATCACCATTCCGTCTACGAAGGCTGTAGTTACTTTTCCGAATGCGCCTCCAACTACCACACCGATTGCGAAGTCGATTAGATTTCCTTTTACAGCGAATTCTTTAAATTCTTTGATAATACTCATTTTATTAGTTATTAGGTTTAGGCAAATTTAATTCATTCTTGAATACACTTTCATCTTATTTATTCACATTCAATATTATGATTATTAGGTGTTTATATTAATTGGAATGAAATAAAAAAAGGTCGGATATTTAGAATATCCGACCTTGAACAAACGAAGTTGTATTTAGTTTTACTTTTCTGAAGATAAATTTGAATTAGTTACAGAAGTAGGCATCATCTGTTCAGGTTTCAATCGAAATGCAATAACAGGTACCCAAATGGAATGAGCGTTGCTATTACTTAATGCTAAACGATAGTAAGTAACTCCAAGTAATGCTTCTTTGTCTTGAAGATTATATTCTTTCAGCGTGTTGGATTGACCCGCTGCTATTACTCTTCCTACTTCTTTATAAGTTTTTGTGTCCGTGCTTTTTTCAATAATAAAGTCTTTAACACCAAATTCTTTTGCTGTATGCCAGTTTAATTTTACAAATTGTCCGTCTAAATCTGCAGAGAAACTTATTAATTCCATAGGTGTTTTAGATGATGAATTCGTTTGGCGAATAACTAGATTGTCGAAGAATGGAAAAGGTTTACCTTCTCCGTTCATTTCATTTCCAATAATAATATTTTCTGATTTGTTCCAGGTAAGTTTGCTATGTGCAGCCGCTTGGTTATTCCACACTACCACGCGATCTACCAATAATTCTCCTTTTCCGGTGGTGGGTGTATAAATAAATCGATAATTTCTATACTCCATATCTTCCGCAATTTCAAAAGTAGTTGTTTCATTGATGGAATAGGATTTTCCGTTGGCTGCTGTAAGTTTGTATTTGATCGCAAGCTTTCCATCTTTCATACCAAAGTTGAAGTCTTTTCCTCTTGTATAAAAATTTCCGGATTTTTCAAATCTGCGGTAATCGATTGCAATATCAATTCCTTCTCCATCTAATGCATCCAATTTCGGAAGTGCTAAATTTAAATTTTTCATTCCGTTTCCTGCGCTTAGACCAAGAGTACTGTCCTTTCCTCCTGAAATACATTCAGCATGAACGCAAACATCAGTTGCATCTGGACCAATTTCTGAAACTAAACAATTGCCTTCGTCCCATCCAAATCCAATGATGACTTCTCCATTGTTAATTGGATCTTGTTCCATTAATGGAATGGAAGCACTTGAATTGGTTACATCTGCTGTATTAATTCCAATCCCGAAATAGATGGCTAAAGTAAGTGCGGATGTTCCTCCCGCAATGAGTAAGCCTTTCTGTAGTGTTGAAAGTTTAAGTTTATTACTTATTCGAAGTTTATAGCCCATGGGAATATTATTTTTTTACAATTTTCTTAGTTACTTTCTCTTTTCCATTGACGATTTGCAAAATGTAATTTGCTGGAGGAAGATTTTTGTCATCTGTATAATTGAATGAGTTGTTTCCAAGGTCATCATTTTTACTTGTTTCAAATACAACCTGTCCATTCATGTTAAAGATCATAATGGATGTTTCACCAGCTTGTGTTAAGTTATACTCAACATTGAATTGATCTGTGAAGGGGTTGGGCCCGAAGAAGCGAACTTCCATTGCAGGATCATCCGTAATGCTTGCCGTCCCTCTATTCACCGCTCTCAATGGAGAGTAAGAGAATTTTCCATCAAAGTCAGTTTGTTTTAGTCGATAGTATGAAATGCCTGTCAATGGTTGATTGTCCATCGTCTTATATCTTAAAATTTGAGAACTATTTCCAGCTCCATCAATTTCTTCAATCTTTTCAAAATTTTGACCGTCTTCAGATCTTTCAATGCTAAAGAAGTCGTTGTTTTTCTCTTCGGCAGTGGTCCAAGTAACCTCTACTGCAGCTCCAGCTACTTTAGCATCGAATTGCACTAGTTTAATTGGAAGTGAAGCACTACCAGACGATAATACTAAAGGACCATTAATGTTAGTCAAACTAGCAGAAATGGCTCCCACACCCGCCGTAACTCCATTTCCTGTACTGTTGAATTTTGTGAAGTTTCCTCCATTCCAAAATTGTACATTAAAAGTTCCAATTGCAGTGGATCCTGAAGTTGTATTTTCTGCACCACTATACCGTAAAGTATAGTCTGCATTTACTCCGGGCGCATTTACTTCCCACCATCTATCAATAACATGGGTAGTGGAGACATCTGCACCGCCTGGATTAATGTTGGTGATTGCATTCACATTATCATTTCCTGGTAGTGGTGTGTTGTTTGCTGCAGTACTTCTTGTAGAGATGGTGATGTAACCTGTGCCAGGATTGTTTGTAATGTTTACATTCAAGTAAATTACTTCTGTACTTGATCTTCCAAAAGGGAATACCAAGTTTTGATTGCTTGGTGTATAACCAATCTTAAGTTTGGATAGGTTAATTGCCGTGTTATCTTCACTCTTAACATATCCGGTTCCTGAACCAGAAGCTGACTCTGCAGTTAGCGTAAAGCTGTTTAATTTTAACTCTCCATTTTCAACTCGTAGTGCACCTCGTATTGCAGTATTACGTTCTAAGTATACATATTCTGCATCGGGTGTCCCTGTAAAGTCGATGGTTAAATTTCCATATTGATGTTGAGCACCCGAGGCAATTCCATTGCCATATCCAGATATTTTCTGATTGTCTAATCCGCTATACTTAACAGTGCTATTTGCATCCAAACTGTAATTCATATTTCCAGATACGCCAATTGCAGCGTTATCCGTTCCATCGTATAATCCATTTATATTAGAAAATTGAAGTGTGCCACCAGAATTAATATTTATTCCGCTGTATGTAGCCAATCCATTCGAAAGAATTGGTATAGTTCCTGAATTGAGTGTTCCATTAGCTTCTACACTGAGAAAGTCAAGACTCGCTGTAGCATGAGAAGCTAGTTGAATGGGGCCAGCAATGGCGGTGACAATTCCATTGGCTAGGACTCTATATTTTATTTGTTGTAGGATGTGACTTGTAGATGTTCGATTATAATTTGTATTGGTAGCATTTGAAAAGAGTATAGTTCCAAATGTATTGGAGGTGCCTGCACCAGCAGAAGTCATCGATCCATTTCCACTCAAATTGAAATTCGATCCATTAATAAAAAGGTTGATAGTTCCTGTATTAGTAGCATAATTTGAAAACTGAAAAGTTCCCCCAGAATGTGTGAAATCACTATTGATTCTAAGATTTGTACTGTCCGTATTGTTTGTACTGCTATTCGAATAAAGCATAAATGTGCCACTGCTCAGCGTGAAATTTCCAGTTACTGTTCCGGATGTTTTCCCTGTATTATTTTTTAGATAGGTAGTTCCTCCGGAAATGGATAAGTCACTTTGGAAATTTAAAGTAGATGTGCCAACGTCTTTAGAAAGATGAACAGTTCCGCCAGAAATAGTAAAGGCACCCGTACTCGTAAGTGCAACATTGTGTGTAGTGGAACCAAAAGTAATTAAGCCACCAGAGATGGAAACAGTGGATCCGAAGTTTATGGTTTCTGCACCATACCCAGCATTTGCAGTAAATTCAGCTGCACTACCGCTGATGTTGGTGGCCCCATTAAATGATAAGCTACACGATGATCCATTGCTAGTTCCAGTTAAATTGGACATTCCATTTCCGCGAAAAATATTGGTTGTGCTTCCAAATGCAATGGTTGTGTTTCCTGTAACCGTTAAAGAATGTGCTATACTGGATGAAGCACAGGAATAGGTAACCATAAAGATTCCACCTGTGAAATTGATGGCTCCTAGACTAATTGTGCATGCGCCTGAGTTGGTTGTTGTAGCATTCCATATCCCTCTGAAATCTCCATCGGATTGTGTGAATATGCCTCCAACATTTAAATTGCAATTTCCATTGCCAACACCTGTTACTCCGGAATTCCAAATGAGATCGAAGTAACCTTGATTATTAAAGTCTCCGGTAATATTGAAATTGATGTTCCCATTTCCATTTTTTATACCATAGATTTCACTATACGATGAACCACTTTTTAGAGTTGTTAAATTACCACCAATGTTGATGGTAGAGTTGCCACTTCCTTCACAAACTCCATATAGAAAGGATTTTGTAATGGTAACGTTTCCTGAAATGTTAATAGTTGTACTTCCATTATGCCAATAGGAGCCAAGTAACATCCCCGTATTTGTAATATTTACTGACCCATTCAAATTATAGATACAGGCACCACTGCCAGTATTGTAAAAACAATCCAATTCACCATCGTTTATAGTAACATCTCCAGTATTAACTGTGAATGTGCTAGGATGGGTACCAACAAAAAAGTCCATATAGGAGGTTGCATCATTTAATATGATGTTGCCTAGGGTAGTATTTGTAATTGCTCCAGTATTATCCAGCACAATGTAGCTGCTAGTCAAAGAAAGTGTACCATACACTCGACAGGCTTGTAGTGAGTTTTTCATTTGCCATGGACCAGTTATTCCGGTGATAGTAAGGTTTCCCAAATTACCAGAAATGACACTTCCAAGTCCTACGTTCAGATCATACCATTTTTTCATTATAAGTGTACTTGTAGCTGCAAAATTTTCAGTGCAATTTGTAAATAAAGTTGCTGCAGCCAAAGTATTTGTTCCAGGTGACCATGAGACAGTACCACCAGATGCTATCGTAAAAGTTGTTCCGGTATTGGAAACGGTTATCGCCCCACTATTAATATCTAAAGTACCACTGATGGATAAACCTGCTGTGTTGTTAACAGTTAAACTTTTACTGTTGCCAATACTGAGAGTTGCTCCGGTCTGTATAGTGAGTGAGCGGCATTGACCGTTGTTTATGTTTACATTGGGGGATTTACCAGTAGGAATAACAACGTCGTCAGCGCTAGTTGGTGTACCAGTTGGTGTCCACGAGTTGGTATTATTCCAATTCCCCGTGCCTGTGTAAGTTTTAACAGCAGCATTTATTTGACTTGAAAAGAATGCCAAAGCAATGATTAAATATTTCGTATAACTTATTTTCATATTCATAATATTTGATGCTGTTTTTATTCCGTACTTATTTGATTAATATTTGTTACTATTAAATCTTCTGCTCTTGATGCCATTTTTACTATTTGTACACCTTCTTTGCCTTTGTAATTTTGAATTTCTAATGTGCTTGAATTCGAAGGAACCACAAGCATCCGTTGCTTCAAATAAGTATCAACTGTGCGATAGTTGATATCAGAAGTAACACTTTTGTCATTTGCATAAGATGATTCATTGCTTGATAAATTGACTACCACCAATGCAATAGCCATACAGCCAAGAATAGATGACGCAATTACTACATTTCTCATGGTGTGTTTTTGGGTCACACGTTGCCTCATTTGTGGTCCTCTTTTTCCTGGATTTGCTTTCTTATTCATTTTCTTTTGTTTAACACTACACTATGTTTACGACAAATAATATTTTTGGTTGCTAATTTATAGACAAAAAAAGGTTGGAATATTTTCCAACCTTTTTTTGTCTGATTCAATAAATTTTTGTCTTTATGCAGTGACAAAAGTAAGGTCTTCTATCGTAATCGTATTATTCTCAGCCATCAGGGATGCACGCTCAATTACCGCTTTTAATTCACGAATATTACCCGGCCACGAATATTCCAGCATGAATTTACAGGCTTCTTTAGAGATGGTGTATGGCGCCATATTATTGTTTTTGCAAAATTCAGCAAGGAATGATTTTGCTAGTAAAATAATGTCGTCTCCACGCTCATTTAAAGGTGGTAGATGAATTAGAAAGCCTTGAATCCTGTAAAATAAATCTTCTCTAAATCTGCCTTCTTTAACTTCAAATGCTAAATTTCGATTGGTCGCAGCAATTAAGCGGAAATCTAGTTTAATGGTTTTGTTGCTTCCGATTCGCGTCACTTCTTTTTCTTGTAAAACACGAAGGAGTTTGGATTGAAGTCCCATGTCCATTTCTCCAATTTCATCTAGGAAGATGGTACCTCCATCAGCCTCTTCGAATTTCCCGATTCTTCTTTCACGAGCATCTGTAAATGCTCCCTTCTCATGCCCGAAAAGCTCGCTTTCGATGAGTTCAGTGGGAATAGCACCCATGTTTACAATGACAAATGGTTTTCTTGAGCGCTGTGAATTGTAATGCAGTGCTTTTGCCACCAATTCTTTTCCAGTACCACTTTGTCCAGTAACCAGAACCATCATGCTATTGTTTTCAACTTTTTGTATAAGTCGTAAAACGCGCATTATCGCTGGACTTGATCCAATGATATTTGAATACTTGTTTCGATCAATAATCTGTTCTTGAAGAAATACAACTTCTTTTCTTAATGTTACTTGCATGCTTAAGTTGCGTACAGCATTCTCAATGCCTGCAATCATTTTTTCGTTCTTAAGGATGTATTCGTTAGCTCCGTTTTGATAGCAACTAACTACTACTTCAACATCTTCTTGACCTGAGCAAATGATGATTAATGCGGTTGGACAATTTTCTTTAACTTTTTTCATGAAAGTCAAACCATCCATTCCAGGCAGATTGTAATCAATGATGACAATATCTGGATTTTCATGAAGACTATTAATACAATCTTCTGCATTAATAAAGTGTGTAGATTCGAATTGATCAAATTTATTCAAGCATTGACGAATCAATGTAGCAATCATGGTATCATCTTCGATGATAAATATTTTTCCTGCGTTCATAGTTAGTTATATTAAATAGTGTTTTTTATGGATTTGATTTCGTTTTCTAATTGTGGATAGGCCGCATTACATAAAGTTTTTATTTTATTAATGTTTTCTATAATCGTTGCCATATTTTCATTTTTCTTTGCCAATTCTTCAATCTTTGCTGCTAAACTTGAACATTCTTTAAGTCCTACATAATTGAAAGAAGGTTTCGCTTTGTGTGCCGCTTGTCGTATCACTTCAAAATTTTGATCTGGAATAGCATTTTCTATTTCAGAAATTGATTTTGGTGTATTAGCCAAGAACATTTGTATAAATTCAACAAAGAAATCATCATTATTGTCAGAAATTTCTTTAAGAAACGTTAAGTCAATTGTGACTGTAATTTCTTCAGTTTGATTTGCTGTAGGAGTGAATGCGTTTGATAAAGTGGATGTTTCGTTTTTTGATTCTATAATTGATTCCTCTGCCATTTGAGATGAATTGGTTAATTCAACGATTTTATTCTTTAATTCCTCTGGCTTAAACGGCTTAGAAATATAATCGTTCATGCCCATGTTAATGCATTTTTCTTTTTCTCCATTCATGGCATGACCTGTCATAGCAATAATGGGAATTATATTGTTAGGGGAGGGCAGTTCCGATCGAATTAGTTCAGTCGCTCTATATCCATTCATGTCTGGCATTTCAATATCCATAAGGATAACATCATATACTGTATTTCTTGCTTGCTCTACAGCTTCAATTCCAGTTATAGCAAAGTCACATTTGATCCCCCATTCTTTAAACATCTTTTGAATAATGAATCGATTGATATCATGATCTTCGGCTACCAGAATCTTTAAGTCAGGAGAAAGATTTGTTGCATGTTGTGCCATGGTATTTGTAATTTGATGGGAAGTGTGACAAGTTTTGTAAGGGATACAAAATTTGAAAGTGGTTCCCTCATTGGGTATGCTCTCTACATGAATAGTACCGTTTTGTTTTTCGATAAGCTGTTTGGTTATCGTTAAACCGAGTCCGGTACCACCATATTTACGTGTTATATCATTTCCTGCTTGAGTGAATGATTCAAAAATGCTATCTATTTTGTCTTCAGAGATTCCTATTCCTGAATCTTTGATAATGAATTCAAGGATATTGTATTCTTCATTGCTTTCTTTTAATCGTGCCCCAATTAAGACATACCCCTTTTCAGTAAATTTGATTGCATTACCTAATAGGTTATTGATGATTTGTGTAAGACGAACAGGATCTCCAATAATTTCTGTTGGAAGTTCATTGGAAATTTCTGTTCTAAGTTCTACTTTTTTCTCGATCGTTTTTGGAATGAAAGCAGCCACGGAAGCAGAAAACGTATCTTTTAAATTAAATGGAATCTCTTCAAAAGTCATTTTTCCTGAATCGATTTTCGATAGATCTAGAATGTCGTTTACAATGACAAGTAAGGTGTCTGCCGATTTCCTGATCAGGTCTAAATAGTTTTTTTGCTCTTCAGAAGTAGTTGTGTTTAGTACAAATTGTGTTAAGCTGATGATGCCATGTATGGGTGTCCTAATTTCATGACTCATATTCGCCAAAAATTGTTCTTTGATTTTCGACGATTCCTCTTTAGTTACGATCTGATTGAGTAAAACTTCCTCATTCTTAGTGAAAGAGGTGATGTCTATGGCTACTCCCATCATTCCATTGATGACTTCATCTTGATCATAGATCGGAATGTAGTTTACATCAAAGAAGTGTCCATCAACTTCCGTTTTAAAATTACACTGTTGGGTATCACAAGCCAAGCGAAAATCTTCCATTCTCATGGGAAGAGTATTGCCAAAGTTTTTTAAATTTTGTCCAGTTACTTTATCTGGCTTTACTGATAAGCAATGCGCCGCTTTTCCTTTGAAGAGTGTAATGGTACCATCATTGTTAATGTGAAAAAGTAGGATCGGAGCCTTCGCGACAATATTTTTAATTTTTAATTCACTTTCTTGTAGTGCTGATGTAGCAATGAAAGCAGCCGTTCTTGCTTCTTTAAGTTGTAAAATATAACGTAAACTTTTGGCCAGACTTGCAGGAGTTATTTGGCTCTTGCTTAAAAAGTCAGATGCTCCAAGTTTCATGCATTCTACAGCAAGATGGATATCTTCTTCACTAGTCACCATAATAATGCTTGCACCTTTCCCATGCTCACTGTAGTATTTCAAGAAATCTATTCCATTTTGCTCGGGGAAATAGTAGTCAAGAAATATGCAATCAAAGGATTTGATTTTCGAAAGTTCAATAGCATCTTTGATCGATGTACAAGCTGTGATTTCTACTTCAAGTCCCGTTTTTTTAATTGCATTTAGCAAGACACTAATGTCTTGTTCATTATCTTCAATAATTTGAACCTGAATTTTGTTCACTATATTAGTATTTATCATTTTTAAGTGATTTTATGAATTGGATGTTTCTGGTTGTTCGCATAACTTCCAGTAACTGTTTAATATTGAAATGGAGTTAACAAACTTTTCAAAGGAAAGTGGTTTTAGAATGTACCCTGCTACATTTAGTTTGTAAGCTTCAATTTTATCATTGTCGTCATTTGAAGTAGTCATTACAAATACGGAGATGGATTTGAATTCTGGATCATTTCTTAATTCTCTTAAAAATTCAAGCCCATTCATTTTAGGCATGTTTATGTCTAATAGAATAATTCTTGGGGTTGGATTAAGTTTGGGCTTACCATTTGTTCCTCTTAACATACTGAATGCTTCCACTCCATTAAATGCTATGTGGAGCGGATTGGTAATGTTGGTTTTTTTAAATGCTCGTTGAACATTCATAACATCAACACTATCATCTTCAACTAAGAGGATGTTTTGCAATTTGTCTTCGTTTTGCATTATACTTTTGTTTTGTCAAGGTTTGCTGTCTGTTTTAAAGGCCAGCAAAATTTGAATGTAGATCCGATATTTATTTTAGAGTCAAGGTTAATGGAGCCACCCATTTCTTCTATTATGTTTTTTACAATGGAAAGTCCAATACCAGTACTCGTATTTTCATGGTTAGATGCTAAAGTTTGGAAAAGATGAAAAATTTTATTGTGATATTCTTCTTCAATTCCATTGCCATTATCCTCAATGTAGAATTCATAGAAATCTCCTTCCATCTTACATCCCATATTGATGATAATTTGCTCTTTATCATTGTACTTAATTGCATTGCTTAAGAGATTTGAAACAACTTGATGAAAGCGAATGGGGTCGGTTTCTATCGTTGGCCATTCACCTGTAAGATTAATCTTTGCGTTTTTTGGTGGATGAAGTAATTCAATGATTTCTTTGATGAATGCTTTGGTCTCGATTATTTCTGGGTTGGATTTGCTTTTTCCGGCTTTAGCATACATCAAAATG
The DNA here is from genome assembly GCA_031411335.1 of Bacteroidota bacterium. Taxonomy (GTDB): domain Bacteria; phylum Bacteroidota; class Bacteroidia; order AKYH767-A; family OLB10; genus JAJTFW01. The sequence goes on from JANOAX010000149.1 coordinate 34,107, forward strand.
CCTTGGATCAAATTTTCTAACCGACTTACTCGACTTCTTAACATTTTTAGATTTTGATCAATCTCGGCATTCACCTTACCCGTTAAGTCTTCTTCAATCCATTCCACTAAATTGGATATGCCGCGTAAGGGTGCTTTCAAATCATGAGCTACGATATAGGCGAATTGATCAAGTTCTTTATTGTTCTTTTCTAATTTTTCTATGTGAATTTTGTTGTTTTTAATAGAAGCTACAATTGCCGAACTTTCCGTTTTCAATTTGTCAATTAATATTTGATGATTCGATGAATTGGAATGGCTTAATGATAATTCACTTTCGTTTTTTAGTGTGTTAATTAATTCTAAGAGCAACGAATAACTTTGCTCATATATATCAATTTTTTTCGCCTTTTCTTTTAAGATTTTTTCGATGGATTGTTGTGAATAGTAATCGTTCAAAGCTGCAATGAATTTTTGCACTCGAGCATCGTTTTTTAATTCTCCTAAGTGATTTTTAACTTGTTGATCGATTGTTGTTTTATCCATTTTCTATTTTGTTTCACGCATAGTTGTAATCGTCATTGATTGATTGGTAAAATGTGAATTAGTATTTCCTTTGGAAAAGGAAATATCACCATAGGAGTAAAATCCAGTGATTGCAGTCGATTCACCTAATACTTCTCGTATTACTTCAACTTCTTCTTCGATTCGTTTACTTAATATTATTTTTCTCCCTACATTACTTATTACAATTGCGAGGTCGGGTTGGGAGATGTTTTTAGCACTTTTTTTTGCTGCTTTAGTTGCTCCATTAATTAAACTTTCAAAATTCGCTCTCATCATTTTGATGTAACTGCCTACAGGTACTACCCCATCAAATGTGATGCTTTTCTCATCTTCATTAATGGTTTGTATTTTTCGAAATACCGAGGGTTGCGTATCATTTGATTTGATGCTTATTGGAAATAGTAAGCTCTGACCCTCCGATGACGGCAAATGTTTATTTAAAAACTGATTGTAAATTTTGAGCGCTGGCTCATGATTGAGTTCGATGATGGTATTTCTTGTTGATTTCGTAATTTGAATTTCATTCCCAAATTCTTCCCATCCATCCATTCTTCCATGTGAAACAATTAAGTTTTTTCCATAAAATCCAACGGCAATAATTTTTCCTTCGCAGGGTTGCTCGTTTAAGCCTAAAAGAGTTTTTTGAAATTTGTTCCCATCTCCAGCAAGCCCTCCTGAAATGACTACAGGATCTGTTAGTGAATTTTCTAAGCCCAATACTAATTTGTGTCCATCTACATGATGTCCATCAGCAAACACTAGAATATTGGTAATGTTAGAGTGGGTAAGTGACTGAGCAATAAATTGACCTGCAGTTTCAGCATTTGCATAGTCTTGAATATTTACAGAAATGGTTTTGAAAGGAGTATTGTCAAAACGGATAGCAGTAAGTGATATCGTATCATCATTTACCTGTGTGTCGATGATTTCTCCAGAAGTAGAGTTCATCAAAATTTGAGCTTTTGGATAGCAGTTTCTTATTTCATCATAAAAGCCAAGGCTGGATAAAAGTGTTCGACTACCAAACACTAATACCAACTGGTATTCTTTACTTTCCCTTAAGTCGCTGCGAAGTGTTTCCCATGTTTTTTCAGGGGTCCACTTCTTTTGTTCGATTTGCATTGTTACACAATTTGCTATCGATTTTTACTTTGTTATCGATACAATTGTTTCGCATTGCCAATAAGGTGAGGGGTTGAAATGAAACTAAAACTGTATGTTTCTTACAAAAAAAATGTAAGATATTTTCAAATTCCTACTTAATAAATTTAAAAATTTGGCTTAAGAAGATATTTAGAATAGAATGAATCTATTGCATTAACAGCTTCCTCGGCGGAATCAACAATAGTAAATAAATTTAAATCTTCAGGATTGATGTACTTTTCTGTTACTAAAACTTCTTTGATCCAACTTAATAGTCCTGACCAATAAGATTTGCCTACAAGAATTATTGGAAATCGACCAATTTTTCGGGTTTGAATGAGTGTAAGTGATTCGAAGAGTTCATCCATGGTTCCAAACCCACCAGGTAATACGACAAAGCCTTGTGCGTATTTGATAAACATTAGTTTTCTTACAAAGAAGTAATCAAAGGTGATGCTTTTATCATAATCTATATAAGGGTTGGGTGCTTGCTCAAAAGGTAGTTCAATATTTAAACCTACCGACTTTCCATTCGATTTCTGAGCGCCTTTGTTCGCCGCCTCCATAATTCCTGGACCACCTCCTGTAATGATACCATAACCCTCTAAAGTGAGTTTGTGTGCAATTTCTTCAGCCAATAAATAGTACTTTGAATCAACAACGGTTCGAGCTGAGCCAAAGATCGAGACACAAGGTCCAATTCTTCCCATTTTTTCAAAACCTTCGACAAACTCGGCCATGATTTTGAATATTTGCCATGTATCTTGGGCTTTTATTTCTTGCCAATCTTTATCAGTAAAAGCTCTTCTTATTTTAGCGTCGTCAGCATTCATACATGTACAGTTAGGGTTTATTAAACGATGGTTATCAGGAAAAGTTATCTTGAGGTTGCAATTCTTTTTTAAGGTAATGAGCAGTAATGGATTTTTTGTTTTTTATTACCTGTTCTGGTGTTCCTGTACATAATATGTTTCCACCTCTTGATCCACCTTCCGGACCTAAATCTATAATATGATCTGCATAGCCAATTACATCCATGTTATGTTCAATTACTAATACAGTATTCCCCTTTTCCACTAATTTATCAAGCACTTCAAGTAAAATCCGTACATCATCAAAATGTAAACCTGTGGTGGGTTCATCTAATATATAAAATGTATTTCCAGTGTCTCGTTTTGATAATTCTGAAGCCAGTTTAACCCGTTGTGCTTCTCCTCCCGACAGCGTAGTGCTTTGTTGACCTAAGGTGAGATAGCCAAGCCCAACGTCTTTAAGTGTTTTAATTTTGTGTAGAATGTTGGGCATGTTTTCAAAAAAGTCAACAGCTTGTTCGATACTCATATTGAGTATGTCGTTTATCGATTTTCCTCTGTATCGAATCTCTAAAATTTCTCGGTTGTATCTTTTGCCATTGCATGTTTCACAAATAACATATACATCGGGCAGAAAATTCATTTCTATAGTTCGCATTCCCGCTCCTTGACAATTTTCACATCTTCCTCCCTTAACATTAAAAGAGAACCATCCGGGAGGATATCCACGAACTTTAGATTCATTTAAATTTGAATATAGATTTCGAATATCACTAAATACACCCGTGTAGGTGGCAGGGTTGGAACGTGGAGTGCGCCCAATGGGACTTTGATCGATCTCAATAACTTTATCTAAATGCTCAAGGCCTTTAAATGATTTGTATTTTAATGGTTTTGTTTGTGATCGATAAAAATGTTGATTGAGAATTGGATAAAGAGTTTCATTTATTAGCGTTGATTTTCCACTCCCTGAAACTCCAGTTACACAGATAAATATTCCTAGTGGAAATTCTACATCCACATTTTTTAAATTGTTTCCAGATGCATCGGTAAGCTTTAACGATTTTCCATTTCCTCTTCTGCGTTTAGTGCGATTCACATTAAGTTCACCTGATAAATATTTACCCGTTAGAGTAGGGGAGGCGCTTACTTCTTTCGCAGTTCCAGCCGAAACAACTCTTCCTCCATGTAATCCAGCCCCTGGTCCAAGGTCGATCACATAATCGGCAGCCATGATGGTTTCTTTGTCATGTTCAACAACTATAACTGAATTGCCTAAATCTCTTAAATCTCTCAACGATTGAATGAGACGCGCATTATCTCTCTGATGCAATCCAATGCTTGGTTCATCTAAAATATACATTACTCCAACTAATTGAGATCCTATTTGCGTGGCTAATCGAATGCGTTGTGTTTCTCCTCCTGAAAGTGATCGAGAAGATCGATTTAAGGTAAGATAATCTAATCCTACATCCACCAAAAATTGAATTCGTTTGTTGATCTCTTTTAATATTTCCTTGCCTATCGTTTTTTGTTTTCCACTTAATCTTTTCTCCACATTTTTGCTCCATTCATGCAAGTCTAAAATGTCGAGATGGGCTAAATCAGCAATATTTTTATCGTCAATTTTAAATTGAAGTGATTCTTTTTTTAGTCGAGCACCATGGCAAGTCGGACATTCTTTGTGTGTCATAAAACCAAATGCCCATTTCTTTAATTTATGAGACGAAGTTTCGTCTTCTAGTTGTGCTGAAATAAAACTTGCAACCCCTTCGAAACTGATTCCTAATCCGGCAGTATTACCAGCAGCAATATCCTTTTCCGATGTGAATACTTCGTTCGATCCATATAAGATGATATCAAGTGCTTCTTCTTGAATTTCTTTTATTGGAGTAGTAATGGTACAATCATATCTTTTGAGGATGGTTTGTATTTGATTGTAAATATAATTGTCTTTGTATTCTCCAAGCGGTGCTATTCCCCCTTGTTTTATGCTTTTTAATGTGTCAGGAATGACTGATTTAATGTCAATTTCTGGAATGGTTCCTAGTCCATTGCATTTCGTACATGCACCATATGGAGAGTTAAAAGAAAAACTATTAGGCGCCGGTTCATCATAGCTGATTCCTGTGGTCGGACACATTAAATGTTGACTTAAATGGCGCACTTTTTTCGATTGCTCGTCCATCACTATCATGGAACCTTTTCCTTGCTTTAAAGATGTTTTTATACTTTCAAAAACTCTTAATGCATTGTCTTCATTCACTACTATTCGGTCAATCACGATTTCAATGTCATGAGTTTTGTAACGATCTGCCTGTAACCCTTTTTTTATTTCGATGAGTTCACCATCAATGCGTACTCTTAAAAATCCTTGTTGTGCAATTTGCTGAAATAATTCTCGGTAATGCCCCTTTCTTCCTTTTACAACTGGAGATAATAATAAAATACTCTTTCCATCATATTCCTGAATGATTAAATCTCTTATTTGATCATCCGTCATGCGAATCATTTTTTCTCCAGATAAATAAGAGTATGCATCGGATGCTCGTGCAAAAAGCAAACGAAGAAAATCATAAATTTCAGTGATCGTGCCAACCGTGGAACGTGGATTGGTATTCGTTGTTTTTTGTTCAATAGAAATTACAGGACTCAAGCCTTTTATTTTGTCCACGTCTGGTCTTTCCATGTTTCCCAAAAATTGACGTGCATACGCAGAAAAGGTTTCCATGTATCTCCTTTGACCTTCTGCATAAATAGTGTCAAAGGCTAATGAACTTTTACCACTGCCACTCAAACCTGTGAGTACAACCAGTTTGTTTCTTGGAAATTGTATATCTATATTTTGAAGGTTATGAACGCGTGCTCCATAAACCTCTACCCATTCTTCTTCTGATAAATTCATTCTGTTTTCTTACTCCAATTAATCGAATACAAAGGTAATACTTAAGTAGGTCTATTGTGAATGGATCAGATAATCAGCGTATTAACTTAAACGAGGGCTTTAAAAAAACTTTAAAATCTTTGAATCTTGCGTTTGAAATAAAAGATTGTTATTAATGCAATTGCTTATCAATCAGACTGTAAATTAATGCTTCCAATAGAACTAAATGATATACCTGTCGTATGAATGTCATATGATTTTGTACAAAGATCTGCTTAAGTTGTTTAGACGCCCCCTGATGGGGTTGAGTTTGATGTTAGCGATGCTTTTCAGTGTCGCAGGTTCTGTATTTGGACAATCGCCAATAGCTTCTTTTTCTGTACCTAGTGCGCAAGGTTGTGTTCCATATAATGTGCAATTTACAAATACTTCAAGTAATGCAATTTCATATCAATGGAATTTCGGGAATGGAAATACTTCGGTAGTTGCCAATCCTGGAAATGTTTTTACTTCACCTGGAGTTTATACCGTTAGCCTTACTGCATCCAGTGCAAGTGGCTTAACGAGTACTACATCGGCACAAATTACGGTGAACCCAAAACCAATTGCTAATTTTAGTGTATCATTAAATACGGGTTGTCAAGGTGCACAGGTTTTTGATTTTCAAAATCTATCCACTTTATTCGACTCTTGTGTTTGGGATTTTGGGGATGGAACTACTAGTAACTTATTAAATCCGCAACATATTTATAATATCCCAGGAACCTTTAGCGTAACCTTAGTGGTTTATAGTATACAATATGGTTGTAATGATATTATGGTAAAGAATGGATTTATAACTATTTTCCCATCACCTACGACTGTTATTACATTAAACGATTCTGTGACCTGTGATCCTTTTTTTAATTTTCAGTTTTCTGCAGTAATGCAAAATACAAATGCATATACATGGAATTTTGGAGATGGGACTACTTCAACATTATTTAATCCATCGCATATTTATCAAGATACTGGGGTGTATTTTCCATCACTTACTTTAGTGAGTATTAATGGATGTTCTAGTACAGTTATAAGCAATTCAAGTGTTCATATCAAGTGGAATCCTATTCCATTGATTTCGATCAGTGATGATTCAGGGTGTATGCCTCATTATTTAGCACTTATTGCTACTCAATTTAATAATGCAAGCTATAATTGGGATTTAGGTAATGGATTAACACGACCTGGTAACGCAGTTTATTATACGTACGTCGATAGTGGTTCCTTTCCTGTTTCTTTGACAGTAACTTATGATAATGGATGTATCCAAAATTTATCCCCAGGAATAATTACAGTCTTACCAAAGCCTTATTTTCTTTATTCTATGTTAAATTCTCAAGGATGTGCACCGTTGTCAGTTAGCTTTGTAAATAATACAGCAGCAAATTACTCTTGGCTTTGGTATTTTGGTGATGGGAATACATCAGCATTAAAATCACCTACACATACTTATTTAAATTCAGGAGTCTATCAAATTTACTTGGAAGCAACTCATTCAAATGGATGTAAATTGGGTTATCCTCTTAATCAGAAAATTAATGTATTTTCTCCTGATGCAAGTTTTGTACCCGATGTATTAAATGGTTGTCCACCTCTTTTAGTAAATTTTAATAACCTATCTGTCAATGCTAGTTCATGGTTATGGCAATTTGGTGATGGAACAACTTCAACTTTGCAACATCCATCGCATACGTATGTAAACAATGGAAGCTATCAAGTAACTTTAATTGTAAATGATGTGAATGGTTGCTCGGATACACTTGTTTATCCTGTTCTAATAAATGTATCTCCGATATCTGTTAATTATGTACCGCAACCCGTTATCAATGGATGCGCGCCTTACTCAGTAAATTTTTCTGATGCATCCGGTGCAGGATCTTTTTTATGGGATTTCGGTGACGGAACTACATCTACTCTTGCAAATCCATATCATGTTTATACATCGCCTGGTGTCTACACCGTTTCTTTAACAACATGGATGCCTAATGGAGGATGTGAACAATATATTCAAAATTTTCAAACATTTAACATTGATGGAGCGTACCCTGGTTTTACTTATACCGTGAGCCCATGCCCTCCTTATGAAGTTTTTTTTACTGACACTTCTTTGAATGCTTCTTCATGGCAATGGAGTTTTGGTGATGGAGGAAATTCATCTTTACAAAATCCTTCACATATTTATCCTGGTCCTGGTATGTATAGCATAAAGCTTATATGTACAACACCAAGTGGATGTAATACTACTTTACATGCAACAAATTCAGTGGTGATAAATGGACTGGGTGCTCATGGAACTTCTTTTACTACTGATACAGTTGCCCCTATAAATGTGCAGTTTGCTGCAAATTCTACTGGAGCAACTTGGTGGTTGTGGACTTTTGGTGATGGTGGAACTTCTTCTTTAGAAAATCCAACTCATGTTTATCAAAGTTTAGGTCCTTTTACAATTACTTTGACAATAGGAAATGATAGTTGTCAATACACTTACAATTATCCACCTATTACTTTCGGTCCCAATACAGGATCAGGTGGCGGTTTAGGCGGAGGTGTGCCACCACCCCCCCCTCCTGTATATCACTGTGCGCCTTTCACGGTAAGTTATACGAATCCGGATCCTTCAGCCATCGGTTGGTTGTGGAGTTTTGGAGACGGAAATACATCTAATTTACCTTCGCCTACACATGCTTATTCAGATAGTGGAAATTTTGTGACAACACTTTATCTTTATTATAGTGGTGGAGTAGTAGATTCATTAGTATTTACAGATACTTCATATGTTGTTAAGCCAATTAGTGATTTTACAATTAATAAAACTAATTTATGTAATGGTGTTGTCGTAGATGTGTTGACCAATGCTCCAGGAACTAATTTTAATTGGGACTTTGGATCAGGTATAACTTTCAATACCGCCGCAGCTACGTATACTTATCCAAACGTGACTGCAAGCTATATGATTAGTTTGAATGTTACAGATACAAATAATTGTACTTCATTTGTAGCAAAATCATTTGCCATAAATGCATCCAACCCTATCACAGCTAACACCCGTCGTGCTTGTGCAGGAGATTCAATATCATTTAATCCAGGCAATGTAAACTATGCACAGTATTTGTGGGATTTTGGAGATGGATCTACTTCAACTTTAAAATTTCCATTGCATGCATATCAGGACAGCGGCTTGTTTGTCGCTTCATTAAATGTGGTGGATATGAATGGATGTTCCTTGACATTTAATATGGCATACGCCATTGAAGTTTTTAACCCATTTGCAAGTTTCACATACACATCAACTATAACAAATTGTGATGCAATCAACGTAGAGTTTATAAATACCTCTACAGGTGGATCTTCTTATTTCTGGACTTTTGGTACACAAGGGGTATCTAGTCAAATGAATCCTATTTATAATTTTACTGGATTGGGTTATCAAGATGTAGTTCTAATAGTAAGTAAAAATATATGTAAGGATACCCTTTTGATGGATAGTGCTTTTTACGTAAGTAATTTGATTCCTAACTTTACATATAATGTGAGTTCTTATTGCGCTCCTGCCGCTGTAAGTTTTACAGATATGAGTAATGATGCAGTTACATGGCATTGGGACTTTGGAGATGGGGATACTTCAAATCTGCAAAATCCGATTCATTTTTATAATGAAAATCCTACTGATTCTGTTAGATTAACAATTCGAGATATTAATGGATGTTTAAAGTCTATTGCTCAAAAACAACCTGTTATTACTGTTGCTTCCATTGCTTTAATAAATTCTGGTGGATGTATTCCATTTCAAGTCTCCTTCTCGGATACCAGTCAGAATTCTGTGAACTGGCAATGGAATTTCGGAGATGGATTCAGTTCTAATTCCAATACTCCAAATCATATTTATTTGGCAGACGGATTTTATAAAGTCAGCTTAGTGGTTACTTCAACTTCTGGTTGTACAGATACAATAGAAGTGGATTCATTAATCGAGGTAAATTCGCCGTTAGCCAATTTTACGGTTAGCAATGATTCGGGATGTGCCCCTCTTTTAATTTCTTTTACTGATCAAAGTAGTAATGTTGTTTATTGGAATTGGGATCTTGGAAATGGTAATGCCTCCGGAAATGCACAACCATCGCTGATCTACGCTACTCCAGGAATATATAATGTAACTCTTACAGTTACCAATAAATTTGGTTGTCTCGATTCGTTAACGATAGACAGTGCAGTTGTAGTACAAGGACCGATTCCTTCATTCACGGTTTCATCTGAATTGGGTTGTACACCTTTCCCCGTTTCATTTAATAATTTAACAACTGGTGCGGTGAGTTGTGAATGGCATTTTGGAGATGGTACACTTGACTCACTATTTAGTCCTACTCATGTGTATACCACAGCGGGCAACTATTCTGTTACTATGTATGCATTTGATAATTACGGATGCTCTGCAAATTATTCCTATCCTCTTCCCATAGTAATTGGTACTAGCCCTGAATCTTCTTTTTTAGTGGATGTTACAAATGGATGTGCGCCATTAACCGTAACGATGTTTGATGCCTTAACAATTGCAGATAGTATCGTTTATGATATGGGTGATGGAACTGTAATCAGTGGAAGTTCTCCTGTATATACTTATTCTACACCCGGCGCTTATATCATTACCATGATTGCATATAATGATGAAGGCTGTTCAGATACTTTAGTCTTTAGTGATACCATTCATGTCTTTACTCAACCTCATGCAGAATTTGCGGTAGATGTTATGGAAGGCTGTAGTCCCGTAATTGTGAATTTTACCAATAATTCTTCTGGGCTAAGTAATTCAAGTTTTATTTGGGATTTTGACGATGGTAACAGTGTGTCTTCGTTCAATGCAGCACATACTTATAGCAATCCAGATATTTACACCATTACGCTTACAGTTACGAATAGTAATGGTTGTACAGATGATACAGTGATGGTAGACTTAATAGAAGTCTATGATGAACTTCCACCGCCGATTACGAATATGTTTCGTGTTTCAGTAAATAATTCAAGTGAAGTGGAATTGAACTGGCAGCAAACAAATGTAAATGATTTGGATTATTATGAGGTTTATAAATGGAATGACTTGTCGAATGTATATGATACATTGGCTAAAGTTTATCACTCAAATAATAGCACAATCACAACCGTTCCAACTTATAAAGACTCTTTAGTTAATACAGATTCAATTCCCTATTCCTATAAAGTGCAAGCGGTAGATAACTGTGGGTTACGACAAGATGTGTCACTGTTGAAAGCACATGAAACAATATTATTGAATACTGTCGCAGGTCTTCAACAAGTTTCTCTTTCATGGAGCCCGTATGGAGGATGTTCAATTTCTGGGTATGAAATTTTTAGACAAGAACAAGGTGGCACTTTAAATTCTATTGGATTTGTTGATACGCTTACTTTGAATTATTTAGATTCAAGTACTTTTTGTCCTTATGAGTATATTTATAAAGTGAAAGCAATAGCAGTTTGTGGAAATACGATGTATGATTCATGGAGTAACCATAGTGCTGCAACGCCAACCAGCTTAGTATCGGAACAGTTTGTTGATGTGGTTCGTTCAACCGTAGTTGATAATCAGTATGTTTTAACAGAATGGAAGCCTCCTGTAACTTTGCCTAATTCTGTATTGAGATATGATATTTTTAGATCAACCGATCTGATAAATTATTCATTAATAGCAAGCGTTCCTTCATTAATTCTTGATTACTCAGATTTTAATGTAAATATAAATTCGCATGAATATTATTATAAAGTTTTAGTACGTAATGTTTGTGACGTGGATAGTAAAGAAGGGTTATTAGGATCCTCAATTCTTTTGACTAAACTAATTTCTAGTTCTGGAAATATTTTGCGATGGACGCAATATAAGGAATGGAATTCGGGAGTAGATTATTATGTGATTGAAAAATTAAATGATGCAGGTGTTTGGAAAGAAATTGATCGTGTACCTGGTCCAGTTACAGATTGGGAAGAGAAATAATTTTATTCGCTTTCTTAATAGAGACGTTTAATTCGTAACCAATCAATAAAACAAAAGAGTTAATATAAAGCCAAATCAGAATCACAATAAGTGTTCCGATAGACCCATAAACTTTATTGTATTGTCCAAAATTATTTAGGAAGAAATTGAATCCTAAAGATGTTAAGATGATAAGTAGCGTTGCCAAGGAGGATCCTGCAGATATAAATTTTAATTTATTTTTTTCTGAAGGGCCAAAGTAATAGAGTAATGAGATCGCTGAAAAGCAAAGTATAAGTAAAATCACCCATTTTCCTGCTGAAATAAGGATAAGTTGCATGATGCTAACGAATATTTTTTTCTCTTCTAGATAGAAATAGATGTATTCGAACGTGAGTATAAGTCCAATGGCTAAAAACACGAAAGAAGCAAGCGTGAGGGTAAGTCCAATGGCCATTATTTTTTTCTTCCATCCTGACCTTTGCTCTTTTCCATGATAGCTCCGGTTAAACCATGTCATTAATGCCATGATTCCATCAGCAGAAACATAGAGTGCGAAGAAGAATCCGAAAGATAATAAACCACCTCGTTGATGTAGAAGGATGTCTTCAATTGTTTCGTGCGCTGCTTCATAAGTATTAGATGGAAGAAAATCTTTTAATAGCTTAAGAAGTTCTTCAGGAAAGGAGGGAATTGGGATATAAGGAATCAACGTAAAAATGAAAATGATAGTAGGAAATAATGCAAGGAAAGAACTAAATGCTAAAGACTGAGCACGAGTTTGTAAATCATTGTTTCGTAACCTTTGTATAAAGAAATTTCCAACATCATACAATGGTAAACCTTCAAATCCTGGTAGCTTCAGGTTTTTAGAAAATTGAATGAATGGCTTAAGAGGCCAAAGGTTTAAAAGAAATTTGGAGATTTTACTTTTACTCATTTAACTATTTTAAGACTCAAGTCAAGACTCTTAACACTATGAGTTAAAGCGCCAATCGAAATGTAATCTACGCCTGTTAATGCATAGCTTCTTACGTTGCTCAAATTAATTCCACCTGAAGCTTCTGTTTCCATTTTTCTATCGACAATTGATAAAGCTTGTTGAATAAGATCTGGTTCGAAATTATCGAACATGATTCTGTTTGGAATTCCAGTATTTACGGCTTCCTTAACTTCGTCTAAATTTCTAGTTTCGATTTCTATAGGAATGGATATATTTTTCCTCTCCAAATATAATTTTGCTTTTTCAAGAGCTGGTTCAATTCCGCCTGCGCTATCGACATGGTTATCTTTTATTAAAATCATGTCATATAATCCAAAACGATGATTGTGAGCGCCACCTGTACGTACTGCCTCTTTTTCTAAGAATCGCAGGAGTGGAGTAGTTTTTCGAGTGTCTAATATTTTCGCATTGGTACCAGAAACTGCATCTGCATATTTTTTTGCTGTGGTAGCAATTCCACTCATTCTTTGCATACAATTAAGAACTAATCGTTCTGCAATTAATATGCTTTGTACTTTTCCTTCAACATTAAACAATAGATTTCCTTTTCTGATTTCCTCACCATCCGTGGCAAAAAATGTTAAGATCAAATCAGGATCTACTATTTTGAAAATCTCTTTGGCAACATTTAACCCTGATATAATTCCATCTTCTTTTACTAATAAATGTGCTTTGCCTACTTGGTCGATGGGAATAGTGGATTGTGAAGTATGATCTCCATCTCCAAGGTCTTCTGCCAACGAGGCTTTAATAAATTCGCTAAGCTCCATATCCTGCAAAATTGCAAATTCTGAATCATTTAATAGGATTAAAATTAAAAAAGCTGCTTCTAATGATAGAAGCAGCTTTTTAGCATCTTGTTGATGTTTATTCTTTCATGAATCGTAATTCTTGAATAATGGCTGTATTTCCTTGTTGTTTCATGTAAAAATAGGTTCTGTATACTTGACCTGAATTAGTAACTAAACTTCCAATGGCATATCTTGCTCCTTCTTTTGATTCACCTTTGTGAATAATCGTAAAAGAACGTGGTTGATTTTTTAAAAAGAAATCTTTAAGGATTTGTTCTGCTTGAACTTTACTGTAAACTTCTTCCTGAGAAATGATGGTAAGATCAATTGTATTTCCGAAATACCTTGAAACTGAACGTGCATCACCCGAACGAAGCGAAGTCGCGATTTCATCTAAAAGGTCGTTTTGTGCTACTGATTGACCAACACTTAGGATGATAATACTGAGGATGGTGATAAGGTTTTTCATTTTTTATAATCGACTTTAGACGGCAAACTCCTTGCCAAAAATGATTTTATCGTATTTATTATCCAATTTTACCAAAAATACATGCTTTTTTGATTGTTCACTCATAAATTGAGCCGTGTTATTAACAGTAAAAATTCATAATTAATAATTAAAGTATTGAAAATAAAGGTGTTATTTGTAAATAAGACGGTAGGCAGCTGGGTGAAGGAGGGCTTGACTGAATATAAAAGTCGGCTGAAGCGTTATTTGTCGATAGATTTTATCGAATTAGAGATGGGTTCATCTGCAAAAAGGAAAGTTCAAGAAATTATTGATGAGGAATCCGTAAAAATTTTGTCTTATGTAAAGTCAAGTGATCATCTAGTTTTGCTTGATGAGAACGGAGCCAATTTAAGTTCGGAAGAATTTGCAAAATGGCTAAATAAAAAATTTGTTTCAATTCAGGGCGATTTAATTTTTGTGGTAGGTGGAGCTTATGGATTCCATTCTGATTTAAAAGAAAGAGCAAATGAACAACTTTCATTGTCTAAAATGACGTTTACACATCAAATGGTAAGGGTTATCTTTGCAGAGCAGCTTTATCGTGCTATGACAATACTCAAGAATGAGCCTTATCATCATTCTTAGCAATCAATTCTTGATAGATAGTTTGATAGAAATTAACGCCATTTTCAAGACTAAATAATTCAATTGCTTTTCTACGAGTTAATTCTTTATCCAGCGTTTTTTCTAAGCGAATAATATCTTCTGAGCATCGATCATATTCTTTTTCATCGAATGATTTGCATATTACACCTGACTGCGATGTTTTAATCATTTCATCCGTATCTCCAATTCCCGCATTGCAAATAACTGGAATTCCCATGCTTAATAATTCACCAAGTTTAGTAGGTGAGCTGGCAATTTTAGAGAAGGCAGGTTTAATAAAAAATAGGGAGGCATTACAGAGTGATAATAGAGCAGGCATGTTATTTCTGTCCGAAGAAGTGAAAATTAATGAATCTGTTGGAACTCCTATTTTTACCGCCATCTTAATAAATGGTAGCGCATCTTCTGAAGTGATAATTAAAAATTTCGCATTCGGAACTTTAATTTTGAATCGTAAAAAAAATCTTAACATTTCTTCTGGTAAATACCACGTACTTAAACTTCCTAAATAAGATAAAATGTAATCGTTCGATTGAATATTTAATTGAGATTTCCAATTATTTACGTCAGCCAGTTTTACTTTGGATCTATCAAAATGACTTACATCTACACAACAGGGTATTACCGTTATTTTATATGAAAGATCGCCTTGTGAAACAATTGAATTAATAGTGGGAATTGCATTTTTGGTTAAAGAAACAATTCGATCAGCTTCTAAAAAGAATTCAATCTCCTTTTTTTTCATGTAATTAAATACCATTTTAAAAATTGGATTATTAATATTCCAAATGTTTCCATCAATTTTTTCGTTCACCCAAAATCCTCTCATATCAAATAGGTAAGGGATTTTGAATTTTCTTTTTATTGCAACTCCTATTATACTTGGAATATAGCTTCTGCAATGAACAATATGGTATGGTTTGTTTTGAAAAATCAGCTGGGCTAATTTCTTAATCTTTATAATGTCAAAATAAGTACTAAGTATAGGTGGTTTTTTAGTATAAATGACAGGGTGCCAACTTATTTGGTTTGAAGTACATATATTTTGAATGTGCTGCTTAAGTTGTAAAAATTTTTCTGGCTTTTCTGCACTAATGAGTGAGATATTGTATCCCCTTAAACTTAAACCACATAAATAGGGAAGAACTTGTGATTGCCCTAAATTGTCAGTCATGCCATCATATGATATGTACAAGATATGGGCTTCCAGTTTCAATTTAGTAGATTTTTCTGTTTAAAGTCCAAAAGTAGCTACTTTTCAATTGCTTTTGTAATGTCGTCATCGAACTCCTATGCAATATTACTCTCTTGTCGATTTCAT